>NZ_JADOUV010000007.1:0-240014 GCF_015751715.1 Arthrobacter sp. CAN_A6
GTACTGCACCCGAGAGAGTGTGGGAGAGTAGGACACCGCCGGACAACCATTACAGGCCAGAGGCCCCACCACCGGTGGGGCCTCTGCCCCTTTAAACACCACACCGCGGCCCGCGATCTAACCTGCGTTCGGAATGAAATTGCATGACGAGCGGGCATCAGAAGGCCGGCTCTCGTGTGGTGGCCTCCGGGTTGCCGGCATCGGATTGCGTGGTACCCGCCGATCCGTAGAAGAATGACCCATAGAACAATAGTGAAGAGCAGGCGCACCACGCCCGCTGCCAATGAGAGGAACCGCGCCGCCATGGCTGAGCAGGATCGAAATTCCGAAACCGGTGACGAGGCTCAGAGGCCGGCACAGCAGGGCACAGGCTCGAGCGGCGGGCAGGGCGGGCGCCGACATTCCTGGGGATCGAAGAGCGTTACCTCTGTGCCGTCACGCGATCAACAGCGTTCCGCAGAAATCGCCGGCTCCGCGGAGGAAGGCTTCTCCAAGGAAGGCCGGGAGCGCAACGCCGCGCGCGAGACGAGGGAAGATCGCGGCGGAGAACGCGCCACCGGCAGTCCCGTCAGTGGGGGCGAACGCGTCGCCCGCAGCCCCGCCGGTGCTGACGACAGGCAAGATGATCGTGCCCCCCGGGACCGCGACGGCAGTAGTGGAAGGCCCGACCGTGACAGGGGTGCCCCCAGGGAGCGGGACAGGGCCGATCGCGACGGACGCGGAAGCGATAGGCGCGATCGTGACAGGGGCGCAGGCAGCAGGAGTGATGAGCGCGGTGATCGGCTCCGGGGCGCGGTTTCCCGCGGTGGATCCGCATCAGGATCGGACTCCGGACGTCCACGGACGGGCGGTGGAGCCCCGCGCAGCAGCACCAGCAGCACATCGGGCGACCGCCCCTGGAGTAAACGTCCGGCGGCAGGCGCAGGGTCGTCCAGTGAGCGTCGGTTCCCAGCCGCATCAACGAACGAGAAACGCTCAGGGGTCCGGGAAGACCGCACCAGGGACAACCGCCGTCCCGTCGACGGCGGGCGTGGCGACCGTCCCGAGCGAAGGGGCGAAGGAGCCGACAGCGGGGGTGCCCGGCCCCACAACGCCCGGGATCTGAGGAGCGCCAATCGGCCCGACAGGGAACGGTCACCCGAGATCGACGAGGACGTCAAGGGCGATGAGCTGGATCGGGTGACACGTGCCCAGATCAGGAACCTCGAAGAGCGAAGCGCGCTCTGGGTGGCAAAGCATCTGGTGATGGCGGGTCGTCTCATCGACGACGATCCGGAACTCGCATTCCAGCATGCGCTTGCGGCCAGCAGGCGCGGCGGACGTCTCGCAGCAGTACGTGAGGCGGTCGGCATTACTGCGTATGCGGCAGGGCACTATGGCGAGGCGCTGCGCGAGTTCCGAACGTTCCGTCGTATCAGCGGCTCGAATGTCCACCTCCCGGTGATGGCGGATTGTGAGCGTGGCCTGGGGAGACCCGACAGGGCCCTCGACCTTGCCCGGGGAGAGGAAGCAGAAACCCTCGATTCGGCAGGTAAAGCCGAGTTGGCCATGGTCGTGTCAGGTGCAAGGGCGGACCTCGGTCAGCTCGATGCTGCGGTCGCGGCGCTCGAGATCCCCCAGCTCGACCTTCACCGCGCTTTCTCATTCACGCCGAGGCTTTTCCGCGCGTATGGTGACGCGCTCGACGCGGTCGGCAGGACGGCGGAGTCCGGTACCTGGCGCAAGCAGGCCCGGGTGGCCGAGACCGCCCTGGGTCTGGACGACCCGACGGAGCCCGACATCATCGATCTCGGGGGCGATGAGGACGACGACGTCATACCGGTCCGTGTACCGAGGGTCTCCGAGGTGATCGGGAGCGCGAGCAACGGGGTCCCTGATGAACCTGAGTCCGAGTCCGAGACCGTAGTCGGGGCCTCAGACCCCGCTGCCGACCGGGCCGATGGAGCAGCGGAGCCGGGCGTCGCCCCGGCTCGGACGGGCACCGGAAGCGACGACTCCATGACGGGGGTCGAACCTGCCGCCGCCCATCAGACCGGCGGGGAGTCCGAAGGGCAGGAACCTGCTGCGCGACAGGTAGCTTCCGAACAGGCGGAAGAGGACCGTATTGATGACTGAGGGCCGGCTGATCGACGGGTTCGACGCAGTCCTGGCCGACCTCGATGGAGTGGTGTACGCGGGGCAGCATGCCATCCCGGGCGCAGCCGAAGCGCTTGAATCCCTGGCCGCATTGGACGTTGCCCTGGCCTATGTCACGAACAACGCGTCGCGGTCCGCGGACGTCGTGGCGGCGCATCTCCGAAGCCTCGGCGCTCCGGCGCGAGCTGACCAGGTTTTCGGCTCGGCGCTGGCAGGCGCCGAATTACTGGCGGCCCGGGTTCCCGAAGCTTCCCGGGTGCTGGTCGTCGGCAGCAGCACCCTTGCCGACCTGGTGCGGGCTCAGGGGCTTGAAGTCGTCCGGTCAGCGGAGGATTCCCCCGACGCCGTCATCCAGGGGTTCTCGCCCGAACTCGGCTGGAAGGATCTCGCGGAGGCCGCCTACGCGGTAGCCGCGGGCGCGGTCTGGGTGGCAACCAACACCGATATGTCGATCCCTCAGGCCCGGGGGATCGCGCCGGGCAACGGATCGCTCGTGGCAGCTGTTGCGGCAGCAACCGGCAAGCAGCCGGTGGTGGCAGGCAAGCCCGAAGCTGCCCTTTTCGAGACAGCGGCCCGCCACGTGGGAGCACGGAAAGCCCTCGTCGTCGGAGACCGGCTGGATACCGACATTCTGGGCGGGAACCGTGCAGGGATGAAGACCGCGCTGGTCCTCACCGGAGTGGATACGCTCCGGACTGCTCTCGCCGCGGTGCACGACGAGCGCCCGGACTACCTCATCCCGTCGCTCACTGCGTTCTATGAACCGTACCCGGTAGCCCGAGCGGTGAGCGGCGTGCACCACCGTGGGCAGGCGTCCGCCCGTGTAGACGGGGAATCCGTGTTGGTGGAGGGCGCGGAAACCGATCTCGATGCGTGGCGGGCGGCATGTTCTGCGTGGTGGACGGCGCATCCGCTGCAGGACAGGGTTTTCCTCCCGCGGCTGCAGTTCACCCCCGAGCGGCCTTGACTGCAGTAAGTGAAATACGAAGGACGAGACAGGCACGGAATGAAGGAAGCGACGACGCGGGAAGAGGGACGGCATGAGTGATGTGCGCGATCCCGACGAATCCTCCAGCGGCAGCGCCGGCGCCGGCTCGTCGTGGCCGTTCGATGAGTTCACGTCGGGAAATACCGACGTCGACGCCGTCCTGTCACGCCTTGCACTGCTCACCGACACGCCCGTTGCGGAGCAGCCGGAACTGTATTCGGACATTTCCGACAGCCTGCTCGCCGAGCTCAACCAGGGACGCCAGGTATGACGCGACTGGACCAGGAACTCGTGAAGCGCGGGCTCGCGCGCTCACGCTCCCATGCGGCGCAGCTCATCGTCTCCGGCAGGGTGCTCCTTGACGGCGCGCCCGCCGGCAAAGCGTCCCTGCAGGTGGCCGGTGACCGGCTCCTCGAGGTGGAAATGACGGGTGAGGATTACGTGAGCCGTGCCGGCCATAAACTAGCCGGTGCGCTCCGGTTCTTCCCGGCCCTTGCGGCGGACGGCCGGCGGTGCCTGGACGCCGGCGCTTCGACCGGAGGCTTCACCGAGGTTCTCCTGACGAGGGGAGCGCGGGAGGTGATCGCCGTCGACGTGGGACACGGACAGCTCGCCGGCAAGCTTCGGACCGATCCGCGGGTCTCCGTTTTCGAGGGCATGAACGTCCGCTACCTGCAACCCGGTGAGATCGGCGGGCAGGTCGACCTCACCGTCGCTGACCTGTCCTTCATCTCACTGCGGCTCGTGCTCGAAGCCCTCGCGCGGTCCACACGCCCCGGCGGGAACATGTTGCTGCTGATCAAGCCGCAGTTCGAAGTGGGCCGGAGCGGGCTCAACGGCCAGGGAGTGGTGAGCTCGGATGTGGTGCGGCGCCGTGGGGTCCATGGAGTGCTTCGGGAAGCACTGGTGCTCGGGCTGGAAATCGGCGGGCTCGCACCAAGCGACCTCCCCGGCCAGGACGGGAACCGCGAGTACTTCGTGTGGATAAAGGTGCCTGAATCGACATTGGTGCCTAGGATCGAGGGGGAACCGGATCTGCTGACACATCAGGTGCTCGACGCGAGCGGTGTGTTTGCGGAAGAGGCCGGTTCCTCGACTTTCGATGGAGCTTGATGACTAGACGAGTACTGGTGCTCGCCCACACGGGCCGCCACGACGCGATGGCTGCCGCCCAGGAGGCCTGCACGCGCCTCCATGCCCTGGGACTGACTCCGGTCATGCGGCCGGAGGAACTCGCCGACCTCCAGGATGAGTACGGGGGACTGACGGCGCCCACCGAGACGCTGGGCCAGGACATCCACCTCGACGGCGTGGAGCTCGTCATGGTGCTCGGCGGCGATGGGACGATCCTCCGCGCGGCGGAGCTCGTGCGGGGTACCGAGGTTCCCCTGCTCGGCGTCAACCTCGGTCACGTGGGTTTCCTCGCGGAGAGTGAACGCGCCGACCTCGAGGAAACGGTGCGGTGGGTTGCCGACAGGGACTACTCCGTCGAGGAACGCATGACGATCGAGGTAGCGGTGTGGCAACGGGATACCCTCCTGTCCCGCAACTGGGCGCTGAACGAGGCTGCCGTGGAGAAGGCTGACCGGGAGCGGATGATCGAGGTGGTGATGGAGGTCGACGGCCTGCCCGTCAGCGCCTTCGGGTGCGACGGCGTGGTACTGGCAACGCCCACGGGTTCCACCGCTTATGCCTTCTCGGCCAGCGGCCCGGTGGTGTGGCCCGAGGTCGAAGCACTGCTGATGGTCCCGATCAGTGCGCACGCCCTGTTCGCGAAACCGCTGGTGGTGGCGCCGTCGTCGGTCCTTGCCGTGGAACTGCTGTCCCGGACCGGCGCGAGGGGCGTGCTCTGGTGCGACGGCCGCCGGAGTGTCGACCTCCCCCCTGGCGCGCGCATCGAGGTGAGGCGTTCGCCGATCCCCGTGCGTCTCGCCCGCACCGCACAGACCCCGTTCTCCGAACGCCTCGTCCGAAAATTCGAGTTGCCCATCCAGGGCTGGCGCGGCCCCGTCGCAGCAATAGGGAGCCGGTCGAAATGATCGAGGAAATGCGCATCCGCGACCTCGGCGTCATCGCTGATGCCACCCTCACGCTGGGACCCGGCCTCACCGTCGTGACCGGGGAGACCGGCGCGGGAAAGACCATGGTGATCACCGCCCTCGGGCTGCTCCGCGGAGCGCGGTCCGACGCCGGAGCGGTGCGGCTGGGCGCGAAGTCCGCGTCCGCCGAGGCGATCCTCCGCCTTGAACCGAACAGCGCCGTCGCCGCTCGCGCAGCAGAGGCCGGGGCGGCCCTCGAGGAGTACGACGGCGCGGCCGAGCTCATCCTCGCCCGCACCGTCACCAGCGAGGGCCGCAGCAGGGCCTACGTGGGCGGCAGGTCCGCCCCGGTGGGAGTGCTCGCGGAGCTCGGCGAGCAGTTGGTGGTGGTGCATGGCCAGTCCGATCAGCTCCGGCTCAAGGGCGCGGCTGCCCAACGCGCGGCACTGGACAAATTCGGGGGAGCGCCGCTTGCCGCGGAGCTTGGAACCTACGGCGACGCGTACGGTCGCTGGAGGGACGCCCTGGCGGAGCGGGACCGCCTCCGCGCCGAAGCACGCGAGCGCGTGCGGGAAGCTGAGAGCCTCGAGGCGGCCTTGGCCGAGATCGAGGCCGTGGAGCCACAGCCCGGCGAGGACGCTGCGTTGAAGGCGGAATCGATGCGGCTCGGCAACGTGGAGGAGCTACGCACCGCCGCCGTCGTCGCGCATTCCGCGCTGGTCTCGGAGGATTTCGGCTCGAGCTCGGACGCCGTCTCGCTCGTCGATGAAGCCAAGAGGCAACTCGAAGCGGTGGCGGAGCATGATGCCGACCTCGAGTCGCTCGCAGGTCGCGTTGCCGAGGTGGGCTACCTCCTTGCGGACATCTCGGGTGAGCTTGCGGCCTACGGGGCGGCGCTGGACGGCGAAGGCCCGGGCCGCCTCGCGGAGGTGGAGTCGCGCCGTGCGGAACTCGCAGTACTCGTGCGCAAATACGCTCCCACCATCGACGAGGTACTCCAGTGGCGGGAGCAGGGTGCGCGGAGGCTCGAGGAGCTGAGCGGTGATTCGAGCAGGGTGGACGAACTGGGCGCGGTCATCGAGGAACTCGACCGCGAGGTGCACGAGCACGCGGAGCGCCTCTCGGAGCTCCGCCGCGCCGCGGCCGAGACCCTCGCCGGCCGGGTCAGCGAGGAGCTGAGTGCCCTGGCGATGCCCGATGCGAACCTGCTCATCGAGGTCACCGCAGCAGGGTCCCTCACGCCGCATGGCCAGGACGACATCTCCTTCAACCTCCAGCCCCACCCGGGATCAGCGCCGCGGCCGCTGGGCAAGGGTGCTTCGGGCGGTGAACTTTCCCGTGTGATGCTGGCCATCGAGGTGGTGCTTGCCGCCGTCGACCCTGTGCCGACCTTCGTGTTCGACGAGGTCGACGCCGGGGTGGGCGGAAAAGCCGCCGTCGAGATCGGAAGGCGGCTCGCCATGCTCGCTGAGCATGTCCAGGTCATCGTGGTGACCCACCTGCCCCAGGTGGCCGCTTTCGCGGAGCGCCACATCCGCGTCACCAAGAATGTTTCCCGCGCGCCGTCCTCGGACGACGACGGCGGATTCACCGCCAGCGACGTCGAGGTCCTCCCCGACGCCGAGCGCGTGCGCGAACTGGCCCGCATGCTTGCGGGCCAGGAAGACTCAGCATCCGCGCGGGCCCACGCCGAGGAACTCCTCGCCGATGCGGCGCGGACCTCCTCCAAGTGATAGGCTCCAACCCCGTGGTGCAGCAAATAAACTCCCGGTTCCAGAAGTCCGCCAAGACGACCAAACACATCTTCGTGACTGGTGGCGTCGCCTCCTCCCTCGGCAAGGGACTGACGGCCTCGAGCCTTGGTCACCTGCTCCGGGCACGCGGTCTCTCCGTCACGATGCAGAAGCTCGATCCCTACCTCAACGTCGATCCCGGCACCATGAACCCGTTCCAGCACGGGGAGGTCTTCGTCACCGAGGACGGCGCCGAGACCGATCTCGACATCGGCCACTACGAGCGGTTCCTCGACGAGAACCTCGATGGTTCAGCCAACGTCACCACGGGCCAGGTCTACTCCACCGTCATCGCGAAGGAGCGGCGCGGCGAGTACCTCGGCGACACCGTCCAGGTCATTCCACACATCACCGACGAGATCAAGCGGAGGATGCGGCTTCCCGCGGACCCGGCAGGTCCGAAGCGGGCGCCGGATGTCATCATCACCGAGATCGGCGGAACCGTCGGCGATATCGAGTCGCAGCCGTTCCTCGAATCGGCCCGGCAGGTCCGGCAGGACGTCGGCCGCAACAATGTCTTCTTCGTCCATGTCTCACTGGTCCCGTACATCGGCCCCTCGCAGGAGCTGAAGACCAAGCCGACACAGCACTCGGTGGCGATGCTGCGCTCGATCGGCATCCAGCCCGATGCGATCGTCATCCGCTCCGACCGCGAGGTGCCCCTGGCCATGCGGGAGAAGATCGGCCGCATGTGCGACGTCGACCTCGACGCCGTCGTCAACGCAGCCGATGCCGCGAGCATCTACGACATCCCCAAGGTCCTGCACGCGCAGGGGCTCGACGCGTATATCGTCCAGGCCCTCGACCTGAAGTTCAAGGACGTCAACTGGACCAAGTGGAACAAGCTCCTCGACGTCGTCCACAATCCCAAGCACCACGTCGAGGTGGCGCTGGTCGGCAAGTACATCGATCTGCCCGATGCCTACCTCTCGGTCACGGAGGCGCTGCGCGCCGGCGGATTCGCCAACAAGACGAAGGTGGACATCAAGTGGGTGCCGTCCGATGATTGCGAGACCCCCGAGGGCGCCCGCAACGCCCTCAGCGGCGTGGATGCCATCTGCGTGCCCGGCGGATTCGGGATCCGGGGCCTCGAGGGCAAGCTCGGCGCCCTGACGTATGCGAGGGAGAATCGGATTCCGACGCTGGGTCTATGCCTCGGCCTGCAGTGCATGGTCATCGAGTACGCGCGCAACGTCGTGGGACTCGAGGGCGCCTCCTCGAGCGAATTCGAGCCCGAAACCAAATACCCCGTGATCGCCACCATGGCGGAGCAGCTCCACATCGTGGCAGGAGAGGGCGACATGGGCGGTTCCATGCGGCTCGGCCTGTGGGAAGCGAAGCTCACCGAGGGGTCGGTGGTCGCAGCAACCTACGGGAAGACGACCGTTTCGGAGCGCCACCGCCACCGCTATGAGGTGAACAACGAGTTCCGCAAGCAGATCAGTGACAGCGGGCTCGTCTTCTCGGGCACGACGACGGACGGCGAGCTGGTGGAGTTCGCCGAGCTTCCCCGGGACGTGCACCCGTACTATGTCTCCACCCAGGCGCACCCCGAGCTCAGTTCACGGCCCACCCGCCCCCACCCGCTGTTCGCGGGGCTCGTTCGGGCAGCGCTTGACCGCCGTGGGGCCAAAGCATAGCCGTGGGTGAGCTGCCGGCACCCGGAGTGCACAGCCCTGCAGGATTCGGGGACGAGCAAAGCCCGAGGAGGCTGCACACCTCCGCCGCTGTGTATCAGGGGCGGATCTGGGATGTCGTGAGGGACGAGTTCTCGCTGACCGAGGGTGGCGAGCGTATCGCCCGTGACTATATCCGGCACCCGGGTGCAGTGGCGGTCCTCGTTCTGAACGAGAAGGACCAGGTGCTGCTCATCCGCCAGTACCGCCATCCGGTGCGGATGCTCCTCTGGGAGATCCCCGCCGGGCTGCTCGACGAGGAGGGCGAGGACTTCCTCGACGCCGCCGCGCGGGAACTCGCCGAGGAGGCCGACCTCACGGCGACCAGGTGGAACGTGCTCATCGACCTGTTCCTCTCACCGGGTTCCTCCTCCGAGGCGCTGCGCGTCTACCTGGCGCGCGGCATCGGCCCGGTGCCGGAGCACGAACTCCACCTCCGCACGCACGAGGAGGCCGAGATCGAACCGCTCTGGGTGGACCTCGACGACGCAGTGGCCGCCGTGCTCGAGGGGCGCATCCACAGTCCTTCCGCAGCCGCGGCGGTCCTGGCCGCCCGGGTCGCCCGCGAGCGGGGCTTCGACGGCCTCCGCCCTGCCTCGTCGCCCTGGCCCGAGCACCCGAGCAGGCACTCGACCTGGCCCAACGGTGCAGTATTGCGGGGCTGACCATGCCTGCCTCAGCGGGGAAGACGGTAACCGACGAGCTCCTGGAGTCCGGGCCGGGCCGTCTGATGACCGAGTACCTCCAGCACATGGCGGTGGAGCGCGGCCTGTCAGTGAACACTCTCTCGGCCTACCGCCGCGACCTCCTCCGCTACCACCGCTTCCTGATGGCCCGCGGGATCAGCGACGCCGCTGCCATCACTCGGCACGACGTCACTGCCTTCGCGCAGGCAGTGGCCACCGGATCCGACGGGCAGTCCCCGCTCAGCCCGCGCTCCACCGCACGCACGGTGGTGGCAGTGCGGGGGCTCCACCGTTTCTGGGCCCTGGAGGGAGTGACTTCCGCGGATCCGGCCCGGGACGTGCACCCGCCCCTGGCCGGGCAACGGCTGCCGAAGGCGATCTCGGTCGACGACGTGGTGCGGATCCTCGAGGCGGTGGACACCGAAACGCCGTCGGGTCAGCGGGACCGGGCCCTGCTCGAATTCCTGTACTCGACCGGGGCGCGGATCAGTGAAGCGGTGGGGCTCGACGTCGACGACGTCCTGGACCGGCACGGAACCGGCCCCGCGATCGTGCGGCTGTTCGGCAAGGGGTCGAAGGAGCGCCTCGTCCCGCTCGGTTCCTACGCGGCGAAGGCCATTGATTCCTATCTGGTGCGGGGCCGGCCGGTTCTGGCAGGAGGCGGCACGGGAAGCCCGGCGCTGTTCCTCAACATGCGGGGTGGGAGGCTCAGCCGTCAGAGCGCCTGGTCCATCCTCAAGTCGGCGGCCCAGAAAGCGGGGGTCACCCGGGAGGTCTCTCCGCACACCCTGCGGCACTCCTTCGCCACCCACCTCCTCGAGGGTGGAGCCGATGTTCGTGTGGTGCAGGAGCTGCTGGGCCACGCGTCGGTGACCACAACACAGGTATACACGCTCGTCACGGCCGACACTGTGCGGGAAGTGTATGCCGCGGCGCACCCCCGGGCACTCGGCTAGGGGCGGGCGACACGCCATGGCGTCGGACGGACTTCCCGAACCCAGCGGAGGCTTCTTCCGCCCGGTGGCCCTGTGCTTTCTTTTCGACTCTTTCCCCGCGGGCGCCCCCGGCGCTATCGGGCCCGACGCCCGACCCGTCCGCCGCGTGCTCCTGGGGCTCAAGAAGACGGGTTTCGGGACCGGGCGCATCGTCGCTCTGGGCGGGAAGCTGGAACCGGGCGAATCGGCCGCCCAGGCAGCCGCACGCGAGGTGTTCGAGGAAGCGGGCCTCCGTGTGGAAGGCGGGGACCTCACCTTCCTCGGCACGGTCACGTGGGACTTCCCCGCCCGCCCCGACTTCAACATGATCGGCTCCATCTTCACGGCGGAGCGCTACACGGGCACCCTTGATGCCAGCGACGAGGTGGACCCCGAGTGGTTCCCCGAGGACGCCCTGCCGTGGGATGGCATGTGGGAGGACGCCGCTTCCTGGGTGCCCCTCGTGGTGGAGGGCGAGCCCTTCACCGCCTCCATCACCCTGAGGGACGACAACGAGGGCGTGGAAACCGCCGTCGTGAGGACCAGCCGTTAGCTGAGGTGCCGCTCGTCCGGACCGTTGTAGGCACTCAGCGGGCGGATCAGGGAGTTCGACGCCACCTGCTCCATGATGTGGGCCGTCCAGCCGGTGATGCGTGCGGCAATGAACAGCGGCGTGAACATTTCCGTATCGAAACCCATGAGGTGATAGGTGGGGCCGGCGGGATAGTCGAGGTTCGGCTTGATGTTCTTCGCCTCGTCCATGGCGTGTTCCAGTCCGCTGTAGAGCCCGAGGATCTCGTCGCGGCCGTAATAGGCGATCATGGCGTCGAGGGCGGCCTTCATCGTGGGAACGCGTGAATCGCCGTTCTTGTACACGCGGTGTCCGAAGCCCATGACCTTCTTCTTCTGTGCGAGGGCGTCCTCCATCCACGCTTTGGCCCGGGCTGCGGCCTCTTCCTCGGACTCGTCCTTCCGGATGCCGATCTCCTCGAACGTGTGCATCACTGCCTCATTGGCCCCACCGTGCAGCGGGCCCTTCAGTGCTCCGATCGCGCCCGTCACGGCCGAGTGGAGGTCCGCGAGGGTGGAGGTGATGACGCGGGCAGTGAACGTCGAGGCATTGAAGGAGTGCTCCGCGTAGAGGATCATCGACACGTTGAAGGCGTCCACCACTTCCTCGGGGGCTTCCTCGCCGAAGGTCATCCACAGGAAGTTCGCGGCATAACCGAGATCTGCCCGCGGCTCGACGAGCGGCTGGTTCCGGCGGCGGCGCTGGTCGTAGGCGACGACGGCGGGAAAGGCGGCGAACAGCGAGGTCGCCTTCTCCAGGTTGGCCTCGACGGAGCTGTCGGAGGCCAGCGGGTGACAGGCGCCCATCACGGAGACCGCGGTCCGCCCGACGTCCATGGGGTGGCTGGTGAGCGGCAGCAGGTCGATGGCCGCGACAATGTTCTCCGGCAGGTTGCGGTGGCTGCGTTCGTACCCGGTGAACTCGGCGAGTTGGGCGGCGGTGGGCAGTTCACCGTTCCACAGCAGGTAGGCCACCTCCTCGAAGGAACACCGGGCAGCGAGTTCCTGCACGGGGTAACCCCGGTACAGCAGCGAGTTGCTGTCGGGGTTCACCTTGGAGACGGCCGTGTAGTCGACCGTCACGCCGGCAAGGCCCTTGTGGATCTGTGGTTCGGTCACGGGGAACTCCTTCGTGGTGCATTCGTCGCGAGGAAATACTCGGGTGGGCGAGCGGTGCCGGGCCTGGTGCTCAACGGCCGTCCGGCACCCGGAAGTTGAAGACCGAGGAGTCGAACCGGTTGTACGACTCGTAGTCCACCAGCTCGTAGAGGCGGGCCCTGGTCTGCATGTCGGGCACCGCGTGCTGCTGGGTTCCATTGGCTTTGATCGAGTCCAGCGTACGCTCCGCGGCGCCCATGGCGCTGCGGAGGAGGGTGACCGGGTAGATCACCACATTCACGCCGGCCTCCTGGAGCTGCCGGGTCGTGAACAGGCTGCTCTTTCCGAACTCGGTCATGTTGGCCAGGATCGGCACCGACACGGCGTCCCGCATGGCCTGGAATTCGGACAGATCGCGCATCGCCTCCGGGAATATCGCGTCGGCTCCGGCATCCACGAGCGCCCGGGCCCGGTCCTGTGCGGCTTCCAGGGAGTCGGTGCCGCGGATATCGGTGCGTGCCATGATGAGGAAGTTCGGGTCACGCCGGGCATCGGCCGCGGCGCGGATGCGCTTCACCGCCGTCTCCAGATCCACCACGTTCTTGCCGTCCAGGTGGCCGCAGCGCTTCGGATTGAACTGGTCCTCGATGTGGCACCCCGCGAGTCCGGCGTTCTCCAGTTCCTGGACGGACCGCGCGACGTTCATCGGCTCGCCGAAGCCGGTGTCGGCGTCGACTATCGCCGGGAGGTCGGTCATGCGGGCGATCTGCCCGGCGCGCTGCGCCACCTCCGTCAGCGTCGTCAGGCCGATGTCCGGAAGGCCCAGGTCATTGGCCAGCACCGCCCCCGAGATGTAGACGCCGTCGAAGCCCTTGTCCTCGATGAGACGGGCCGAGAGCGGGTTGAAGGCCCCGGGAAACTGCTGGAGGGTCCCGGACGCCAGGCCGTCGCGCAGTGCGATGCGCTTCTGTTCGGGTGGAATCGATGAGTACAGCATCCTGTTGCCTTCCTAGAAGAGCCCGAGCGGAGCCGCGGACGGGGTGATGTACCCGTCCCGGGCAGTGATGTTGAGCTGGTCGAGGCTTCCTGCCTCAAGTTCGGGAAGCCGCTCGACGGCGGCGAGGAACCGCTCGATTTCGGTGTCCTCGACGACGCCGTCCGCAAGCGTGCGCAGCTTCGCCACGTACTGTTCCCGGGTGAAGGGCCGGGCTCCGAGCGGGTGGGCGTCGGCCACGGCGATCTCGTCGGTGAGGACGGTGCCGTCTGCGAGGGTGATTTCCACCCGGCCCCCGAAGGCCTTCTCGGCGATGTCCAGTGAGTGGTAGCGGCGCGTCCACTCAGGATCCTCGACGGTGGTGACCTTCTGCCACAGGGCCACAGTATCGGGCCGTGCAGCCCTCTCGGGTGCGTAGGAGTCGACGTGGTGCCAGCGGCCATCCTGCAGCGCCACAGTGAAGATGTACGGAATCGAGTGGTCAAGGGTCTCGCGGGAGGCCGTCGGATCGTATTTCTGCGGATCGTTGGCGCCGGAGCCGATCACATAATGCGTGTGGTGCGAGGTGTGGATGACGATGCTCTGGACCTCGGAGGGATCGGTGAGCTCGGGGTGAGCGCCGTGCAGCCTGCGGGCGAGGTCGATCCACGCCTGGGCCTGGTATTCGGCGGAGTGCTCCTTGGTGTAGGTGTCGAGGATGGCGCGTTTGGGCTCATTCGCGGCGGGCAGCGGAACCTCGTAGCGTGCCTCGGGCCCGTCGAGCAGCCAGGCGATCACGCCGTCCTCGCCCTCGTAGATGGGCGTGGGGGACGTCTGGCCGCGCATC
Organism: Arthrobacter sp. CAN_A6; assembly: GCF_015751715.1. NCBI lineage: Bacteria > Bacillati > Actinomycetota > Actinomycetes > Micrococcales > Micrococcaceae > Arthrobacter > Arthrobacter sp. CAN_A6. The sequence goes on from NZ_JADOUV010000007.1 coordinate 13,781, forward strand.
GCCCGGTCCACGGCCTCGACGGCCATCTTGCCGGCGAAGGCCGGCGCGTGCGCTTTCCAGGTCGAGATTTCACCCTTGCGCGACTGCCGGGTGGCCGTCGTCGTATGGAGGGCCTGTCCGACGGCGTGGAAGATGGTTTCCGGGGGCAGCCCCAGGAGGGTACCGATGCCGGCGGCCGCCGATGGCCCGAGGTGCGCCACATGGTCGATCTTGTGTTCGTGGAGGCAGATGGCTTTCACGAGGTCGACCTGGATCTCGTAGCCCGTCGCGATGCCGCGGATGAGGTCGCGCCCGGAACCGCCCGTGTGCTGGGCAACGGCGAGGATCGGGGGGATGTTGTCTCCGGGGTGGGAGTAATCTGCGGCGAGGAACGTGTCATGGTAGTCGAGTTCACGCACCGCGACGCCGTTGGCCCAGGCCGCCCATTCGGGCGAGGTGGGAGCTTCCACTCCGAAGACCGCCGCGCCGGATCCGTTGGCCGACACCGGATGGCTTCCCGCCTGTGCCCGTGCGGCGACGACCGGAGCGCGGTTGAGCGAGGCGAGCGCCACCGAGGCGTTGTCGATGATGCGGTTGATCACCATCTCCGTCACCTCCGGGGTGACCTCGACAGGATCGGTCGCCACCTCGGCGATCCGGTAGGCGAGTTGGCCGGCGCGGCCGAGATTCTCGTCACTGCGGTGGACACGGACGGGGTGGAGCTCAACCATGGTGTTCCTTTCGAAGGTGCGGCTGTTCGGCGCCGTCGGAATCGTTGTCGGTTCTTGCTGCCAGCAGGTGCTGGAGGCTGTTGTGCAGGTGCACCTGCATGGCCGCGGAGGCGAGCTCTCCATTACCGGCGCTGATCGCGGAGGCGATCTGCGCGTGCTCGCCTGCGGAGGCATGGAGCCGTTTCCGGTTGTCGCGGGCGAGGCGCCGGATCCGCACGAGCTGGGTTCGCAGGTGGCGCTGGGCCTGCAGGAGATAGGGATTGCCTGCTGCCTGGTCCACCGCCGCGTCGAGTTCGGCAACCAGCGCGTAGTAGCGGTCCCGGCCGGAATCGCCGGCATCGATCAGCGGTCCCGCCCGGGTGAAGCGTTCGCCGAGAAGAGTGAATGCCATCGGGTCGCTGTGCAGGGCGGCGAGCCGGACAGCGGTGCATTCAAGGGGAATCCGGACGGCGAAGAGATCGGCCACGAGTCCGAGGGAAATGTCGGTCACGACGACGCCGCGTCCGCTGGACGGAGCCGCCAGTCCTTCGGAGATGAGCCGCGACAGTGCCTCGCGCAGCGGCGTCCGTGAGACGCCCAGCCGCGCTGACTGTTCAACCTCCGCCAGGACGAAACCCGGCGGAAGCCGCCAGCCGATGATGTCGGAACGGAGGGACTCATAGGCGCGGTCGCTGGCCCGCATATCGTCCTCCTCCGCCGTCATTCTGAACGTCCTCGTGTCCAATGTATACATCGGTGGCGAAACGGGCAAGAAATTTAGGGAAAATGCCAACGCGAGCCGCGCTTCTGTATACACGGCGTTTAAATTGTGTCTGGAGGAATAGCATCGGGAGCCGTAGCATGAGCTGCATTCCATCCTCTCTCCGTAAGGATCGCCGTGGACTCCGGACAAAGCAGGCAGCCTCCTGGTACTCCTGATGTTTCGCCGTCCTTCGCGGGGGATCCGGCCGTGGAGGGGTACAGGGCCCTCCACCGGGAGAGTATCGAGGACCCGGCTGCTTTCTGGCTCAAGGCCGCCAAGGCCGTTTCGTGGACCACCGCGCCCGGGCAGGCGCTGGACAGCAGCCGTGCGCCGCTCTACCGGTGGTTTCCGGGAGCCCGGCTCAACACGTCCTTCAACGCCCTGGACCGCCATGTCCTGGCCGGACGAGGAGACACCACGGCGCTCGTCTACGACTCCGCGATGCTCGGCACCCAACAGCATTTCACCTACGCGCAGTTGCGGGACGAGGTGGCGCAGTTCGCCGGCGCGCTCCGCCACCAGGGCGTGACCAAGGGGGACCGGGTCCTCATCTACCTGCCCATGGTTCCCGAAGCCGTTATCGCCATGCTCGCCGTGGCACGGCTCGGAGCCGTGCACTCAGTGGTGTTCGGAGGATTCGCCCCGGCCGAGCTCGCCTCACGGATCCGGGATGCGGCTCCGAAGATCATCCTCACCGCGACCGGCGGCCTTGAACCGTCCCGGCGCGTCGAATACCTTCCGGCAGTAGCCGAGGCCCTGGACCTCGCCGGTGCCGGAGGTTGCCCGGTGATCGTCAAGCACCGCGACGGGTTCACCGCCGCAGCGGCGGACTACGACCAGCCCTCCCGCCGCTGGCTCGACTGGGACGAAGCCGCCGCCGGAGCCACGCCGTTGGACCCGGTGGACGTCGAAGCCACCGATCCCCTGTACATCCTCTACACCTCCGGAACCACGGGGTCACCCAAGGGCGTGGTCCGTGACAACGGCGGCCATGCCGTGGCGCTCACCTGGTCGATGAGGAACATCTTCGACGTCGGGCCGGGAGATGTGATGCTGACGGCGTCCGACGTCGGTTGGGTGGTGGGGCACTCCTACATCGTGTACGGCCCGCTGCTGGCGGGAGCCACGACGGTCCTGTACGAGGGCAAGCCGGTAGGAACGCCCGACGCCGGGGCGTTCTGGCGGCTGATCGAGGCCCACGGCGTCACCGTGATGTTCACCGCTCCCACGGCGCTGCGCGCCGTCCGCCGCGCTGATCCGACGGCTGCCGCCCTTGGTGGCTACGACATCTCGACCCTGCGCCTCCTGTTCTCGGCGGGAGAGCGACTGGACACCGGAACCTTCTCCTGGATCCGTGGCGTGCTCGGGGTTCCCGTCATCGACAACTGGTGGCAGACCGAGACGGGGTGGCCCATCTGTGCGAACCCCCGGGGCCTGGGCGGGGTGCCCGTCAAACCAGGTTCGCCGTCGTTGCCGTCACCGGGCTTCGACCTGGCGATCGTGGACGGCGAGGGTACGCCGGTGCCGACGGGAACCGAGGGCACCATCGCCCTCCGCCTGCCATTGCCGCCGGGGGCGCTGACGACGCTGTGGGGCAGCGACGAGCGCTACGAGCAGGCCTACCTCCGGGCACTCGAGGGGTACTACGTCAGCGGAGACTCGGGGTACGCCGATGACGACGGCTACCTCTTCGTCATGGGACGGACCGACGACGTGATCAATGTGGCAGGGCACCGGCTGTCCGCCGGAGCGATCGAGCAGGCCCTGGCCCAGCATCCTGCCGTTGCCGAGTGCGCGGTGATCGGATTGGAGGATGCGCTGAAGGGCCAGCGGGCCAGCGGCTACGTCGTGCTCAAGGCCGGGGAGACCATCGATCCCGCCGAGCTGCAACGTGAGCTGGTGGCCCTGGTCCGCAAACTGATCGGTCCGGTGGCGGGCTTCCGGGACGCAGTCGTGGTGGACGCGCTGCCGAAAACCCGGTCGGGGAAGATCCTCCGAAAAACGATGCGGCAGATTGCGGCCGGGGAGACGTACACAGTTCCCTCGACCATCGAGGATGCGGGTGTCCTCGACTCCCTTGTTCCCCTTCTTCGCGCCGGCGTTCCACCACCCGGACGGTGACGTTGCGTCAGCGGGCCCAGCGGTACTCGAATTCGGGCCTGCCCCGGGTGCCGTAGCGGGGGGTGCGCCGGGCTGACTCCTGCTCGGCAAGATATTCCAGGTAGCGGCGGGCAGTCACCCTCGAGAGGTTGAGGCTCTCGGCGATTTCGAGGGCTGACGTCGGCTCGGTCAATCCCTTGAGGTGCTGGACGACGGCGCGAAGGGTTTCTTCCGACAGCCCCTTCGGGAGGAACGCTCTGGATGCCGCGGGGCGGAGGGCGGCGAGGGCGTGGTCGACCTCCGACTGGGTGGTCGACGCGGCCTGACCTGTCAGGTTGTTCCGAAACCCCTCGTAGCTGGTGAGCTTCTCGGAGAAGGCGGAGTAGGTGAACGGCTTGATGAGGTACTGCACGATTCCCGAGGAAATCGCCGAGCGGACCACCTGGAGGTCCCGGACGGCCGTGATGGCTATGACATCGGTGGGAAGGCCCAGACCGCGGATCCTGCGGATGATGTCGAGTCCATGGGCGTCGGGCAGGTTCATGTCGAGCAGGACGAGGTCGACCCCGGCGGGGAAATCCGTCGGCGGGGAATCGACCGGCTTGCCCCCGCCGGCGGCTCCCCTGCTTCCGGGAGAGAGGAAGGCCATCGCCTCGGCGCCGGTCCGTGCCACCCCGGCAAGGGTGAACCCGTCGAGCCGCCGGACATATTCGGCATGGGCGTCGGCCGCGATCGGGTCGTCCTCCACCACGAGGACGCGGATCCCGGCCACTACAGGGGGCCCGCGGTGGGCAGGACTTCGGCCCGGGAGGGCAGGACGACGGCGAATGCGGCGCCACCGAGCTCCGACGTCGTCACTTCGAGGGTGCCGCCGTGCCGTTGGACCGCCTGCCGCACCAGGGCAAGGCCGATTCCGCGGCCGCGCCCGGAGTGCTCCTTGGTGGAGAAACCCAGATCGAAGGCCCTCCTCCGGTCACCGGCCAGGATGCCGGGACCGCTGTCCTCGACCACCAGGGTCAGACCGCGCCGCGGCCCTTCGGCGCCGCCGATGGCCAAATGGACGCGGCGCCTGTCCGATGCCGCCGCGGCATCGAAGGCGTTGTCGAGCAGGTTCCCGACGATGGTGACGAGATCACCCGCCTCGATGCCGGCGTCACCCACCGCCTCCTCCACCTCGATGGAGAGGTCGATGCCGCGTTCGTTGGCCTGTGCAGCCTTACCCACCAGGAGCGCGGCAACGAAAGGTTCGTCCACGGCGGCGACTACGCGATCGGTCAACTGCTGCGACTGCTGGAGATCCTTCGTCGCGAACTCGAGGGCGTCGGCGCGCCTGTCCAGTTCGATGAGGGACACGATGGTGTGCAGCCGATTGGCGTGCTCGTGTGTCTGCGCGCGCAGTGCCTCGGCGAGGGTACGCAGAGTCTGCAGTTCGCCGGACAGGGATTCGATCTCGGTGTGATCCCGGATGGTGGTCACTGTTCCGAGTGAACCGGTTTCGGAAGGACTCTTCCCGCCCGGCGTCGTTCCTCCGGTGTTGTTCCCTACCGGAGGCACCGCCGGTGCCTGGTTCAGCACGAGGACCCGGCTCTCCGTCAGGTGGACCTCGTCGAAAGCGTGTCGCCCGCTGGTCAGCAGCTCCGTGAGTGAGGCCGGCAGGCACAGGTCAGCTGCGCGGGCGGGCTGACCTGTGCGGTTCCCGTCAAGACCCAGGAGTCGTGCTGCCTGGTCGTTGTAGAGGATCAGGCGCCCCTCCGGGTCGGTGAGCAGAAGGCCCTCGCGCACCGAGTGGAGCACCGAGTCGTAGAAGACGAACATCCGTGCAAGCTCACCGGTCCCGAGGCCCAGCGTCGCCCTGCGGAGATGGCGGCTGAGGACGAAGGACGACAGCGCACCGAAACTGAGTGCCCCGAGCGCGATCAGCCCGACCAGCGGCAGTTGGGCATTGCGCGCGATCGCGGCCCGGTCCACAGTGATTCCCGCCGCCACCATGGCCACCACGGTGCCGGAGGAGTCCTTCACCGGCGCGATCGCGCGGATGGAGGGCCCCAGTGTCCCGGTGTAGGTTTCGATGTGCGGTCTCCCTGCCAGTGCTTCGGCAACCGAACCGATGTAGGGGAGGCCGATCTGTTCCGGATTGCGGTGCGTGTAACGGGTACGGTCCGGAGCCATGATGGTCACGAAGTCGACTCCGAGTCCGTCCATCACCGCCACTGCGTACGGCTGGAGTTCCGCCGCCGGGTCCGGCCCGCCCACCGCGTTCCGGACGAGCGGATCGAGGGCGATCGTGCCCGCTACGGACAACATACGCTCGGACGCAGCGTCGTAGGTGTTCTGTTCCGCGTCCAGGTACAGCACCCAGGAGATGCAGGAGGTCAACAGGAAGACGAAGACCAGCTGACCCGCGAAGAACTGGCGGGCAAGGCTCCATCGTTTCACGCAGTAACCGGTTTCCTCTCGAGTGCGTTCCAAGTCTAGCCGGGCACCCACGACCAGTATGAACGCAAGGGTGATCGGCGTCACCCCTGCTGGCAGGATGGCGAGCACAGAACATCACCTGACCAGCCCCCTGGCCATACCGCCCGCGAACCGAGAATGGGCTCGGTCCGCCGGTCCTGCCGGGCGGCACACAACATTGGAGCTCCTCATGGCTATGGCGCCATTTCGATCCCGCGGGGGATCAGCAACACCCCGCAAAAAAGTCGACAAGACCCACTACCTGTACATCGCAGTCATTGCGGCGGTGATCCTCGGCGCGATCCTCGGCCTTGTTGCGCCGGAGCTCGCCATCGCGCTCAAACCCCTCGGCACGGGCTTCATCGCCCTGATCAAGATGATGATCGCGCCGATCATCTTCTGCACCATCGTGCTGGGCATCGGTTCGATCGCCAAGGCCGCGACAGTCGGGAAGGTCGGTGGGCTTGCCCTCGGCTACTTCATGCTGATGTCGACCTTCGCGCTCGCCATCGGCCTCGTGGTCGGCAACCTCATCGACCCGGGAGAAGGCCTCGACATCGGTGCCTCCACCTACGAGGCTCCGGCGACCGACGAGGCCGCTGATGGAACCGTGGGCTTCCTGCTCGGCATCATCCCCACCACGCTGCTCTCGGCGCTGACCGGCCCGAGCATCCTGCAGACCCTCTTCGTGGCGCTGCTCGTCGGTTTCGCGCTGCAGAAGATGGGTACTGCCGGGCGTCCGATCCTCCGTGGCATCGGGCACATCCAGGCCCTCGTTTTCCGCATCCTCGTGATGATCATGTGGCTGGCACCCATTGGTGCCTTCGGGGCCATCGCCGCCGTTGTCGGAGAGACCGGCGTCCAGGCCATCGTGAGCATGTTCACGCTGATGATCGCCTTCTATGTGACCTGCGCCCTCTTCATCGTGGTGATCCTCGGCGGCCTGCTCAAGATCGTCACCGGGGTCAACATCTTCAAGCTGATGCGGTACCTCGGACGCGAGTACCTCCTGATCTTCTCCACCTCGTCCTCCGAGGCGGCGCTGCCGCGGCTCATCGCCAAGATGGAACACGTCGGTGTTTCCAAGCCCGTGGTCGGTGTGACGGTGCCCACCGGCTACTCGTTCAACCTCGACGGAACCGCGATCTACCTCACCATGGCGTCGCTTTTCGTTGCCAGTGCAATGGGCACGCCGCTCGCCCTGGGTGAGCAGATCTCGCTGCTGGTGTTCATGATCATCGCCTCCAAGGGTGCTGCCGGCGTCACCGGTGCCGGTCTTGCCACGCTGGCCGGCGGCCTGCAGTCGCACCGGCCGGACCTCGTGGAGGGTGTGGGCCTGATCGTCGGTATCGACCGGTTCATGTCCGAGGCCCGAGCGCTGACCAACTTCACGGGCAACGCTGTGGCCACCGTGCTGATCGGGACCTGGACCAAGGAAATCGATCGGGCCCGTGTCGATGAGGTCCTCGAGGGCCGCCTGCCGTTCGACGAGGAGACCATGAGTTCCGACCACAACCGGTTCGACGACGACGACGTCGAAGCCGGCGCTGAAGCCCGGACCGATATCGTCGCAGGAAGCGGCGCCCGGGTCAGCTAGGGGTCGACACTCCTGGCCAGTACCGGGTGCGTGGAAGGGCCGCTTCTCTGGGCCTTCCATGCACCCGGTACTTTTTCGTTAGGCTTATACCCGGCATGGACACCGCCGTACCGGCAACGTTCGACCTCAAGTTGAGGATCAAGGCTCGCGCCCATCCCGCGAACATTTGCCCGAGGGCCGCCGAAGGCGGTTGTACGGTTGAGGAAGAACAAGTGTGGCGGGTCGCTGGAAAACGGCATGCGGCCGGCCGGCAATACCAATGGAAGCGTGGAGAAATACGTGAGTAGCGAACAGGGTTTCACAACTCTGCAGAACGCAGCCGAAGCTGAAATTGGACCCACGGGCCGGCCGGTGACGGTATTCCCCGAACCGCCGGTCCTTGATTCCCACGGTCCTGCGCGCATCATCGCCATGGTGAACCAGAAGGGCGGGGTGGGAAAGACCACGTCCACGATCAACCTGGGCGCGGCGCTCGCCGAAGCCGGACGGCGGGTCCTCCTCGTGGATTTCGACCCCCAGGGCGCACTGTCAGCGGGACTGGGCACAAATCCCCACGAGCTCGATGTGACCGTGTACAACGTGCTGATGGACCGCAAGGTGGACATCCAGGATGCCATCCGGACCACCGCGATCGACAACATAGACCTCCTGCCGGCGAACATCGACCTGTCCGCGGCCGAAGTGCAGCTCGTCAACGAGGTGGCGCGTGAGCAGGTCCTTGACCGGGCGCTCCGCAGGGTCTCCGACAATTACGACGTCATCCTCATCGACTGTCAGCCATCCCTGGGACTCCTCACCGTCAATGCCCTCACCGCAGCGCACGGCGTCATCATCCCGCTGATCTGCGAGTTCTTCGCCCTGCGTGCCGTGGCGCTCCTGGTCGAGACCATCGAGAAGGTCCAGGACCGCCTCAACCCCGGGCTGCAGGTGGATGGCGTGCTTGCGACGATGTACGACGCGCGCACGCTTCACAGCAGGGAGGTCATCGCCCGCCTGGTCGAGGCCTTCGGGGACAAGGTCTTCGAAACCGTCATCAAGCGCACCATCAAGTTCGCCGACGCGACAGTTGCTGCCGAACCGATCACCTCCTATGCGGGCAACCATTCCGGGGCAGACGCCTACCGCAGGCTGGCCAAAGAGCTGATCGCGAGGGGTGGAGCGCCCTAGCGGGTGCAGGCCATGCCCGCTCCGGGGTTCCAGTCCGCGGCCTTTACAGCAGCAAAGCCGGCACCGCAGGAGATGAAGGCGGTCTTCGAACTGCACCTCTCCAACTTCACCGGCCCGTTCGAGGTTCTCCTGAACCTGATCTCCAAGCGTGAGCTGGACATCACCGAAGTGGCACTTGCCGAGGTGACCGACGAATTCCTCGCCCATATTCGCCGGATCCAGCTCTCCGAGGGGGAGTGGGACCTCGACGAGGCGAGTGAGTTCCTCGTCGTGGCGGCAACGCTCCTCGACCTCAAGGCCGCGAGGCTCCTGCCTTCGGGGGCGGTCGAGGATGATGAGGACATCGCACTGCTCGAGGCGCGGGACCTCCTCTTCGCGCGGCTGCTCCAGTACCGGGCCTTCAAGGAGATCGCGCGCCAGTTGGCCGGCAAACTCGACGAGGAGGTTGACCGGTACCCGCGCAAGGCACCGTTGGAGCCACTGTTCGCCGCGATGCTGCCCGAGTTGGTGTGGCAGTCCTCTCCGGAAGACTTCGCCGCCCTCGCCCGGAAGGTGCTTGCGCCACGGGAACCTGCGCGCAGCGAGGTGAGCCTCGGCCACCTCCACTTCCCACGGGTCAGCGTCCCGGGCCAGGCCGAGCTGATCGGGGTGTTGTTGAGAGGAGCTCCTTCGTTGTCCTTCGGTCAACTCACCGCCGACGCCGGACATCGGGCTGTCGTCGTCGCGCGTTTCCTGGCTCTGCTGGAACTGATCCGGGACGCAGTCGTCTCCTTCGAACAGGAAGCACCGCTGGGTGTGCTCCACTTCCGCTGGGTGGCGGAGACCGATGGGCCACGCCCGGAGGCCCGAACGGCAGATTCCGACGTCGGCGCAGCACCACTCGCCGTAACGACCGAGGGTAGGCCCGTCGGGAATGGCGGGAGCGGTGGGAGGGGGAATGGTTGAAAGAACTGATCGTCCCGACGGCGACGACGCATCCGGCGACGCCGGATACAGTCCCGCCGCATACGACCCCGCGGACCAGCCGGGCGGACTGAAGGGCGCGCTCGAGGCTGTCCTGATGGTGGTGGAGAAGCCGGTGACCGAGACCGAGCTGGCCCTGGTGCTGGGTGTGCCCGCCGGGCAGGTGGCGGAAATGCTCGTGGAACTGCAGCGTGAGTACGACGGTTATACTGGGGAAGGCCCGCAGAGCGTCGATGCTCCCCAACCGCGCGGTTTCGAGCTGCGCAGCATCGCCGGCGGATGGCGCATTTTCTCCCGGAACTGGTTTGCTCCAGTGGTGGCGGCGTTCGTCCTCGAAGGCCAGACGTCCCGCCTTTCACAGGCCGCACTCGAAACGCTTGCGGTGATCGCGTATCGGCAACCAGTCTCCCGTGCGCGGGTTTCAGCCATCCGCGGTGTCAACGTGGATTCGGTGGTCCGCACCCTCACGCAGCGCGGGCTCGTTGCCGAGGTGGAGACCGATCCGGAGACCGGGGCAATCCTTTATGGGACCACCCCGTATTTTCTGGAAAGATTGGGACTTGGCAGCGTGGCCGAGCTGCCGCGGCTCGCGCCTCACCTGCCCGGTCTGGAGAACCTCGGGGATTTCGACGATACGACGTACTAAGAATGCTAACCAGAAGGACGAATTGATGACACAGGCGCCAGGATCCGGCTCCGGACGGAATAACCCGCGCCGCGGCGCCGCCTCAGGCGGCAGGCCGTCGGACAGTTCAGGCGGCCGCGGACGGCCGACGGGCCGCGCCGGTGATGACCGTGCACGCGGGGGCCGTCCCGACAGTGATCGCACGCCCGGCCGCGCCGGTGATGACCGTGCGCGCGGGGGTCGTCCCGATGGTGACCGCGCGCGCGGGGGCCGTCCCGGTGATGACCGTGCGCGCGGGGGCCGTCCCGATGGTGACCGCACGCCCGGCCGCGCCGGTGATGACCGTGCGCGCGGGGGCCGTCCCGGTGATGACCGCGCAGCAGGGGCCGGCCGCGGAGCCGAGCGCCAGAGGCCCGGCTCGGGGTCCACGAGCAGGTTCGGCGCTGAGACCTCGGGGCGGCAGGGTTCCGGCGCAGGCTCATCCCGGGACGGGTTCTCCCGTAACGCCGCAGGCAGGCCCGACGAGGGAAGGAACAGCCCCTCAAGGGACGGCTCCTTCCGGGACGGCCCTTCCAGGAGCAGCGAGGGTGCCGGCCGGACCGGTGAGAGGAAGTTCGGTGCGGCACGTCCGTCCGGCGGCAGGCCTGGAGCGGCAAAACCGGGCCGCCCGACGCGTCAGAAACCGGCCGGACCCAAGGCGTTCGGGCGGGAGCGGTTCGGTAAGGACCTCGGGCCCGTCCGGCGTCCCAAGCCCGCGCGCTCCTCGCGTCCCGCCGACGAGGTCGATGTCCACGATCCGGAGGGTGTCCGGCTGCAGAAGGTCATGGCGCTGGCCGGCGTCGCGTCCCGGCGCGTATGCGAGGAGATGATCCTCGACGGACGGGTGGAGGTGGACGGCAGCGTGGTGACCGAACTCGGAGTTCGCGTGGACCCCGAGAAGGTTGCCATCCACGTCGACGGCATGCGTCTTCAGCTCAACGAGTCCCAGCGGTACTACGTGTTCAACAAGCCGCGTGGCGTGGTGTCCACCATGGAGGACCCCGAGGGCCGGCCCTGCATCGGCGATTTCCTCAAGAACAAGAACAAGAACGAAAGGCTCTTCCATGTGGGCCGGCTCGACGCCGAGACCGAGGGCCTGCTCCTGCTGACGAACGACGGCGAGCTGACGAACCGGCTCACCCACCCCTCGTACGAAGTGCCGAAGACCTACCTCGTCCAGGTCCGCGGACCCATGGCTCAGGGGATCGGCGCGCAGATGAAGGAGGGCATCGAGCTCGAGGACGGCGTTGCACGGGTTGATTCCTTCAAGCTCGTCGATTCCACTCCCGGCCACGTCCTCGTCGAGGTGGTGCTCCATTCAGGGCGCAACCGCGTGGTCCGCAGGCTCTTCGACGCAGTCGGCCACCCCGTCGAGCGGCTGGTCAGGACCCAGGTGGGACCCATCCGTGTCGGTGACCAGCGGCAGGGCAGCATCCGCGTCCTCGGGCGCCAGGAGGTAGGCCACCTCCTCGCATCGGTAGGTCTGTAGCGGATGCAGGCACAGGCGGACAACGGAACCCACCTGACCGGTCCCGTGCTGGTGATCGGCGCCGGGCTGCTCGGGGCGAGCATCGGCCTCGGGCTTCGGGCCCGCGGCGTCGACGTCGTGCTTTCCGACATCTCCCCGTCCACGCAGGCTGTGGCGCGGGACATCGGTGCAGGCCGCGTCCTTGAGCCGGCGGTAGCCGGCAAGTTCCTCGAACCGGAGCTCGTGGTCGTCGCCGTGCCACCCGATGTGACCGCCGCGATCGCCGCAGCCGCCCTGGGAGACTACCCCCGCGCCGTCGTCGTCGATATCTCCAGCGTGAAGTCCGCCGTCCTGCGGGAGCTCCGGGAACTGCTGCCCGGAGAGGCGGCGTTGTCGAGGTATGTGGGCACGCACCCCATGGCCGGCCGCGAGAGATCCGGCCCCGTGGCTGCGCGCGCCGAGTTGTTCACCGGCATGCCCTGGGTGCTGTGCCCCGGGGACCAGAGTTCAGCTGCAGCGGTGCGCTGCGCCGAAGCGCTGGCCGTTGACCTCGGCGCAGTTCCGGCACGCATGAGCGTGGACGACCACGACCAGGCCGTCGCCCTCATCTCGCACCTGCCACAGGTGGTGTCCTCCCTCGTGGCGAGCCGCCTGCAGGAAACCCCTGCCAACGCGCTGTCGCTCGCCGGCAACGGGCTCCGGGACGTCACGCGCATCGCGGCCAGCGATCCCGGCCTGTGGGTGCAGATCCTCTCCGCGAACGCCGATCGCCTCGTGCACATCCTGTACGGAGTGCGTGAGGACCTGAACCGCCTGATCGGAACCCTCGAAAACCCCGTCGCCGATGGCGCGCGGCTCGACATGGCGCAATTGATGTCCGAGGGTAACGCCGGCCAGGCACGGATCCCGGGCAAACACGGCACCCCACCGGGCTCCTTTGCCCGGCTGACGGTGCTGGTGGATGACACGCCCGGGCAGATCGCCCGGCTGCTGACCGAGATCGGCGATACCGGCATCAACCTCGAGGACCTGCGGCTCGAACACTCACCCGGACGCCAGCTGGGGATGGCCGAAATTTCGGTCCTGCCCGGGAAGCGGCAGAAATTGACGGAGTCCCTCACGCAGCGGGGCTGGAAGGTGATCCAGTGAACGAGAACCGCCCCCTGTCCCGCTTCCGGCTCGGCAAATCCCTCGTGGTAGCCATCGACGGGCCGTCGGGCTCCGGCAAGTCGAGCGTCAGCAGGGAAGTCGCCCGGCGACTGCACGCCGCCTATCTCGACACTGGCGCCATGTACCGTGCGGTCACCCTGCACTGCATGGTCGGGGGAGTGGACCTGCAGGACGCCGTCTCGGTCGAGCAGGCCGCCCGCAGCGTCGAGTTGTTCATCAGCACGGACCCGAACCGGGAATCTGTCACCCTGAAAGGGGAGGACGTCACGAACGCCATCCGGGAACCCTCCGTCTCGTCCGCGGTCAGCGCCGTGGCGACGACCATGGGAGCAAGGAGCGAACTGATCCGCCGCCAGCGTGCCCTGATCGCCGGGGCCGGGCACCGCATCGTGGCCGAGGGACGTGACATCACCACCGTCGTCGCTCCTGACGCCGAGGTGCGGATCCTCCTGACGGCGAGCGAGGAGGCCCGCCTCCGCCGGCGCGGGGACCAGTTGGGCGGTTCACAGAGCGAGGGCCAGCTCAAGCAGCAGGTGCTCGAGCGGGACGCCCGCGATTCCACAGTGGTGAACTTCCAGCAAGCCGCAGACGGCGTGGTCACCGTCGACTCCTCAACACTCGATTTCGAGCAGACCGTCTCGGCAGTTCTCGACGTCGTGCGCGCCGTCGCCCACTAGGCGCCGTACGGCCAACGCTCCGAACCCCTCTTTCGAGTCGATCGGAGTACAGCCAGGCGCCGCCCACCAGCCACGTACTAACGAAGGAATGCACTATGAGCGGAACGATTCCGCCCCAGGATCCCACCGGACCCGACGAGGAATTCGAGCCTGCGGGCGAGGACCGCATCGCCGAGCGGCTCGAGGTGCTCGACGACGCCGAGGCCGAGGTCCGTGCCGCTTCGCTGCGCGCCGGGCTCGAGGACTACGAGCTCGACGACGAGGACGCAGCGCTGCTTGCGCGCCAGGACGAGGACTACGACGACGACGCCGAACACCGGCTGAACCCGGTCCTCGCCATCGTGGGACGCCCCAACGTCGGCAAGTCGACCCTGGTCAACCGCATACTCGGCCGCCGTGAGGCCGTGGTCGAGGACACCCCCGGCGTCACGCGTGACCGGGTGTCCTACCCTGCGCAGTGGACCGGGCACAACTTCACGCTCGTCGATACCGGCGGGTGGGAGCAGGACGCGAAGGGCATCAACCGGCGCGTTGCCGACCAGGCCGAGATTGCCGTGGACATGGCCGACGCCGTGCTGCTGGTGGTCGACGCCACCGTCGGAGCCACCGCGACCGACGAGGCAGTGGTGCGGATGCTCCGGCGCAAGAAGAAGCCGGTGATCCTCGTGGCCAACAAGGTGGACGACATCCAGAACGAGGCCGACGCCGCCTTCCTGTGGGGCCTCGGCTTCGGCCAGCCCTGGCCGGTCTCGGCACTGCACGGCCGCGGCACCGCCGACATGCTGGACAAAGTGGTGGAAATCCTTCCCGAGTTCTCCGAGCACGGCGGCATCGAACGGTCGGGTGGACCCCGCCGCGTCGCGTTGATCGGGCGCCCCAACGTCGGCAAGTCCTCGCTGCTGAACAAGCTCGCCGGGACGGACCGCGTCGTCGTCGACCCGCTGGCGGGCACCACCCGGGATCCGGTGGACGAGATGCTCGAACTGGGCGGGCGCACCTGGCGCTTCGTCGACACCGCGGGCATCCGCCGGCGCGTACACATGCAGCAGGGCGCCGATTACTACGCCTCCCTCCGGACGCAATCCGCCCTCGAGAAGGCGGAGGTCGCCGTCGTGCTCCTCGCCGTCGACGAGGTGCTGAGCGAGCAGGACGTCCGGATCCTCAACATGGCCATCGAGTCTGGCCGTTCGATCGTGCTGGCCTTCAACAAGTGGGACCTGCTCGACGACGAGCGCAGGCGTTACCTCGAGCGCGAGATCGACCAGGACCTTGCGCACGTGGACTGGGCTCCACGCGTCAATATCTCGGCACTGACCGGCTGGCACAAGGACCGTCTGGTGCCGGCACTCGACATCGCCCTCGAGTCCTGGGACCGCCGGATTCCCACGGGCCGGCTCAACGCCTTCCTCGGGGAACTGGTGGCGGCGCACCCGCACCCGGTCCGGGGAGGCAAGCAGCCGCGGATCCTCTTCGGCACGCAGGCCTCAAGCCGCCCGCCGAAGTTCGTCCTGTTCACCACGGGCTTCCTCGATCCCGGTTACCGCCGCTTCATTACGCGCCGGTTGCGGGAAACCTTCGGTTTCGAGGGGACCCCCATCGAAGTGAGCATGCGCGTGAGGGAAAAGCGTAGCCGGAAGCGTTGATCGCCGGTCTTCGTGCGGTACGTCCGGCTTGATGCTGTAGAGTTATCGAGGTGGTTTGACCGGTAAGGGTCACACCGTTCGGGATGTGGCGCAGCTTGGTAGCGCACTTGACTGGGGGTCAAGGGGTCGCAGGTTCAAATCCTGTCATCCCGACGGACGGAACAGCAGTTAACGGGCCCGTTCCCACCTGTTGCAGGCAGCAGGTGGGAACGGGTTTTTCTGTGTCCGCCGGCCTGCCTGCCTCCCCTGGGCGGACCGGCGCACGGGTCGATGGGAACCATGCCTATACTCGATCCATACCGGACCGGGCGCAGCTGCCGTTTGGTCCTCATCCGGAATCACCAGCTGAAAGGCGATCATGAGCAACATTCCCGAAGGTCTCTACTACACGGCCGAGCACGAGTGGGTCAGCGAGCCGAATGCCGCCGGCGTGGTGCGCGTGGGGATCACCGATTTCGCGCAGGACGCGTTGGGTGACGTCGTGTACGTCCAGCTGCCGGACGCCGGCTCCACAGTGGGCGGCGCCGACGTCGTCGGCGAGGTCGAGTCGACCAAGAGCGTCAGCGATGTCTACGCCCCAGTCTCGGGCGAAGTCGTCTCCCGTAACGAGGCCCTCGACGATGATCCCTCGCTCATCAACTCCGACCCGTACGGCGAGGGCTGGCTCCTCGAAATCCGCGTCGAGAGCGCCGCCGTCGTCGAGGAACTGCTGAGTTCTTCGGAATACTCGCAGCAGGTAGGCTAGAGCTACCGGCTCTGGCAGTTGTCGCTACCCGGGATGGCGAGGCCATCGAGCTCAGGTCACGTAGGGTGGGGAGGAAACCAATGGTTGGCGACAACACCGCAGCCGCGAACGAAGGGGAACCGCAGATGGAGTCTTCGGAGACCACAACCATCGGTCTGCCCCCGCAGATCGAGACCACCGAAATCGAGCGGAACCTCACTCGTGAGGAGCAGAACTCCGTCTCGGCTCTTCCCGCCGGATCCGCACTGCTGATCGCGCACTCCGGTCCCAACGCGGGTGCCCGCTTCCTCCTCGACGAGGACGTGACGAAAGCCGGCCGCCACCCCAATGCGGATATCTTCCTCGACGATGTCACCGTGTCCCGTCAGCACGCCGAGTTCCGCCGCACGGAAACCGGCTTCCTGGTGGTCGACACACGGAGCCTGAACGGCACCTACGTCAACAACGACCGCGTGGACAGCATCGCGCTGCGCAACGGCAACGAGGTGCGGATCGGCAAGTTCCGCCTCACCTTCTACGCGGCGCGCACCGGTGCCGCGGGCCAGTCCTCGGCGCAGCACACCGCGCAGGCGTAGTCCGCTTCATGCCTTCAACTCCTTCCAGCCGGCGCAGCATAGGTGCGGTTCCGGCGCACCCGGGCTCCGGCGTCCGCAACATCGGTGAGGTCCTCCGCGAGCTCGCGGAGGATTTTCCGCAGGTCACCGCGTCGAAGATCCGGTTCCTCGAGGAGAAGGGACTGATCACCCCGCAGCGGACGCGCGCGGGCTACCGCAAGTACGCGGCCCACGACGTCGAACGCCTCCGCTTCGTCCTGGCGCTCCAGCGGGACCAGTACCTCCCCCTGAAAGTCATCAAGGACTATGTCGATGCCATCGATCGGGGAGAGCGGCCCGAATCGCTGCCCGGTGGGATGAGCCTCTCGCCGCGTATGGTGTCCGACCAACTGGCCCGGGAGCTGGGTTCCCACGCGCGCAGCCTGACCGCCGAGACGCTTGCCGCGGAAGCCGGTGCAACCCCTCGGCTCATGGCGGACCTCGTGAACTTCGGGTTGATAGCGCCTGCTGACGGCCGCTTCGACGAACACGCCCTGAAAATCACGAAGGCGTGCGTCCAGCTCGAAGGCCACGGCATCGAACCCCGGCACCTGCGCCCCTTCCGCGCCGCGGCCGACCGCGAATTGGGCCTCGTGGAACGGGTGATCGCTCCCGAAGCGTCCCGACGCGACGTCGCGTCCAAAGCCCGTGCTGCCGAGACGGCGCGTGAAATCAGCGAATTGTGCCTCGGGCTTCACAGCGCCCTGGTTTACGGCCACATCTCCAGGCTGGACAGTTAGGCGTCCTGCAATGATCGAAGTGGAAGTTGTCGGGGTGAGGATCGAATTGCCGTCGAACCAGCCCCTCGTGCTGCTCAAGGAGATCTCGGGGCCGAAGCACCTGCCCATCTGGATCGGAGCGCCGGAGGCGAGTGCTATAGCCTTCGTGCAGCAGGGCATCGTGCCGCCGCGCCCCATGACCCACGACCTGCTGGTCGACGTCGTGGCGGCTGCCGGACGGGCCATCACCGAGGTGCGGATTACCTCGGTGGAAGACACCGTGTATCACGCCGAACTGGTGCTCGACGACGGCACCACCGTCGAATCGCGCGCCTCCGACGCTTTGGCTGTCGCGCTGCGCGTGCCCTGTTCCATCTTCTGCGCGGACGAGGTATTGCTTGCGGCCGGGGTTGAGATCGCGGAGGCGGAGGATGACGGCGAGGACGGTGAAGCCTCCGATGAGAAGCAGGAAACCGCCGAGAAGGAACTCCGCCAGTTCCGGGAGTTCCTTGCCGATGTCGAGCCTGAGGACTTCGAGCGCTGATCCGGAGTCCGCTCCGAGGCAGCTCCGGGTCCTGATCCGGCCGGAGCCTTCCCGACACGGGAATTCTTTAGGTGCAGGGTCTTTGACCTTCGAACCGCAGCGATCTAACGTCGAAGAATAGTTCCCATTGCACCGAAGCCCGAGCCGGGGCACACTTGAGTTCAAATCCCCGGCCCTCAGGCCTCTTCGGCTACATTCCCGGGGACCCCGATGAGGAGGCAGCGCGTGAGTCCGAAGGGTGACGCCGGCGAGCTTGCGGGCCAGGCCGCAGCGGGTTCCGCCCTACCTGCAAGCGCCCAGGGCTTACTGTTCACCGAGGACCTCCCGGTTCTTGACGAGGACGCCGGTTACCGCGGCCCCATCGCCTGCAAGGCCGCGGGGATCACCTACCGCCAGCTCGACTACTGGGCCCGGACCGGACTTGTCGAGCCTGCAGTACGGGGAGCGACGGGTTCCGGCACGCAACGCCTCTATGGCTTCCGCGACATCCTCGTGCTGAAAGTCGTGAAGCGGCTGCTCGACACCGGCGTTTCGCTTCAACAGATCCGCAGCGCCGTGGAGCACCTGCGGGAGCGCGGAGTCGAGGATCTCGCGCAGATCACCCTGATGAGCGACGGCGCAAGCGTGTACGAGTGCACCTCCGCCGACGAGGTCATCGATCTCGTGCAGGGCGGTCAGGGCGTGTTCGGCATCGCCGTAGGGCGGGTCTGGCGCGAAGTCGAAGGCACCCTCGCGGCCCTTCCCAGCGAGCACGCGCCCGAGCAGGGCTTTCCGGGCGATGAGCTGAGCAAGCGCCGAACCACGGCACGCCGCATCGGCTAGCGTTCCGTCGACGTGCCGCTTCGAGGGGCACCTGCGCTACCAGAAAACGAGAAACGCCCCGGACACGTCCAGGGCGTTCGCCGTGTTCCGCGCGGTCCCGCCGCTTCTGGTCCTACCTGCGGGACGCACGGCTTCGAAGGCGGCCCGAATCGAACAGATTCCCCAGAAGCTCGTCGAAGTACCCCGCTGTCTGCCGCGCGGCGTCCCCTGGCCAGGAGTGCACCGAGTGGGCTGCACCCTGGATCTGCTGCCAGTTCGCCTGCTCCGGGATCGTCGGATCGAGCAGGAGGTCCCCGAACATCCGCCCCATCTCCTTCAACCGGAACGCGTGCTCGTTCGACGCCGGCCGTACCCGGTTCGCCACGATTCCCGCCGTCCGAAGGCCCGGCGCGAACTCCGAACGAAAAACCTCGAGCGCCCGCATGGCCCGCTCGGTTCCTGCCACGGAGAACAGCGCAGGCTCGGCGACCAGAAGCACCTGGTTACTGGCAGTCCAGGCCATGCGGGTAAGCCCGTTGAGCGAGGGCGGGCAGTCGATGAGGACCAGGCTATATCGATCGACCCTGGACAACAGTGTCGAAAGTCTCTTCAGGTCACGGGTGCCGAGGTCGGGCCGGTCGAAGGATGCCGAAGTACCGGAACCGACGGCCACATCCAACGCCGGGTCCTGCCGGCCGGCAGTCACAGCCCAGCCGCTCGGAGCCGTGTTGGCCGCCAGATCCCCGCGGCGGGAGTCCTTCAACAGCCGCCCGATGTCCAGCTGGCCGCCGCGGTCCACCCCCAACCCCCGAGTCGCATCCGCGTGGGGGTCGAGGTCGATCACGAGCGTCGGAATTCCCGCAGCAAGTGCCGCCGATGCAAGCCCCAGGGTGACCGAGGTCTTACCCACTCCGCCCTTGAGGCTGCTGATACTGACAACTTGCACGCGAGATACCCATCCCTAACCTGGTGTCCTGCGGCAGGTCTGCAGCAGGTAAGCGAAAATCCCCTGATCATTCTAAAGGGACGGGCAGAGGCTCCGGAACGTCGCCCACTGCCGTTACGTGTCGCTACAGGAGATGAACTCCCCACAGGAACCGAACTGTAGGATCGGAGGAACTTCCCAGCAAGCCGCAACCGACCCGCAAGGACGCAGGAGAGCGATGTTTTCGAAGATTCTGGTAGCTAATCGTGGTGAGATTGCCATTCGTGCGTTTCGTGCCGGGCATGAGGTGGGGTCCAAGACGGTGGCGGTGTTCCCTTATGAGGACCGTAACTCGATTCATCGGCAGAAGGCTGACGAGGCGTATCTGATCGGTGAGGAGGGCCACCCGGTGCGGGCGTACCTGGACATCGAGGAGATCGTGCGGGTCGCCAAGGAGTCGGGGTGTGATGCGATCTACCCGGGGTATGGTTTCCTGTCGGAGAACCCGGGCCTGGCGCGGGCCGCCGCGGATGCGGGAATCACCTTTGTGGGTCCGCCGGCTGATGTGCTGGAACTGGCCGGGAACAAGGTCAAGGCGTTGGACGCGGCGCGGGCTGCGGGTATTCCGGTGCTTGCCTCCTCCCGTCCGAGCGCCGATGTTACGGAGTTGATCGCGGCGGCGGAGGAGATCGGGTTTCCGGTGTTCGCCAAGGCCGTGGCCGGCGGTGGGGGCCGGGGGATGCGCCGGGTCGATACGCGGGAGGCGTTGCCGGAGGCGTTGGAAGCGGCGATGCGTGAGGCGGAGTCGGCGTTCGGGGATCCGACGATGTTCCTGGAGCAGGCGGTGTTGCGGCCGCGTCATATCGAGGTGCAGATCCTCGCTGATGCGCAAGGCAATGTGATGCATTTGTTCGAGCGGGATTGTTCGTTGCAGCGCCGGCATCAGAAGGTCATCGAGATCGCGCCGGCCCCGAACCTGGATGAGGGGATCCGGCAGGCGTTGCACCGGGACGCGGTGAAGTTCGCGACGGCCCTGGGGTATGTGAATGCCGGGACGGTGGAGTTCCTGGTGGACACGGTGGGGGAGCGGGCGGGTGAGCATGTGTTCATCGAGATGAATCCGCGCATCCAGGTCGAGCACACGGTGACCGAGGAAGTCACCGACGTGGATCTGGTGCAGGCGCAGTTGCGCATCGCCGCGGGGGAGTCGCTGGCGGATCTGGGCTTGTCGCAGGACACGGTGTATGTGCGGGGTGCTGCGTTGCAGTCGCGGATCACCACGGAGGATCCCGCGAACGGGTTCCGGCCCGACGTGGGACGTATTTCCGCGTATCGGTCGGCCGGTGGTGCCGGGGTGCGCCTGGATGGTGGGACGGTGTATGCGGGGGCGGAGATCAGCCCGCATTTCGATTCGCTGCTGGTCAAGCTCACCTGCCGGGGCCGGGACTATGCTTCCGCGGTCACGAGGGCCCGCCGTGCGCTGGCGGAGTTCAGGGTCCGCGGGGTGTCCACGAACATCAGCTTCCTGCAGGCGGTGCTGGATGATCCGGACTTTCTCGCCGGGAACGTCGCGACGTCCTTCATCGACGAGCGCCCGGAGCTGTTGACGGCCCGGGTGCCGGCGGACCGGGGCACGAAGCTGTTGACGTGGTTGGCGGAGGTGACGGTGAACAAGCCGCACGGGGAGCGCCCGGTGCACCTTGACCCGCAGGAGAAGCTCCCCCGGATCCCCCAGGAGGACCGTGAGGCTGCGTTGCCGGCCGGATCGCGCCAGCGATTGCTGGAACTGGGGCCTGAGGGCTTCGCTCAGGAGTTGCGGGCCCAGGTGGCGGTGGCGGTGACGGATACGACGTTCCGGGACGCGCACCAGTCGCTGCTGGCGACCCGGGTCCGCACCCGGGACCTGACCGCCGCGGCGGGCCCGGTGTCCCGTTTGACCCCGGAACTGTTCTCGGTGGAGGCCTGGGGTGGTGCGACCTATGATGTGGGTTTGCGGTTCCTGGGCGAGGATCCGTGGGACCGCCTGGATGCTTTGCGCCGGGAGATCCCGAATATTTGTTTGCAGATGCTGCTGCGCGGGCGCAACACGGTGGGCTACACCCCCTACCCCGAAGCCGTCACGGAAGCATTCGTCACCGAGGCTGCGGCGTCGGGGATCGATATTTTCCGGATCTTCGATGCCCTGAACGATGTGTCCCAGATGGAGCCGGCGATCCGGGCCGTCCGGGCGACCGGCACCGCCGTCGCGGAAGTGGCCCTGTGCTACACCGCGGACATGCTCGATCCGGCCGAAACCCTCTACACCCTGGAGTATTACCTCGACCTGGCCCAGCGCATCGTGGACGCGGGGGCGCATATCCTGGCGATCAAGGACATGGCCGGGCTGCTGCGCCCCGCCGCGGCGGCGAAACTCGTCACCGCGCTGCGGGAACGCTTCGAGCTACCGGTGCACCTGCACACCCACGACACCGCCGGGGGTCAGCTCGCGACCCTGCTGGCCGCGATCGAGGCAGGCGTGGACGCCGTGGACGTCGCCAGCGCACCCCTGGCCGGGACGACCAGCCAGCCCTCGGCCTCGGCGCTGGTCGCGGCCCTGGCCCACACCGAGCGCGAGACCGGGCTGGACCTGGACGCTGTGTGTGCCCTGGAGCCCTACTGGGAAGCGGTCCGCCGGATCTACTCGCCCTTCGAGTCCGGGCTGCCCGGGCCCACGGGCCGGGTCTACCGGCACGAGATCCCCGGCGGTCAGCTCTCCAACCTGAAGCAGCAAGCCATCGCCCTGGGGTTGGGGGAGCGCTTCGAGGCCATCGAGGACATGTACACCGCGGCCGATAAGATCCTGGGGCGCCTGGTGAAAGTCACCCCGTCCTCCAAGGTCGTGGGAGACCTGGCCCTGGCCCTGGTCGGCGCGAACGTGGATCCGGCGGAATTCGAAGCCAATCCGCAGGCCTATGACATCCCGGATTCGGTGATCGGGTTCCTCAACGGCGACCTCGGAGACCCGCCCGGCGGCTGGCCCGAGCCCTTCCGCACCAAAGCCCTCACCGGCCGCACCGTCAAACCCGCCACGGCTGAACTCGACCCCGAGGACGAGGTGAAACTCGCAGGGGACTCCCCGGAGCGCCGAACCACCCTGAACCGGCTGCTCTTCCCAGGACCCGCGAAGGACTACGCGGCCGTCCGCGACACCTACGGAGACGTCTCCGTGCTGGGCACCGCGGACTACCTCTACGGCCTGCAACAGGGCACCGAGCATGTCATCGAACTCGAAAAAGGCGTCCGGCTCATCGCCCGCCTCGAAGCCGTCTCCGACCCCGACGAGAAAGGCATGCGCACCGTGATGTGCGTGTTGAACGGCCAGATGCGCCCCGTCAGTGTCCGCGACAACTCCATCCACAGCGACGTCAAAACCGCAGAGAAAGCCGACACCACCCGGCCCGGCCACATCCCCGCGCCCTTCGCCGGCGCCGTCACCATCACCGTCCAAGAAGGCGACACCGTCACCGCCGGAGACACCGTAGCGACCATCGAAGCCATGAAAATGGAAGCCAACATCACCACACCGGTCACCGGCACCATCAAACGCATCACCGCCGGCGCCGCCCAAGCCCAAGGAGGCGACCTCCTCCTCGAGGTGACACCGGAGGAAGCATGACGCATTACGACCTCGCCATCATCGGCTCGGGCTCCGGCAACACCCTGATCACTCCGGAGTGGGACAACCGCCGGATCGCCCTGATCGACGGCGGGACGTTCGGCGGGACCTGCCTGAATGTCGGCTGCATCCCGACGAAGATGTATGTGTATCCAGCAGGGCTCGCGACCGCTGCGCGCGAGTCCTCGCGACTCGGCGTGGACCTCACCTTCGACGGAGCGAGGTGGGCCGACATCCGCGACCGCATCTTCACCCGTATCGACGCGATTTCCACCGGGGGACGCGAGTATCGGGCGGACGAACTGGAAAACGTCACCCTGTTCGAGGAGTACTTCCGCCTGACCGGCGAGAAATCGCTCGTCTCCGCAACAGGGCAGGAGATCACCGCCGACCAGGTGGTGATTGCGGCAGGATCGCGTGCAGTGCTGCCCGACATCCCGGGAATCACCCTTCCGCAGGTCCACACCTCCGACACCGTGATGCGGCTCGCGACGCAGCCCGCGCGTCTGCTGATCATCGGAGGCGGCTATATCGCAGCAGAATTCGCCCACGTCTTCGGAGCCCTCGGCACGGAGGTGACGATGGTGGTGCGCTCCGGTGGCCTGCTACGGGCTCTCGACGAGACGGTGTCGGCGCGCTTCACCGAGGAGGCCTCGAAGCAGTGGCAGGTCCGTCTCGACTCATCCGTTGCCTCGCTGAAGGAAAATTCCGACGGAACAGTACGCGCGGTGGTATCCGGCCCGGCGGGCGCCGAGGACCTCGACGTCGACGCGGTGCTCGTGGCGACCGGCAGGGTCGCCAATACCGACCGACTCGGTGCGGCCGAGGCAGGCTTCGATCTCGCCGCGAACGGCAGTCTCCATGTTGACGCCTACCAGCGTGTCCTGAGGGGAGGGCTGCCGGTTGAAGGTGTCTGGGCTCTGGGCGACGTCAGCAGTGCCCACCAGCTCAAGCATGTCGCCAATCATGAGGCGCGGGTGGTTTCCTACAACCTGCTGCATCCCGAGAACCTGCGCCTGAGCGACCACAGGTATGTACCAGCAGCGGTCTTCACCCACCCGCAGCTGGCCGCCGTCGGTATGACCGAGCAGGAGGCGCTTCGTCATGCCGAATCGACCGGCACCGAGATCGTGACCGCGGTCCAGCAATACGGCTCAACAGCCTACGGATGGGCGATGGAGGACACCGTCGGCTTCGTGAAGCTGCTGGCAGAGAGAGGCACAGGACGGCTCCTCGGAGCCCACGTCCTCGGACACGAAGCGTCGATGATCATCCAGCCCCTCATCCAGGCGATGTCATTCGGGCTTACCGCCCACGACATGGCGCAGGGACAGTACTGGATCCATCCGGCCCTGACCGAGGTGGTGGAGAACGCTCTGCTGTCGCTGGGAACCGGCTGACCAGCCGCAGGTGACCGGCAGTCAGCGCACTGATCGGTCGGCCGACCGATCAGGCGGTCAGACCTTGCTCGACGAGTAGATTCCCTCGACGACGCCGGAGTAGTCCTTCAGCACCTGGGCCCGCTTGATCTTGAGTGAGGGAGTGAGGTGGCCGCTGGTCTCAGTGAAATCCGTCGGCACGACCCGGAAGACCTTGATGGCCTCGGCCCGTGACACAGTCGTGTTCGCGCCGTCCACCAGATCCTGGATCTCGGCCAGCACCACGGGGTGCTCCGCGGCTTCCGCCATGGTGGTACCGGCCGGCAGTTGGTGCCGGTCGAGCCAGCCCGGCAGGGCTTCCTCGTCGAGCGTGATCAGCGCGGAGATGAAGGGGCGCTGGTCGCCGACGACCACGCACTGGGACACGAGCGCGTTGGCACGGATGGTGTCCTCCAGCATCGCCGGCACCACGTTCTTCCCGCTGGCCGTGACGATGATTTCCTTCTTACGGCCGGTGATGAACAGGAATCCGTCGTCGTCGAGCTGCCCGATATCGCCGGTGCGGAACCACCCGTCGGCAAAGGCCTCAGCGGTCAGGTCCGGACGGTTGAAGTAGCCCTTCAGCACGCAGACCCCTTTGGCGAGGATCTCGCCGTCGTCGGCGATCCGAACGGCGTTGCCGGGCAGGGGTGCGCCGACCGAGCCGATCTTGATGCGCTTGGGCGTGTTCACCGTGATGGGGGCCGTGGTCTCGGTCAGGCCGTAGCCCTCGAGCACCATGAGACCGATGCCGTGGAAGAAATGCCCCAGGCGGTCGCCCAGGGGGGCCCCGCCGGAGACTGCATGCTGGACGCGTCCGCCCATGGCGGTGCGGATCTTCCCGTAGAGGAGGCGATCGAAGACGGCATGTTTGGCCTTGAGCATCAGGGGGACCTTGCCCGCCTGGTCGGCTTTTGACCACGCGATGGCGACGTCGGCTCCTGCATGGAAGATCTTGCCCTTGCCGCCGTCCTCGGCCTTCAGCATCGAGTTGTTGTACACCTTCTCGAACACCCGGGGTACGGCGAGGATGAAGGTCGGCTTGTAGCTCTGGAGATCGGGGAGCAGGTTCTTGACGTCGGACGTGTGCGCCACGGTGGCTCCCGCCGAGACGCACAGTACGGAGATGAACCGCGCGAAGACGTGCGCCAGGGGAAGGAACATGATGGTCTGCGCGCCCTCATGGGCAACTTCCGGCAGCGCGGCGGCAGCATTGTCGGCGAGCTCGACGAAGTTCCCGTGCGTCAGCTCGCAACCCTTGGGCCGGCCCGTGGTGCCCGACGTGTAGATGACGGTGGCGACGTCGTCGAGCCCGGCCATCGCCCGGCGGGCAGCGATCGCCTGGTCCTCGACGCCCGCTCCCGCGGTGCGGAGGACATCGAGTCCGTTCCCGTCGAACTGCCACACGTGCTGCAGTGCACTGAGGTTCTCGGAGGCCGCTGCTTCCCGGACCACGTTCTCATGACGTGCTGCTTCGACGAAAGCACCCACGGCACCGGAATCGCTGAGGATCCAGGCCACCTGGGCGGGGGATGACGTCTCGTACACGGGAACCGACACGGCGCCCGCGAACCAGATGGCAAAATCCGCGAGCGACCACTCGTACCGTGTGCGAGCCATGATGGCGACCCGGTCACCGGCGTTGACGCCCGACGCGATCAGGCCTTTGGCTACTGCCTCCACCTGGCTGCGGAACTCGGTGGCGCTGATGTCCTGCCACTTGCCGTCGCCGTCCGGAACGGAGAAAAGGGCGGGGTTGGACGGTTTTTCCGCCTGCCGCACCACGAGGTCCGTGGTGTTGCTGTTGCGGGGTACGTCCACCAGGACGGGAACGCTGATTTCGCGCACGATAGCTCCTTCGATATCACCAATGCCTGTGGGATTTCCCTAGCCTACTGGTTTTCGCGCATAAATTACCGTCCAGTAATGTACGAATCAGTAACGGTCACGCGGAACCCCGCAGGCCTTCCCGCAACGGAGGGGAAATCCGATGGCATCCCAGCAGCACAGGGGTCTCTTCCGCTCCCGCCGCGCCGACACCCCATCGATGCCCCCCTGGCACAGCCGCGCACCGTTCGCGGCGCAGCGCCCGCGTGCCGGCCTCTCCTATCCCGCACGGCGCGGACTTGCAGTCGGCATCGATATCGGCGGCACGAAGGTCGCCGCCGGCGTCGTCGACGTGTACGGGCGGACCCTCGCCGAGGCCACGCGCGCCACGCCCGGCCAGGACGCACGCGAGGTGGAACGGGTGATCGCCGAACTGGTAGGAGAACTATCGCGCGACTTCCGCATCCGTTCCGTCGGAATCGGAGCGGCGGGCTGGATGGACCTGGCGAACGGGACAGTGCTCTTCAGCCCGCACCTCGCCTGGCGGAACGAGCCCCTGCGCCGCAACCTCGAGGTTCTGCTGCGGCGGCGGGTGACAGTGGTGAACGACGCCGACGCGGCGGCGTGGGCCGAGTGGCGGTTCGGTGCCGGACGCGACGAGCCGCGGCTCGTGTGCGTCACCCTGGGAACCGGCATCGGCGGGGCGATGATCCTGGACGGCAGGGTGGAGCGGGGCCGGTACGGTGTCGCCGGCGAGTTCGGGCACCAAATCATCGTGCCGCAGGGCCATCGTTGCGAGTGTGGGAACCGCGGGTGCTGGGAACAGTACGCGTCGGGCAACGCACTCGGCCGTGAGGCCCGGGAGCTCGCCGCAGCCAATTCCCCCGTGGCCCGGAACCTGCTCGACGCGGTGGACGGCGACGTCCCGGCGATCACGGGAGCCCTGGTCACCAGCCTCGCCATGGGAGGCGACCAGGCGTCGAGGGAGCTCGTCGACGACATCGGGCAGTGGCTCGGGCTCGGCCTGGCGAACCTCGCGGCGGCGCTCGATCCGGGAACCTTCGTGATCGGTGGCGGTCTCAGCAGTGCCGGGCAACTCCTTCTTGAACCCACCCGCCGGGCCTTCGCGCGAAATCTGACGGGCCGCGGATTCCGGCCGGCTGCGCGGATCGACCTCGCTGCCCTCGGGCCGGCCGCGGGACTCATCGGCGCCGCGGATCTCTCACGGCAGATGACGCGCGGCGGCGGCTGACACTCCGGGGGAACCGGACGTGCCGAACCTAGACCTCGGCGCCGTCGTCGAAATCGTCGCGGCTTCGGGGCAGCCGCGTCAGGAGGTAGCCCGCGCCGGCCACGAATGCGGCGAGAATTCCGAGCCACACGGAGAGGGGAGCATCTCGCCAGAACATGGCGATGACCAGGAGCAGCACAGGGCCGCCGGCGGCGGCCAGCCAGGAAAGCACCAGCAGAGGGTCGCCCACCCCCAGGGGAGGAGGTTCCGGCGGGACATAGCGGCCGTCGTCGTCGTCGTTCGTTTCAGTTGCCCCCTCATAGTCACGGGGGCCCATGGGGCGCAGCGGCTGGTTCTCGAAGACCGCGTCCACGCGCTCCCGATCGGTGAGGGGGATGTCGGTCCGCGCCGGCCCGGTCAGGAATTCGTCGGTCCTCGGACTGTTCTGCTCCGGATCCGCAGCAGTTCCCGCAGGATGCTCCTCGAGCCGTGCCACGATGTCCAGCCACACCGCATCGTCGGTTGACTCGTTGGGTTCCTGCCCTCGGGGGGTCATACGCTGCTACCTGCTGTTCCAGAACGGATGGGTCCCCCGGGCGGCCGAAGATCGACGGAGGTTATGATCCATCGTGGCCACCCGGCTGCGGTTCGTCAACTGCGTATCCACCCTTGCGTGGTCGGTCCAACGCCACCGTGCCCGGGCTCTTGGCCGGGAGCGACCATCAGCCGGCCCTCTGGTGCGGCGTGCAAGGCCCTTAGAGTAGGCTTCTGCAAGGTAAAAAGGACGGCGTACCGGTATCGAAGGCCGCCGTCCCTTCAGGGAGGCTGGCAGCGTGTTCTATTGGATTATGAAGAGGGTCATCGTTGGTCCCCTTCTGAATCTGCTCTTCCGTCCCTGGATCAAGGGTGTGGACAACATTCCGGTCTCAGGGCCCGCGGTGCTGGTCAGCAACCACCTGTCCTTCTCCGATTCGATCTTCCTGCCCATTGCGGTGCCGCGGCCCGTGGTGTTCCTCGCCAAATCCGAATATTTCACCGGCAAGGGACTCAAGGGGCGGATGACGGCGATGTTCTTCCGGTTGTCGAACCAGCTGCCGATGGACCGCTCAGGCGGTGCGGCGTCGTCGTCCTCGCTCACCGCCGGTATGGACATCCTCAACGAAGGGGGGCTGCTGGGCATCTACCCCGAGGGAACCCGCAGCCCGGACGGACGCCTGTACCGCGGCAAGACCGGCGTGGCGAAACTCGTCCTGGCGACCGGCGTTCCCGTCATCCCGGTTGCGATGATCGGCACCGACAAGGTGCAGCCGATCGGCCGGCGGATTCCGAACATCCGCAGGGTCGGCGTCATCATCGGTGAGCCGCTCGACTTCACCAGGTACGAGGGACTGGCTGATGACCGCTTCGTGCAGCGGTCGGTGACTGACGAGATCATGTACGAACTCATGAGGCTCTCGGGCCAGGAATACGTCGACGCCTACGCGAGTACGGTCAAGGACAAGCTCGCTGCAGAGAAGGCGGCGGGCAAGAAGACGCCGCGGCCCGGCGCCGATAATCGGCGTGCGGCGGTCCGGCTCAGCCCCGCTGAGCAGGCGGCAGCTCCCGCGCCGGGGGCCATTACCGAGATCGGGTCGAATTCCGTCGGGAATGATACCGCCGGGGGAAAAGCCGCCGGGACGGATCCTGTCGTGAAGAACACCGCCGGGGGAAAAGCCGCCGGGACGGATCCTGTCGCGAAGAACACCGGTAAGAAGAGAACCCTTGGGAAGAAAACCGCCGGCAGGAAGACCGCCGGGACGGATGCTGGCGGAGAAAGGATCGGTGGGCAGCCGGAAGCCAAGGGCACCCCGGTCGTTCCCGGCGAGCAGGACGAACCGGACGGCCGCACGGGTATGTGACTTCTCGGCATCTTCGCGTGACGCCGCAGGACAAGGCATGGTACTTGAGCGATTAGGCTTAACCGGTGACCGATTCAATTGCTCCCGTCCTCCCGCCAACTGTCCAACCCGCCACCGCCGGGCCCACCGCGGGTCTTGACCAGTGGCGATCCCTGCCGATCTCGCAGCAGCCCACCTGGCAGGACGGCGCGGTCTATTCGAATTCCGTCCGGGAACTTTCCTCACTTCCACCGCTCGTGTTCGCCGGCGAGGTGGATGTCCTGCGTGAGAGGCTTGCTGCCGCAGCCCAGGGCAAGGCTTTCCTCCTCCAGGGCGGCGACTGTGCGGAGACGTTCGAGGGCGCGACGGCGGATCGGATCAGCGCGCGGGTCAAGACCATCCTCCAGATGGCCGTCGTCCTCACCTACGGAGCGTCGCTGCCCGTCATCAAGATGGGACGGATGGCGGGGCAGTTCGCCAAGCCGAGGTCCTCCAATGACGAGACACGGGACGGTGTCACCCTTCCTGCCTACCGCGGTGACATGGTGAACGGCTACGCCTTCACGCCGGAGACCCGGAGCCACGATGCCGCGAGGATGGTGAAGGCGTACCATACGTCGGCGTCGACACTCAACCTGATCCGCGCGTTCACGCAGGGCGGGTTCGCCGACCTGCGGTTGGTGCACCACTGGAACAAGGGCTTTACCGCCAATCCCGCGCACTCGCGCTACGAGTCCCTTGCACGCGAGATCGATCGCGCCGTGCGATTCATGGACGCGTGCGGCGCGGATTTTGAAGCACTCAAGCGTGTGGAGTTCTTCGCGAGCCATGAGGCCCTGCTGCTCGACTACGAACGTGCACTCACCCGCATCGATTCACGTACGTCGCTCCCGTACGACACCTCCGCCCACTTCCTGTGGATCGGCGAGCGGACCAGGGATATCGACGGCGCGCACATCGACTTCCTTTCCCGGGTGCGCAACCCCATCGGGGTCAAGCTCGGGCCCTCGACGTCGGGCGATGACGCCCTCGCGCTTATCGACAAGCTCGACCCGAACCGTGAACCCGGACGCCTCACCTTCATCACGCGCATGGGCGCCGGGAACATCCGGGAAAAATTGCCCCAGCTCGTGGAGAAGGTGACGGCGTCGGGTGCCCAGGTGCTCTGGGTGACCGATCCGATGCACGGCAACACCGTCACCTCGCCCAACGGGTACAAGACCCGCAATTTCGACGACGTCATGGACGAGGTGCGCGGTTTCTTCGAGGTCCACCAGTCGCTGGGCACGTTCCCGGGCGGAATGCACGTCGAGATGACCGGCGACGACGTTGCCGAGTGCCTTGGCGGCGCCGACCCCGTGGACCAGGAGTCGTTCCTCGAGCGTTACGAGTCGGTGTGCGATCCACGCCTCAACCACATGCAGTCACTCGAGATGGCATTCCTGGTGGCCGGCGCACTTTCCAAGCGCTGACGGGTCGCTGTGCCCTCAGGTGACGGTGATCGTCACCACTGACCCCTCAGGCTGGTTGCCGGTCAGGTCCTGGTCTGCAACCAGCCCGAGGACGGGGCGTCCGAAGGTGTAGTCGACCTCCACCTGGAATCCCGCGGCCTCCAGTGCAGCCACCGCGGCCTCTTCGGAGTTCGAGAACACATTGGGAACCCGGAGGATCCGAGGACCTGCGGACAGCGTCAGCTCGACGACGGTTCCCCTCGCTGCCTGTCCGGTGGCCGGGGACTGCAGCGCCACAGCGCCTTCCGGAACTGAAACGCTGTTCACGGCGTCCCCGAGCACCTCGGGTGTCAGGCCCGCATCCTCGATCGCCTGGACGGCGGCCTCCCGAGGCAGGCCCGTGACCTCCGGAATCCGGATGGGCTCCGGCCCCCGCGACACCACGAGGTCGATCGCGGCGCCCGCACGCACCTCCGCGCCCGCCGCCGGGACCTGGCTCACGACCCGCCCCTGCTCGATTTCCTCGTCGAACTGCTCGGCGACGGTGCCCACACTGAGGTTTTCCTCGACGAGGGTCCCCGCAGCGCTGACCCGGTCCTCACCGGTCACATCGGGCACGACGAAGAGTTCGGGTCCTTTCGACACCAGGAGTTCGACGCGTTCGAACCGGCGCACCTCCGCCGCTGCCGCGGGCTCCGTTCCCACGACGAGCCCGGCGAGGACTACCTCGTGGAAGACCTCGTCAGTGGTGACCGAGGTGAGCCCCCGCTGGTCGAGAACCGAGCGCGCGTCCGCTACGGACCGATTGGCCACGTCGGGCACAGCTACGATCCCGCCCGGGCCGGCGCCGAAGAACCAGCCGGCGACGGCGGCGAGGATGCCGAGCAGCACCAGCAAAGCAACCAGGATTCCGGTACGACGACGCGCGGCCGGCCCCTGGAGAGATTTCTGCGGACGCTGAGCGTCCCTCAGCTGTTGCTTCTGCAGGTTCCTCGGGCTCTGGGAGGCGGTGGATCCCTTCGCGGGACCGGTACGGCCGGAGGAACCGGGCGGAGGGCCGGGGCGGCCGCGCGGCACCGCTCCGATGACTTGGGTATCGGAGGTGTCCCGTCGCAGAACCGTGGTGGGATGCTGGACAACCGACGGGACCACGTCCGTGGGTGAATCCCCCTCGCGGCCCGTCGTGGGGATGATCCCGGTGGCGCCCTCGACTCCAGGGTCGGGAGGCACGACGCCGTCGTCGGGTGAGAAATCGAGTTCGTCATCGGTGAGGGTGGTCCGGATGTGGCGCAGCTCGCCGAGCAGGGCGAGCCCGTTCACCGGCCGGTCCTCGGGGTCCGGGGCCGTGCACCACTGGACGAGCTCGTCGATGTCCGACGGAAGTCCGGGAAGGAGTGACGACGGAGCTGGAACTGTCGAGTGCGCGTGCTGGAAGGCGATCTGGATGGGGGCGTCCCCGGTGAACGGCTGCCGGCCGGTGAGCAGCTCGAAGAGCAGGATGCCCACTGAATAGATGTCGCTCTGGGCGTCGGCCGATGCGCCGGTCACGAGCTCGGGGGACAGGTATGCCACCGTACCGACGAGGGTTCCCGTCCCGGTGTTCGTGGACACCGCCCTCGCGAGCCCGAAATCGGCGATCTTGATCTGCCCGTCGCTGGCGAGCAGTACATTCTCGGGTTTCACGTCCCGATGCACCAGGCCTGCCGCGTGGGCAGCCCCGAGGCCCTCGACCACCGGGTCCAGTAGGGCAAGGGCCTGCCGCGGAGTGAGCCGGCCGCGCTCCCTCAGCAGGTCGCGGAGGGTCCGTCCCGGTACGTACTCCATCACCAGATAGGCGGTGCGGTGTTCGGGGCCGTCCTCCATGCCCTGGTCGAGCACTCCCACCACATGCGGGTGCGAAAGCCGGGCCGCTGATTTAGCCTCCTGCTCGAAGCGGCGGAGGAAGCTGGAGTCCTCGGCAAGGTGCGGATACAGCACCTTCAGGGCGACCTGGCGGTCCAGTCGCTGGTCGGTGGCGAGGTAGACCGTCGACATCCCGCCCCGCGCAAGCCGGGATTGCACCAGGTAACGCCCGTCGATGAGGGCGCCTGCCAAAGAGTCTTTCCGCGGTTCCTGCACCTACCGATAGTAAGCGCAGGCAGCGAAACGGGGCGGGACCAACACTCGATCCCGCCCCGCACCCCGCTGCTCACGCATCTCGGGGGGTTGTCCCCGGCGGCCCGGCAACGGCAGGCACCCGACTGGGCGGGGTCCCCTGAGGCCACGGGCGTTCCCCTGCGGGCGTACCCTGCGGGAGTACCTCCCGTGTGCCTGCCTCGGTGTGCCTGCTTCTACTTGAAGTTGACCTGGTGCGCCTTGATCGCCGCGACATAGGTCTTGGTGTCCTCGAACATGCCCCGGCTCTGCACCGAGTACTGACCCTGGTAGTAGGACGCGATGGCGATATCGAGCGACGGGCTCGTGCGGATGAGGGACCGAATGATCGCCACGCCCGCGGTTGCATTGTCATAGGGGTCGAGGAGATTGAGCTTCCGCCCGACGAGGTCGCTTGCCCATTCGCCCGAGGAGGGAATCACCTGCATGGCGCCGATGGCGTTGGCGGGGGAGACGGCGCGCTGGTTGAATCCGGACTCCTGGAAGGAGAAAGCGAGCGCGAGGCTCGGATCCACGCCCATCGCCGTCGCGGTGTCGGAGACGATCTTCCGCATTTCGGCCTGGCTCGGGGCCGGGAGTGAGTTGAGCAGCTGCTTGTTCGCGTTCGCGTCGGCCACCACCTTCACCGGGTAGGTGAAGCCGAGGAAGGACGACGGCACCAGGTCCACCGGAGCCGGTTCGGATACCGTTCCAGGCGTCGCGCCGGGCAGCCGGAGTGTTTTCCCGGGATGGATGACAGTGGCGGCGGTGATGCTGTTCGCTGTCAGCAGCGCCGAAAGGCTGACGTTGCTGCGGGCGGCGATCGCACTCAGGGTGTCTCCGGCCTTGATCGTGTACGTGCCGGCGGGAGCGGGAGCAGGAGCGGGAGCGGGCGTTGCTGGGGGCACGGCCTGGACGGAGATCGGCGATGTCCCGAGGTTCAGCTTCTGGCCGGGGTGGATGACCGAGCTCATGGCCAGGTTGTTCGCGGAGAGTAAGTTGCTGAGGCTCACGCCGTGCCGTGCCGCGATGGCCCCGAGGGTGTCACCGGATTTGATCGTGTAGGCAGCCGCGGGTGCAGGTGCCGGCTTCGTGTCCGGCGCGGGAGCCGGTTTCGTTTCCGGTGCCGGACTGACCGCTCCACCCAGAACGAGTTTCTGGCCCGGGTAGATGATCGAAGTCAGCGAGAGGTTGTTGGCCGAAAGGATACTCGGAAGGCTGACACCGTGGCGTGCCGCAATTGCACCGAGAGTGTCGCCGGACCGGACGGTGTAGGAGCCCTGCGGCGCCGTTGATCCGGGATTCTCCTCATCGGCTGGGGAGGTCGGGGGGACCGCTGCGCCGGTGAGCTTGATCTTCTGGCCCGGGTAGATGATGGTGCGCACGGTCATGCCGTTGAGGTCCAGGACGTCACTCATCGACAGGTCATGCCTGGCCGCGATGGCGCTGATGGTGTCGCCGGCCCGGACGGTGTAGCTCTCGGGGACTACAACAGCGGGCACACGGAGTGCCGGGACCTGGGCGGCGACGAGGGCAGCCGGGACGACGGCGTGGAGGCTGACCGGGGCTGCAGGGGTGAAGGCCAGCACCACTGAGGATGGCTGGGACTGGACAGCCGCAGCCGGCTGTGCAAGGGCGACGGAGGAGAGGAGAACGGCGGGAATGGCGGCCGTGGATACGGCGAGGCTGAGGCGTCTGGGCGGAGTGCGCACAGTGTCGGCCGCCGGGAATCCGGACGGCGATGCAGGAGGTCGCTGGGCAGTCATGTTCTGTTCCTCATCTGGAGGCGGTCCGGGAACCGCGCGTTGTGCGGACGCCGTGGAAGAGTTTCTGGCCAGGGCGCACCGGGAGTGCGAAGGTGTCACAAAAGGGTCACATGTGCTTTGTGGTGCCGCTGTGACTTATGTGAATCTACACGACTCCCCGCATATCACAAGAGCCACGGATGGGAGGGAAATCGCCCGGCGGCGTGTCAGGCCGGGCTGAGCCCCGAAGTGGTGGCTCCCGTGGACCTCATGGCACCCTTAGAGGGTGATGGAACTCGAAGAACTTGTACCTGGCTGGCTGAACCTGCCCGACGTCGCAGCTCTGCTGGACGTCTCGATTACTAAAGTCCACGGATTGCTCGACGACAGGGCACTGGTGTCGGTGAGGATCACCAACCGAAACATCCGGAGCATTCCTGCCGAATTCTTCCTCGAGAACGCCGTCCTCGAGAGCCTGCGCGGCACCGTGGTGGTGCTTGCCGACTCCGGATTCAAGGACGACGAGATCATCCGCTGGCTCTTCACCGACGACGCAACCCTTCCCGGGCGCCCCATCGACGCGCTGCGCGAGGGACGCAAGACGGAGATTCGGCGACGCGCACAGGCCGCCGCCTGGTAATCGCCGACACCGCGCAGCTCCAGGCGGGGGGACAGCCGGAAGGGCCGGGCGCCGTCAACGGGCGGTCCGTCAGAACGTTCGGGTGACAGCCGCCTCGGCAAGGGCGCGGAGCGCGGCAGCCGGGAGACCGTCGATGGCGAGGCTGTCCAACGCGCGGAAGGCATCGGCCGAGCGCCTGGCGATCAGCTTCTCAGTATGCGCGAGCGCGCCGCTGTCCACGATGGCGGCACGCAATTTCGCTACGTCGGCGTCCGACAGGTCGGGCCTTCCCAGGAGGCCGTTGATCGTGTCCCTGCCCCGGGCGTCACTGGCGCCGAGGGTCCGGGCGATCAGGTAGGTGCGTTTCCCTTCGCGCAGGTCGTCGCCCGCAGGCTTGCCCGTGACAGCAGGGTCACCGAAAACCCCGAGGACGTCATCGCGCAGCTGGAAGGCTTCCCCGAGCGGCAGGGCGAACGACGAAAAAGCCTCGAGCAGTTCCTGGTCCGCTCCTGCCAGTGCTCCTCCCAGCATGAGCGGCCGCTCCATCGAATACTTCGCCGACTTGAATCGGAGGATATTCAGCGCCCGCTCGGCCGCGGCGTCTGGCGTCTGGTCGGGACCCACAGCCTCCTCGAGAAGGTCGAGATATTGCCCCGCCATCACCTCCGTCCGCATCCGGTTGAAGATCGGCCTGGCACTGACACCATCCAGGCCCTCACAGGCGGAAGTGAACAATTCCTCGCTGAACGCCAGACATAGATCGCCGGCGAGGATCGCCGAGGACACGCCGAAGCGCTCCGGATCCAGATGCCACCGTGCGTTCCGGTGTTGGATGCTGAACCGGCGGTGGACGCTCGGCGCCCCCCTTCGGGTGTCCGATCTGTCGATGATGTCATCGTGGATGAGCGCAGCAGCCTGGAAGAATTCGAGGGCAACTCCGGCCGTAACGATGCCATGTTCGTCAGCGGCGCCGCCGGCGGCTCGCCATCCCCAGTAGCACAGGAGCGCGCGAAGGCGCTTCCCTCCATCGGTGAGCTGGCGTATCGCGTCGAGCAGGACAAGCGACTCAGACGAGATTTCGGCGAGGACCGCCGCCTGCTCACCCAGGAAGCGGTCGGATTCGCGTGTCATCGACGCCCGGAAGGCGTGCTGGTCGCGGCTGGTGATCCCGACAGCGGAACCGCCCTCGTTCGGACGCGGAATGGCGGACGGCATGGCTCTCCCGGTGCGGCTTGGGACGTGGAGCTCCTACTGTATCCGTCCATTGGAAGGCCGCGATGCCGATACTGCCGGTGCTGCAGGGAGGGCGGACTGCGCTCGGTACGATGGGGTTGTGCAGGATGCAGAAACGCGCCATGGCCTGGACGGCCTGGAGAACCCGGAGTGCTCGATCCTCCATATCGACATGGACGCCTTCTATGTCTCGGTCGAATTGCTGCAACGTCCGGAGCTCAAGGGGGTTCCGGTCATCGTGGGTTCTCCGTCGGGTCGGTCGGTGGTGCTCTCGGCGTCCTACGAGGCCCGGCGGTACGGTGTGCGTTCCGCCATGCCCATGGCCGTCGCACTGAGGCAGTGCCCCAGCGCCGTGATCCTTCCACCGCACCATGACCGCTACGCGGAGCTATCTTCGATGGTGATGGGCATCTTCCGCTCGGTGACCCCACTCGTCGAACAGTTGAGCGTCGACGAAGCGTTCCTCGACGTCGAGGGAGCCCTCCGCCGGCTCGGGAGTCCGCGGTCGATCGGCGAGCAGATCCGGGCGGAGATCAGTAGCACCCTGGGCATGACTGCAAGCGTGGGAGCAGCTACCACGAAGTTCGTCGCGAAGATTGCCTCCACGAGGGCGAAACCGGACGGGTTGCTCTTGATCCCCGGCGCCGGCACGGTCGCCTACCTGCATACCCTCCCGGTATCCGCCCTTTGGGGCGTGGGCGCGAAGACCCAGGAGACCCTCGCGCGCCTCGGCATCCGCACGGTGCAGGACGTGGCACATACGCCGGTGACCGCCCTCCGACGATTGCTCGGCACTTCCGGAGAGCATGTCCACCATCTGGCGTGGGGGCGCGATCCGAGGAGCGTGGTGGTGACCCGCAAGGAAAAGAGCATCGGCGCCGAGGAGACGTTCGAGCAGGACGTCTCCTCGGATACCGTCCTGCGGACCGAGCTGCTGAGGCTCGCTCATCGGACTGCGATCCGACTGCGGGCTTCCGGTCATCAGGCCGGGGGTATATCGCTCAAGCTGCGCTACGCGGATTTCTCCACCCTGACTCGGTCGAAGAAGCTTCCCGAACCGGTGAACAGCGCGCATGCAATCCATGCGGCGGCGATCGCCCTGCTCCTCGGGCTGGGTGATCGCCCCCAGCCGGTGCGGCTCATCGGCCTCCGGGCCGAGCATCTCGAGACAGGCGGTTCCGGTGCGCACCAGATGACCATCGATGGCAACGAGGACAGCTGGCGGGGCGCAGAGGCGGCGCTGGACGCAGTCAACAGGAAGTTCGGGTCCGCAAAAGTCGTGCCGGCCGGCCTGCTGAAGCTGCCGGCCGGATCCCGCCCGGCGGGGCGTCGGTCAGGCGGGGACCTTGGTGCCTAGCACCATACTTTCGGGACCAGCAAGGTACATTGTGACTTTCCAGCCGACCCGTAGCAAACTACTCTTTATACAAGTAATGCAAAGCGCGAATGCAGTAGCCGGCGTTCGTTCCTCCGGCCCGAATCGGTGGGAACCACAGAGGCGGCGGAGTCGTTCTTTGGATTAAGGAACGTTGGCACTGACAGCAAGGAGGCGATCATGGCACTCTCGGAACACGAGCAGAGGCTTCTTGATCAGCTCGAACAACAACTACACGCCGACGATCCCAAATTTGCGCACTCCATGGCGTCAAATACACGCGGGACGATGTCCACGCGGCGGGTGGTCATCGGTTCCCTGATAACGATCGCCGGAATCCTGGTTCTGCTTGCGGGGATCTCCCAGCAGATGATCATCCTGGGAGTTGCTGGTTTTCTGGTGATGGGGGCCGGCGTCTACTTCGCCACCACGAAGCCGAAATCGATCGAGGGTGGTCCCCCGACCGGCAGAACGGCGAAACCGGCTTCAGCAGGTAAGAGCGGGTTCATGACAACCCTCGAGGATAAATGGGACGAACGTAAACGGGACCAGCCCTAGGGCCCCAGTTACCGTGACTCCGGGGATCAGGCCGCAGCAAGGCCGATCCCGACGCAAAAGACCCGCTCCGGCGGGTCTTTCGCATTTAACGCCCCGGAGATATATCCCTCCACTACGCTCCCCGCCTCCTGGCCGCGGAATAGCAGGGGACTTTCCCTGATAGGGCGCGCCACGCCCTCTCAGCCGCGTTGACGGTGGTGCTTTGTGGAGTAAAGTGGGGAATATAAGAGCGAAGTGACGGCGCACACGAATTTCGGACAGGCGGTGGGGATGTTCCTGGGGACACACACACCTCGCCTCGATGAAAAAGGCAGGTTGATCCTGCCGGCAAAATTCCGCGACGAGTTGGCCTCAGGGCTTGTCCTCACCCGGGGGCAGGAGCGCTGTATCTACGTTTTTAGTGCAAGTGAATTCGAGAAGGTCCACGAGGAAATGCGGGCGGCTCCGATCTCATCCCGGCAGGCCAGGGACTACGTCCGCGTGTTCCTGTCAGGAGCTTCGGATGAACTCCCGGACAAGCAGGGGCGTATCACCATTCCACCGGTTCTGCGCGCCTACGCGGGGCTGGACCGTGAACTGGCGGTCATCGGAGCGGGAAGCCGTGCGGAGATCTGGGACGCGGGAGCCTGGGACCGCTACCTCGAGGAAAAGGAGGCGGCGTTCTCCGAAACGGATGAGGATGCCCTGCCGGGAATCATCTAGGCAGGACACGGACTGGACGTCTTGGATGAGATCTCCACCCGTCGGATGGATCGCACCACCTGGCTTCACTTCCCCGAAGCCAGGCGGCGGCTCGATCCGGCCGGATGGGGATCTGATCCAATAACTTCCAGCGAAATTCAGGGCCCCTTGAAAGGCTGTTCCGACAGTCAGGCATGTCAATCTACTGATGCAGGAAGGAGAAGGTGCGTGAGCGAAGATCGCCCGACCGGTGAGCGGCATGTACCGGTATTGCGCGATCGCTGCGTATCCCTCCTGGCGCCTGCTGTCGCCTCAGCGCGGGAAGCAGGCAGGCGTCCGGTCCTCGTCGACGCCACCCTGGGCATGGGCGGCCACGCCGAGGCCCTGCTCGCCGAATTCCCGACCATGCACCTGGTAGGTATCGATCGGGACACCGAGGCGTTGCGGCTCGCGGGGGAGCGGCTGGAACCTTCCGCCGATCGGACCGACCTCGTCCACGCCGTATATGACGAGATCGCCGACGTCCTGGCAGACCTCGGCATTCCGGCAGCCGACGGATTCCTCTTCGATCTTGGCGTCTCGTCGCTTCAACTCGACGAACGCGAGCGCGGTTTCGCCTACTCCTATGACGCACCCCTGGATATGCGCATGGATACAACCCGGGGAATCACAGCCGCCGACGTCGTCAATACCTACTCCAAGGAGGAGCTTCTTCGCATCATCCGCTCCTGGGGTGAGGAGAAGTTCGCAGGCCGGATTGCTTCAGCAATCGTTGCAGCGCGGAGTGAGACACCCCTGGAAACCACCGGACAGCTTGTCAAGGCCATCCGGGAGGTTGTCCCGGCAGCGGCGGCCCGCACGGGCGGTCATCCTGCCAAGAGGACATTCCAGGCCTTGCGCATCGAGGTCAACGAGGAACTCTCCGTGCTTTCACGGGCGGTTCCCGCGGCGATCGACGCGGTTCGGCTCGGAGGGCGGATCGTCGCCATGTCCTACCACTCGCTCGAGGACCGCATCGTGAAGACCGCCTTTGCGGCCGGAGCGAAATCCTCGGCCCCTCCCGGATTTCCCGTGGAGCTTGAGCAGCACAAGGCGTACCTCCGCTTACTCACCCGTGGTACCGAGGCACCATCGCAGCTGGAAGTCGAAGAGAATCCGAGGGCCGCGTCAGCGAAGCTCCGGGCAGTTGAACGAATCAAGGAACACCCCGTGGACAGGAATCGAAATTGAGCCAGGCACTGATCGCGGATACACGCAGCATTCACCACGAGCTGTCGGGAAGCAGTGCCCTCTCAGCGCCGCGGCCCTCCGGGCTTCGGCCGGGGGGTGGCGCAGCGCCCCGGACGCGCACCCCGCTTTCGGTCGTGCCGGCGCGCCCGGCGAAGCGCCGCGTCCCCTTCGTGGTGTTCAGTTTTGTTGCACTGGTGGCTGCGTTGGTCACGGTCCTCATGCTCAACATCTCAGTCTCGGGAACCCAGTACGAACTGGTCCAGCTCCGTGGCCAGCAGATCGCCCTGAGCCAGGAGAACCAGGCCCTCGAGCAGAAGATCGAGAACCGGGAGGCACCCCAGAACCTCGCTGCGGCAGCAACGAAACTCGGCATGGTCGGATCCCCGACGTTCGGCTCCATTGAGATAGATTCCTTGAAGGTGACGGGTAGCCCAGAGGCTGCCACGAAGACCGACGGACCCCTTGCGCTGATTCCGGCTCCGGACCTCGATATCCAGATGGAGCGGATGCCGGAGACGGTGGCTGCGACAGGAACCGAAGCGGCAGGAACCATCCCCGGCCCAGAGCAAGGTCCGGGGCAGGCCGAAACGGACAGGTAGTCCGCCCCCAACCTCAACTGCTCGGAATCGACTGACAAGGATATCCCCGTGGCGCACCCCATCACCGGCGGCCAGGACGCAATGCGTGTGGCCCTCGGGTCCAAGCGACTGCGGCTCGGCCTGGCTTTCGTCCTCGTGCTCCTTCTGGTGCTAGGCGTCCGGTTGTTCCAGCTGCAGGCCCTCGACCTGAACGGCATGGCTCAGGCCGGCCTCTCCAAACGCCTGACCACCACTGCCGTGCAACCAGTCCGGGGGTCGATCCTCGACACCAACGGAAAGCATTTCGCGCGAAGTGTCGAGCGGTTCGACATCGTGGTGGACCAGACGCTGAGTACCGGGACCACCTTCAGCCGCTACAACGCCGAGCTGGACGAGCGCGAGGTCGGAATTCCCCTCGAGCAGGGCCTTCGCGAACTGTCGGAAGTGCTGGGCATCGACGCAGCAACGCTCGAGGACGCCATCGTGGGAGACAAGATCTTCAACTATGTTGCACAGTCGGTGACCCCGGAGGTGAAGAACAAGGCACTGGCAGTCGGTATTCCAGGTGTTTATGCCGACCAGACCAGCGTGCGGACCTACCCTGCCGGGCAGGTGGCCGGCTCGATCGTCGGCTACGTCGGGCCGGATGGAGAGGCCCGGGAGGGTCTTGAGCTCGCACTGTCGGATCAGCTGGAGGGGGATCCCGGTAGCCGGACGTTCGAGATCGGCGGTGACGGTATCCGGATTCCCTACGCTACCAACGAGGACGTCCCCGCTGTCGACGGCCAGTCCGTGAAGTTGACGATCGACCAGGACCTCCAGTGGTTCGCACAGCAGACCATCGCTTCACAGGTCGAGGAATACGACGCGGAGTGGGGAAACATCGTGGTGGTCGAAGCGAAGACCGGCGCCATCCGCGCGATGGCCGAATCGACGACCCCTGATCCGAACTTCCCCGGCGCCACCTCTCCCGAGGACCGTCAGCCGCGCTCGGTCAGTGCTGCCTTCGAGCCCGGGTCCACGACCAAGCTCATCACCATGGCTGCGGCGCTCGAGGAGGGCATCATCGAGCCGACCTCGGAGTTCGAGCTGGACAACACCTACACGGTGGGGGGCCAGACCTTCAAGGACGCTTTCCAGCACGGCACCGAACACCGCACGGCCGCGGGAATCTTCGCGAAATCGATGAACACGGGAACCGTGATGATCGGGGAGCAGTTCACCAAGCAGGAGCGCTACGACTGGCTGAAGAAATTCGGTATCGGCGAGAAGCTCAACACCGGCCTCAGCCAGGAGTCCAGCGGCATTCTTGCGCCGCCCGAGGACTGGGACGACCGCCAGCAGTACACAGTGCTTTTCGGCCAGGGCCTTGCCCAGACCGCACTGCATACGGCAATGGTCTACCAGGCGATCGCCAACGACGGCGTGAAGCTGGAGCCGCGACTGGTGGACGCCTACATCGATCCGGACGGAACCGAGCACAAGGTTCCCGCGGACGAGGGTACCGAGGTGGTCTCCGAGGAGACCGCACTCCAGATGCAGAAGATGCTCGAAACGGTGACGGTCGACGGTTCGGGAAAGACCGGCGAACTCGAGCAGTACCGGGTAGGGTCCAAGACGGGCACGGCAGAAGCTCCCGGGGCCAACGGCGGGTACGACGGCTACACTCTCTCCTATGCCGGAATGGCCCCCATCGAAGACCCCGAATACGTGGTGGTGGTGACGCTCCAGCGGCCCCAGGGAGATCTCTACTACCTGGTTCCGGGCTATTCCTTCCAGAAGGTCATGAAGCAGGTCCTGAATTCGAACAGCATCGCACCCTCCACACGCAAGCCGGACACCTACCCGGTCGAGTACTGAGCCGGAGATCCAAGAAAATTGTCCAGGACATCGCCCAACCTTCCGACGCCCGGCGGCCCCGACGTAATGAGGCCGACCAGCGTTGAAACCGTCCAGTTGCTGCGCGTGCTGCAGCACCTGCCCTCGGGCCTGTCCTCGGTCCGGTACGGTTCCCTGCCGGCTGCCGAGTCCGAACGCGCGGAGGTCGCTGTGACGGGAGTGGCGCTCGACTCGCGCTCCGTCCGGCCGGGGGACCTTTATGCCGCGCTGCCGGGGTCTCGCCGCCACGGTGCCGAGTTCGCCGGCCTCGCCGTCGCCAGGGGCGCCTCCGCCGTCCTGACCGACGCAGCGGGTGCCACACTCATCGGAGCTGCCGAACTCGACGGCGTGCCGGTCTTCACTGCCGCCGATCCGCGCAGGCTGGTGGGACCGCTGTCCCGGCTGGTGTTCCGGAGCCAGCCCGACGGCGTCGAACGTCCAGCGCTGTACGGAGTCACCGGGACGAACGGCAAGACCACCACCACCTACTTCCTCAACTCCCTGCTTCGCGCGCTGGGCCGCACCACGGGGCTGATCGGGACGATCGAGATCCTTGCCGGTGAGGACCCCATTCCCAGCCTGCTCACCACCCCCGAATCCCCCCAGGTGCACTCGCTGCTGGCGCTGATGAGGGAGCGGAAGCTGACGGCGGCGTCCATGGAAGTGTCCTCGCATGCGCTCGAATTCGGACGCGTGGACGGGGTCGTCTTCGACGTCGCAGGCTTCACCAACCTCACCCAGGACCATCTCGACCTTCATGGCGACATGGAGCGTTACTTCGCGGTCAAAGCCCAACTCTTCGATGCGGCGCACGCACGGACGAGGGTCATCACAGTCGATGACGCCTGGGGGCAGCGGCTCGCCCGC
The DNA here is from genome assembly GCF_015751715.1 of Arthrobacter sp. CAN_A6. Taxonomy (NCBI): domain Bacteria; kingdom Bacillati; phylum Actinomycetota; class Actinomycetes; order Micrococcales; family Micrococcaceae; genus Arthrobacter; species Arthrobacter sp. CAN_A6. The sequence continues at coordinate 57,819 of NZ_JADOUV010000007.1, forward strand.
GAGGCCGCCCATCCCGTCACCACGCTGCTGACCACCGAGGCACGGATCGACGCGGCAAGCGACGGCGACGCCGCCGACTGGCGGGTGGGGGGCATCGAGCAGGACGGCCTCGGCCACGCCTTCACCATCACCGGGCCCGACGGCGTTACCCTGTCCCTGCGCTGTGGGCTGCCAGGAACTTTCAACATCTCCAACGCAGCCCTGGCTGCGGTCATGGTGCTTGCCTCTGGAGTGTCCGCGGACGAGGTGCAGCGCGCCGCCGACAGCCGGGACCCGTTCACCATCCAGGTCCCCGGGCGCATGCAGGTGATCAGCAACCGTCCTGCCGGCATCGTCGATTTCGCCCACAATCCCGACGCCCTGGAGCGCACCCTTTCCTCGGTGCGGCGGGACGGGTCACGCGTGATCGTCGTTTTCGGGGCAACAGGGCAGCGGGATGAGACGAAACGCCCCATCATGGGCGCCGTCGCGGCGCGACTGGCCGACGTCGTCATCGTCACCGACGATGATCCGCACGACGAGGATGATGCGTTCATCCGCGCCGGTGTCCTGGCGGGCGCCACCGCGGCCGTCCGCGCCGGCTCCCTGGCCACCGAGGTGCTGGAGGTGTTTCCGCGCGCGGCGGCGATCGAGCATGCGGTGCTGCTGGCGGGCCCCGACGACACCATCGTGGTCGCAGGCCGCGGCCACGAAGTGTGGCAGGAGGTCAAGGGTGTCAACCATTCCCTCGATGACCGCGTCGAACTGGCCGCCGCGTTGACAAGGCGCGGATTCTCTGTGCTTCCGCAGCCGGGGATAGAATCCTGAACCGTCATGATTGAATTCAGCGCAGCCGAGATCGCGGCAATCACCGGGGGCTATCTTTCACGCTCCGCCCAGGCAGATCCTTCCCGAACCGTCACCTCTGCAGCCACCGATTCCCGCGAGTGCACGGCGGGCAGCCTCTTCATCGCCAAGCCGGGCGAAAGCTCGGACGGGCACCGATTCGTCCCGCAGGCGGTTGAGCGCGGCGCTGTCCTCGCCCTGGCGGAGCGGCCCGTCTCGGCAACCGGTGACGGCGCCGACTTTCCTTCGGTGATCGTCCCCGACGCGGTGCTGGCCATGGGCGCCCTCGCAGCGGAAGCGGTACGCCGGATCCGGGCCTTCAGCCCACTGACGGTGATCGGCATCACCGGGTCGGCCGGCAAGACCACCACGAAGGACCTCCTGGCCGGCATGCTGGGAACCGAGGCTCCGACCATCGCGCCCGGCGGATCCTTCAACGGCGAGGTCGGAGTGCCGCTCACGGTCTTCAAAGCCGCCCTCGACACGCGCTATCTCATCATCGAGATGGGAGCCACGAAACCCGGGCATATCCGCTACCTGGCGGAGATGGTCCAGCCCGATATCGGTGTGGTCCTTGGGGTCGGGTCCGCCCACGCCGGGGAGTTCGGCGGCGTGGAGAATATCGCCGCGGCCAAGGGCGAACTCTTCGAGGCGCTCCCGTCCGGTGCAACCGCCGTCTTCAACGCGGACGACGAGCGCGTCTCCGCCATGAGGACCCGCACGGCCGCCGATAAGCTCTACTTCACATCGTCCACCGACTTCACGACCGACGACGGCACGGTCCTGAGCGCACGCGACAGCACCACCACCGCCGAGGGCCACCCCGACTTCACGCTCGTCCTGCCCGACGGTGAGACGCACCGGGTGACCTCACCCCTGCTGGGCCTCCACCAGGTGACGAACCTGCTTGCCGCCGCAGCAGTGGGCTGGGCCGTCGGAGTTCCGGGCGAGCGTATCGCGGCGGCCCTCCGCACCCAGCAGGCGACGAGCCGGTGGCGGATGGAACGCACTGAGCGCGACGACGGCGTCACCATCATCAACGATGCCTACAATGCCAACCCCGAATCCATGCGTGCCGCATTACGCACCCTGGCCGAACTCGGAGCCGGCCGGCGGCGTACCTGGGCCGTGCTGGGCGAGATGCTCGAACTGGGCGAGCGGTCGATCGAGGAACACGACCTCCTGGGACGCGTGGTGGTCCGGCTGAATATCTCGAAACTGGTCGTGGTGGGGGACAACGCCCGCGCGCTCTTCAACGGTGCAGTGCTCGAAGGTTCCTGGGGTGAGGAAGCCGTCCACGTGAGCGACGCGGCCGCCGCAGGCGAGATTCTCCGGGCGGGAGTTGCACCAGGGGACATCGTGCTGTTCAAATCCTCGAACGGCGCCGGACTGCGTTTCCTCGGCGACAGTTTCACCGCGTCCGGCGGCGTGTCCGTCGGCAGCGACACCTCCGGCAGCGACACCGTCGGCGGCGTGTCCGTCGGCAGCGACACCTCCGGCAGCGACACCTCCGGCAGAGTCCGGCCTGAAAGCGGGACACGGCCGTGATCGCGATACTGATCGGAGCGGCCACCGCCCTCGTCATCGGATTCCTCGGGACGCCCCTGTTCATTCGGCTCCTCGTCAGCAGGGGCTACGGACAGTTCATCCGCGACGACGGCCCCACAGCGCACCACACCAAGCGTGGTACTCCCACGATGGGCGGTGCGGTCATCGTCGGCGCAGTGCTCCTTGCCTATTTCCTGACGCACCTCGTCATGGGGATGGTCGGTGGCTCGAACGGGCCCACCGCCTCCGGGCTCCTCCTCCTGCTGCTCATGGCGGGCATGGGACTCGTCGGATTCTTCGACGACTACATCAAGATCTCGAAACAGCGCAGCCTCGGACTGAGCGCTCCCGCGAAGATCGTGGGACAGACCACTGTAGGGGTCGTGTTCGGCGTCCTGGCACTTCAGTTCCCCAACGAGGAGGGCCGGACACCCGGCTCCACCGCTGTCTCGTTCATCCGGGATACGTCCTTCGACTTCGCCTTCGCCGGCACTGTGGGCGGAGCGATCCTGTTCGTGCTGTGGGCGAACCTGATCATCACGGGAACCTCGAACGGCGTCAACCTCACGGATGGTCTGGACGGCCTTGCGGCGGGAGCCTCGATCCTGGTCTTCGGTGCCTACATGCTGATGGGAATCTGGCAGTCCAACCAGAGCTGCGGCTCCTCCCGCGTGGTCGGCGACGTCTGCTACTCGGTGCGGGATCCGCTGGACCTCGCACTCCTTGCGGCTTCCCTCTGCGGGGCTCTCGTGGGCTTCCTGTGGTGGAACACCTCGCCGGCGAAGATCTTCATGGGTGACACCGGATCCCTCGCGCTCGGCGGGGCGATCGCCGGTTTCGCGATCCTCTCGCGGACCGAACTGCTGCTGGTCATCCTTGCCGGCCTGTTCGTGGTCATCACGCTCTCCGTGATCATCCAGGTGGGCTATTTCAAGCTCACCGGAGGAAAGCGGGTCTTCCTCATGGCGCCGCTCCAGCATCACTTCGAACTCAAGGGCTGGCTTGAGGTGACCGTCGTGGTGCGATTCTGGATCCTCGCCGGTCTCTTCGTCGCGGTGGCCCTCGGTATCTTCTACGCGGAATGGGTTGTGGGTTGACCAGTACACCGTCCCCGGCCGAATCGGCGCCGGCAGACAGGCTCGGCGGCCTCACGACCTGGGATTCTCCCTGGCGCGGCCTGCGAGCCGTGGTCGCCGGCATCGGAGCCTCAGGATTCTCGGCCGCCGATACCCTTCTTGAGCTCGGCGTCGACGTCGTCGTGGTCGACGGCCTCGACTCTCCCGAGAACCGGGCGAAGGCCGACACGCTTCGCATCGTCGGTGCCGGAGCCGTCCTGCTGGGCAGCGGGCATGCCCTCACGGTGCCGCTGGTCGGCGGCGAGGAGCCCGACGTCGTCGTCACCTCGCCGGGTTGGAGCCCGGCCCAGCCGCTGCTCGTCGATGCCGCACGCCGTGGCATTCCGATCTGGGGCGACGTCGAGCTGGCGTGGCGCGTGCGGATCCGGCAGGGGCGCCCGACGGCGGAGTGGCTCACCATCACCGGGACCAACGGCAAGACGACCACGGTGGGACTGACCGAGTCGATGCTGCTCGCCGCGGGCAAGCGTGCCGTGGCCGCCGGCAACGTGGGGACGCCGATCCTCGACGTGATCCGGGATCCGCAGGGCTTCGATTTCCTCGCTGTGGAGCTCTCGAGTTTCCAGCTGCACTGGTCGGACTCGCTGGCACCGCTTGCGAGTGTCTGCCTCAATATCGCGGAGGACCACGTGGACTGGCACGGCGGCTATGACGCCTATGCGGCGGCGAAGGCGAAAGTGTACGAGCGGACGAGAGTCGCCTGCATCTACAACGTCGACCAGCGCGAGACGGAACTGATGGTGGAGAACGCCGAGGTCCAGGAGGGCTGCCGCGCCGTCGGTTTCACCACCGGCACCCCCGCGGTCAGCATGATGGGAGTGGTGGAGGACCTGCTGGTGGACCGGGCGTTCATCGAGCAGCGGAAGGACTCCGCGGCCGAACTGGCCTCGGTGCGGGAACTGGGCGAGGTGGTTCCACGCCATCTGGTGGCCAATGCGCTTGCAGCCGCTGCACTCGTGCGCGCAGCGGGAGTGGCACCGGCTGCCGTACGCGAGGGTATCCGTGCCTACCGACCGGGGGAGCACCGCATCCAGGTTGCGGGCAACGAGGCGGGGGTGCTGTGGATCAATGATTCCAAGGCGACCAATCCGCACGCCGCTGCCGCTTCGCTCGCCGCCTTCTCGTCCGTCGTCTGGCTGGCCGGCGGCCTCTCCAAGGGGGTCCGGTACGACGACCTCGTCCGCACCCATGCGCGGCGGCTGAAGGCCGTCGTCCTGATCGGGGAGGATGTCAGCGCCCTTCGGGAGGCCCTCCACCGACACGCTCCGGATGTTCCGGTCATTCCTGCCGTCGACCGGCACACTGGAACAGGGCAGTTCCCGGCCGGCGCGGCGGATCCGGCCTACGGCCGGGCCGTCATGGACCGGGCAGTCACCGAAGCCGCACGCCTTGCCGGGAACGGCGACACTGTGCTTCTGGCACCCGCCGCCGCATCAATGGACCAGTTCTCTTCCTACGCCCACAGGGGCACAGCCTTCCTTGAGGCAGTGCGTGCGGTTCTGGAGGGGCAGGCGAAAACCTCGGAGGAGTTGTAGATGGTCACCACGCCAACCAGACCCGGCGGGCACCAGCCGGCGGCTTCCAAATCCCTGGCCGGGAATGAACCGGCAAGGATCAAAGCGGCAGGCGGGCTCCGGCGGGCTTGGACCCTCCTCGAGGGGACGGGCCGCGCACCCAGCGGATCCAGCTACTACCTCATCCTCGGGACGGCGCTGGCCCTGACGGCGATCGGCCTGCTGATGGTCCTCTCGGCGTCGTCGGTCGAAGCGATCTCCGACGGCGAGGACGAGTTCGCCCTGTTCCTGAAACAGTCGGTCTGGGCGACCGCCGGGGTGGTGATGATGCTCATCCTGTCCCGGCTCGGGCCGAAGGCCTACCGCGTGCTCGCCTGGCCGGGGCTGGGCGTGGCGATCGTGCTTCTCGTCCTTGTCCTGCTCATCGGCGAGAACATCAACGGAAACCAGAACTGGATCCGGATCGGGGACCAGAGCTTCCAGCCCTCGGAACCCACGAAGCTGGCGCTCGCCCTGTGGTTCGCCACGGTGCTCGAGCGGAAGAAGGCTCTGATTCGGAACTGGAAACACGCAGTGGTCCCGGCCCTACCCATCGGGGGGCTTCCGATCCTGCTCGTGCTGATGGGTGGCGACCTCGGCACCGGCATGATCCTCATGATGATCCTCGCGGCTGCTCTGTTCTTCGCCGGAGCACCCCTGAAGATGTTCACCCTGGCCGGCATCGCCGGGATCATCGGCGTGCTGCTCCTGGTGGTGACCAGCGACAACCGAGGCGGGCGCATCAGCGCCTGGCTGCGGCTGAACTGCGACAACGGCGCGGATCTCTGCCTGCAGGCCGACAACGGGTTGTTCGCGATGGCATCAGGCGGGTGGTTCGGGGTGGGGATCGGCCAGAGCCGGCAGAAATGGAACTGGATCCCGGAGGCACACAACGACTTCATCTTCGCGATCATCGGCGAGGAGTTCGGGTTGATCGGGGCAACCCTCGTCGTCGCCCTGTTCGGTATCCTGGCAGTTGCCACCATCCGGGTGGCCATGCGCTACACGGACCCGTTCGTCCGCATCCTGATGGGATCGATCCTCGTGTGGCTGATCGGACAGGCTTTCGTGAACATCGGCATGGTCACCGGCCTCCTGCCCGTCATCGGTGTGCCGCTGCCCTTCATCTCCTACGGCGGGTCGGCATTGACCTTCACTCTGGCCGCTGTCGGTGTGCTGTTGTCCTTCGCCCGCAAGAGCCCCAAGATTCCGGGCGACGCAGCCGCCCGGACCGCTTCTCCAGCCAGCCCCGAAAGAGAACCCACAGCGCCATGACACGCAGCAAACCGCTTTCCGCCGTCCTGGCGGGCGGTGGCACAGCAGGCCACATCAGCCCGCTGCTCGCCATTGCACACGCCATTTCCGAACTGGAGCCCGGCGCACGGATCCTCGTGGTCGGCACTGAATCAGGCATGGAGACCCGGCTGGTACCGGCCGCCGGCTTCCAGCTCGAAACCATCGACCGGGTGCCGATGCCGAGGCGTCCGTCCTCCGACCTCCTGAAGCTTCCGTTCCGGCTGCTGCGGGCGATGCGTCAGGCACGGCGGATCCTCGACTCAGCGGGAGCCGACGTCGTCGTCGGTGTCGGCGGATACGTTGCCACACCCGTCTACCTGGCAGCCTGGCTCCGGCGGGTCCCTGTCCTCATCCACGAGGCGAACGCGCGCCCCGGGCTGGCCAATCGGCTCGGTGCCCGCATCGCCAACACCGTCGCCGTCGCGTTCCGGGACGCGGACCTGCCGAAGGCCCAATGGGTCGGCATGCCGATGCGCCCGGAGATCTCCGGTCTGGACCGGGCAACGGACCGTGCGAATGCCCGGCAGGGCCTCGGACTCGACCCGGAGCGGCCCACCCTTATCGTCACCGGAGGATCCTCCGGTGCTGCCAGCATCAACCGTGCGGTGGCCGACGCAGCGCCCGCACTCGTGGAGGCCGGGTTGCAGGTGCTCCACATCACCGGCCGCGGGAAGCAGGTCCTCGCCGCCGACGGCCATGCGCTGGCGCTACCCGGCTACCACCAGCTCGACTACGTGGACGGAATGGAACGCGTGTACGCCGCAGCGGACCTCCTGCTTGCGCGGGCCGGTGCTGCGACGGTGTGCGAGCTGGCTGCCGTCGGCCTTCCATCGATCCTGGTGCCGCTGTCCCACGGCAACGGGGAACAGCGCCTCAACGCCGCATCGCTGGTGACTGCCGGGGGCGCGTTGCTGGTCGAGGACTCCGACCTCACCCCGGAGTGGCTGGTTTCCACAGTGACCTCCCTTCTCACGGATTCCGCCGCCCTCGACGCCATGGGCGCCGCCGCTGCCGGGCAGGGAGTACGCGACGCCGACCAGCGCGTCGCGGCGCTCGTGATCGAAACGGCAGGGCGGAAAGCATGAGCCCCGCGGAAGAACACCAGGAACATCAGGGGGGGCTTGCCGAGCCGGTCCACTTCCTCGGACTCGGCGGAGCCGGCATGTCGGCCGTGGCGCGGGTGCTGCTCGGGCAGGGACTCCGCGTCACGGGGTCGGACGCCTCGGACTCGAAAGCACTCGCCGCACTCGCCGCCCTGGGCGCCGGCGTCCACGTGGGCCATGACGTGGCGAACCTCGGCAACGCCGGCACCGTCGTGATCTCTTCGGCAATCCGCGCAGGGAACCCGGAGCTGGTCGAAGCGAAGCGGCACGGAATTCCGGTTCTTCACCGGTCGGAGGCCCTCGCCGCCGCCACGGCGGGCCGGCAGCTGGTCGCCGTCGCCGGTACGCACGGGAAGACGACGACGACGGCGATGATCACCGTGATGCTCCAGGGCGCCGGCCTTGCGCCGTCGTTCGCGATCGGCGGCGATGTCGCGGCGCTGGGCGTCAATGCACAGTGGACCGGAGGGGACATCTTCGTGGCCGAGGCGGATGAGTCCGACGGCTCATTCCTCAACTACGCGCCGTTTATCGCCGTGGTCACGAACGTCGAGGCGGACCACCTGGACCACTACGGCACGGCGGACGCGGTGACGGCAGTGTTCCGCCGGTTCGCTGAGCTGGTACCCGAGAACGGGCTGCTCGTGGCATGCGCCGACGACCCCGGTGCAGCACAGCTCGTCGCAGGAACAGGTCCGGGCAGACGCGTGCGTACCTATGGCTACGCGGCGGAAGCGGACATCCGCATCGAGGCGACGCGCGCCCTCGGAAGCACCTCGAACAGCGTCCTGTCCTTCGTGGTCGACGGACTCGACGCCCGGCAGGATCTCCAACTCGGTGTTCCAGGGCGACACAACATCCTCAACGCAGCTGCTGCTTTCGCCGTGGCACTGGAACTCGGTGTGGATCCTGCCGTCGCGGCTGCGCACCTCGCCCTCTTCTCGGGCGCCGCACGCCGCTTCGAGGCACGCGGCGTTGGACGGGGAGTGCGCGTGTTCGACGACTACGCGCACCATCCGACCGAGGTTGCAGCAGCACTGACCGCGGCGCGCACCGTCGCCGGGGAGCACTCCGTCCACGTCCTGTTCCAGCCCCACCTCTATTCGAGGACCAGTGAATTCGCGCAGGGTTTCGCCAATGCGCTCGGCATTGCCGATTCCACGGCCATCCTTCCGGTCTACGCCGCCCGGGAGGACCCGGTGCCGGGCGTGGGGGGCTGGCTCATCGCCGATCGGATGGGACCCGCCGGCACCTATGAGGAAAACCCGGCCGCTGCGCTCGAGGCGCTGGTGGCGCGCGCCACTGAAGGGGACATCATCCTGACGGTCGGCGCCGGGGACGTCACCAGGTACGGCGTGCAGCTCGTCGAGCGACTTCGCGCCGGCGAGACCCCGCCGGACGGAGCGGCTGATGTCTTCTAGGAAGCCCCCCACTCCTGCCGGCAGCAGCGCGGCGCCCGGCACAGGATCCCGTGCGAACTCGAGCCGGGTTTCCATGCTCGACGACGGCCCCGCGGCCACCGCCCCCTCCGGCACCGCTCCCTCTGCCACTGTTCCCTCGGCCGTCGCCTCCGGTACGGCCCCCTCCGCCACTGTCCTCGAGTTTCCCGCACCGCCCCGCAGGCGGCGCCGCCGTTACGCGCTGATCTTCGTTCCACTCCTTGTACTTGCTCTTGTGGGACTGGTCGCCTACCTCGTGTTCTCCCCGGCGCTTGCGCTGAGGGAACTCGAGGTGCAGGGGAACTCGTTGGTTCCGACCGATGAGGTCACCGCGGCACTTGCTCCCCTTCAGGGCGTGCCCCTGCCGCAGATCTCCGACGACCAGGTCCGGGAGCTCCTGAAGGACAAGGCACCCATCGAGGACATCGATGTCGCTGCGGAACCACCGTCGACGCTGCTGGTCACCATTACCGAGCGGACTCCCGTGGCCATCGTGCAGGACATCAGCGGATTCGTCCTCGTCGATTCCACGGGCCGGCGGCTGGGCACCGTGGCGGCCCGGGACGCCGTACAGCTTCCGCTCATCGACGGCGGAACCGCGGCGATCGATTCCGCCGTTTTCCCCTCCATCACCGCGGTGCTGGCGGAACTTCCGGCAGATGTCCTCACGCGGCTGAACAGCGCCTCGGCATCGAGTCCGGACTCCATCCAGCTATCCCTGTCGGGGGACCAGAAAATTTTCTGGGGCAGCGCTGAGCGGAATGCCGCCAAGGCAAGGGTGCTGACCGCCCTTCTTGCGATGCCGCCCGGGGATCCGCCCGTGAAGGAGTTCGACGTCAGTACACCTGATCGGCCGGTGACGCGGTGACGCGGCAGAGCAGTAGGTCAGCCTGACTGATTGCAGTAATCGGTGCGACACGCGGCCGATGTCATTGCAACGGCGGCCCCGTGCCCATAGCGTCAAGATAGAAGTTACTTGACATAACGTTAACTTTCATCCTGAAGGTTAACGTTTAACGAGGTCCGGTTCCGGCCGGACGAACCCCATACAGCGTAAAGATTCGAACAAGGGACACAGGACGTGGCAGCACCGCAGAATTACTTGGCCGTCATCAAGGTCGTCGGCATCGGCGGTGGTGGCGTGAACGCCATCAACCGGATGATCGAGGTGGGTCTCCGCGGGGTGGAGTTCATCGCGATCAACACCGACGCGCAGGCGCTGTTGATGAGCGATGCCGACGTCAAGCTCGACGTCGGCCGTGAACTGACCCGCGGCCTGGGCGCAGGCGCCGACCCCGAGGTGGGACGGCGCGCAGCCGAGGACCATTCGGAGGAGATCGAGGAAGTACTCCGGGGTGCGGACATGGTCTTCGTCACCGCCGGCGAGGGAGGCGGGACCGGTACGGGCGGTGCGCCCGTCGTGGCCCGTATCGCGCGATCGCTGGGTGCACTGACCATCGGCGTGGTCACCCGACCCTTCACGTTCGAGGGCCGCCGCCGGTCCAACCAGGCGGAGTCCGGCATCGACACCCTCCGCGAGGAGGTCGATACCCTCATCGTGATTCCGAACGACCGGCTGCTCTCGATCAGCGACCGCAACGTGTCCATGCTCGATGCCTTCCGGTCCGCTGACCAGGTGCTGCTCTCCGGCGTCCAGGGAATCACCGACCTCATCACCACGCCCGGCCTGATCAACCTCGACTTCGCTGACGTGAAGTCCGTCATGCAGGGGGCCGGTTCGGCCCTCATGGGGATCGGCTCGGCCCGGGGCGAGGACCGCGCGGTCAAGGCCGCTGAGCTCGCCATCGCGTCCCCGCTGCTCGAGGCATCGATCGACGGCGCGCACGGCGTGCTGCTGTCCATCCAGGGTGGTTCCGACCTCGGCCTCTTCGAGATCAACGAGGCAGCCCGGCTGGTCCAGGAGGTTGCGCACCCGGAAGCGAACATCATCTTCGGTGCCGTGATCGACGACGCGCTGGGAGATGAAGCCCGCGTGACCGTCATTGCCGCCGGTTTCGACCAGGTGGACGTCACGTCCCAGCCCGCTACTCCTGCGCTCAAGCCGGCCTCGGCTCCCACGGTCGGGGAGAACCGCCGCGCGGCTGCTCCCGCTTCCGCCGGGCTCGGTGCCTGGTCGCAGCAGCGCTCGCGCGGTCAGGCCGTTCCGGCCGACGCAGGGTTCGACGTCGATCTGCCCGCGGTCGTGGAGCAGGACCTGTCCTCGGGCCGTTCCGATGACCTCGACGTGCCGGACTTCCTCAAATAGGGACGCCCGGCGCTGTGTTTTTCTGGCGGCAGCAGGTGCGCCCGGGGTTGCACGTGGCTTTCACCAGTGTGACCGCGGGCAACCTTGCCTTTTCGGTGGGGAATGATCCGGAGGCGACCGCGCGCAACCGCTGCGCCCTGGAGGCTTCGCTGGGGGTGCTCCCCGGACACCTGCGCTTCATGAACCAGACCCACTCCAGTGTTGTGGCCGATGTCGAACCGTCGGCAGGCACCGGAGCGGGTGGGTCCGGCGCCGTCACGCCTTCCAGGGGTTCCGGCGCCGGAACTCCTGCGAACGCAGCTGTTCACGCTGACACTGCTGTTCAGGCTGACACTGCTGTTCACGCTGACGCGATGGTTTCCGCGGACGGCTCGGTTCCCCTGGCCGTCCTGGTCGCCGATTGTGTGCCGATCGTGCTGGCTGACAGGCAAAGCCGGGCGACCGCGGTGGTGCACGCAGGCCGGCAGGGAATCCTCGACGGAATCGTCCGCGGGACCGTCGTGCGCCTGCGCGAGGAGGGGGCGACGGATCTCGAAGCATGGATCGGGCCGTCCGTCTGCGGGAAGTGCTACGAGGTTCCGGCGTCGATGAGGGATGAATTTTCGGCTGTGGTGCCTGCCGCCAGGGCCAGCACCCGATCCGGCAGCCCGTCCCTCGACCTTCCAGCGGCGGTTACGAGCCAGCTCGATGGGCTCGGGGTCGAGGTCGTATCCGGAGCCGTGCGTGCGGACATGGTCCTGTCCGATGATGGGTCGGACGCTGTACTGGTGGATACGGCGGCGTCGGACGTGCCGGCGCTGGATCCGTCGGATTCCCGCTGCACCCTTGAGAACCCGCGGCTCTTCTCGCACCGGCGTGAGCCGGGCGCGGGACGGATCGCCGGGCTCGTGTGGCGGACATGACTGATGCACCGGGCTCGCGATCCGGTGGCAGGCCTGCTGAACTGCAGGACCGACTGGCGGCAGTTCGGCAACGGATAGCTGCCGCGTCGGCGGAGGCAGCACTCCCGGAGCCGACCCTGATCGTCGTCACCAAATTCTTTCCGGCGTCCGACGTGCGTATTCTCGCCGGCCTCGGTGTCCGGGACGTCGGAGAGAACCGGAACCAGGAAGCAGCAGCCAAAGCCGACGAAACCGCCGACTGCGTCCTGCGCTGGCACTTCATCGGCCAGCTGCAGACGAACAAGGCGAAATCGGTGGTCCGGTACGCCGACGCCGTCCATTCAGTGGACCGGGCGGCCCTCGTGGGCGCGCTCGCCAAGGCGCGGGCGACGGAGAACGAGCACCGCGACCAGCGGGGGGAGCGGCCCCTGGATCCACTCTCCTGCTTCGTCCAGATCAATCTCGACGACGCCGCCACCGACACCCGGGGCGGGGCACCGCCGGGACAGGTCGAGGACCTTGCCGTCCGGATCGCCGGTGCTCCGGAGCTGGCCCTCGCCGGCGTCATGGCGGTCGCCCCCCTCGGGGTGGATCCACTAGCGGCTTTCCAGCGATTGGGGGACCTCGCTGCCACGGTACGATCCGTGGATTCCCGCGCGACGGGCATGTCGGCCGGCATGAGTGCCGACCTCGAAGCAGCGATCACCGCCGGTGCGACACACCTCAGGATCGGCTCTGATGTGCTCGGTCCGCGACCTCCGTTGCGGTAGCGTCTGAGCTATAACGGCGGGGATACCGGGGTCGACACCAGCGATGCCACGGGAACGACCAGACGTTCCACTTTCTTAGATGACAGGAGTTACCATGGCTGGCGCACTGCGCAAGACAATGATCTACCTTGGGCTTGCCGATGGTGACGAGCACTATGACCCCGAGCCGCGAAGCGCACACAGCAGGAACGAGGAGTACGCAGTGGACTACGACCGCGAAGAACGCCACCTCGAGGCGGCTCCGGCAGCACGAAGCGTATCCGTCGACGAGTACCGCGCCCCGGTGACCCCCATCAAGCGGGCGCACTCCTCCCGGGAGGACTCCTCGTCCCTCCGCCAGATCACCACGGTTCATCCACGGTCCTACAACGACGCGAAGCTCATCGGTGAGAGTTTCCGCGACGGCATTCCGGTCATCATGAACGTCACGGACATGGGTGAATCCGACGCCAAGCGGCTCGTCGATTTCTCCGCCGGCCTGGTTTTCGGTCTTCACGGGAGCATCGAAAGGGTCACCAATAAGGTGTTCCTGCTGTCGCCGTCGTATATTGAAGTCCTTGGCGAGGACCAGAAAGCCAGTGAGGCGCAGACCAGTTTCTTCAACCAGAGCTGAATCCGCGGGCTTCCCGGACCTGCCGCACCCCTGTAAGGCCCAAAGGACTGGATCTTCTCTGTGAGTTTGGTATTTGCCCTCGTCTACCTCGTGTTGATGTTGTTTCAACTCGCGCTCATCATCCGCATCGTGTACGACGCCGTGCAGATGTTCGCCCGCGACTGGCGCCCCAAGAAGTGGGCGCTTGTCCTGGCGACGGGCGTCTACACCGTCACCGATCCACCAATCCGGGCGCTACGGCGTCTGATCCCGCCGCTTCGCCTGGGTGGCGTTTCACTGGACCTGGCATTCCTCGTCCTCTTCATCGCCGTCGTTATCCTGATGGGCGTATCGGCCAACCTGGCAGTCTAAGCAGTTTAGGAACTTGGCTTCCAAAAGATATACGCTGAATTCCGGCTTGATGGAAAGCCGCCGTTCCATGTCCACAATTTCCGGTACCGAAGGCAAGGCCGTGTTGAGAGCCGGCTTTCCTGATAACTCCCACGAGGTGACCAGATGGCCTTGACGCCAGAAGACGTTGTGAACAAAAGGTTCCAACCCACGAAATTCCGTGAAGGCTACGATCAGGACGAGGTCGACGACTTCCTCGACGAGATCGTCGTGGAACTGCGCCGTCTCAACCAGGAGAACGAGGAGCTTCGACTCCAGGTGAACGGAGCGCCCCCCGCCGCACAGCAGCCCACCTCGGTGCCGGCACCGGTGGCGGCAGGCGCCGATGCGCGAGAGGCCTCCGGCGAGGTCGGAGCCGGGGTCGCCCCCGAGCCCGAGGTCGAGAGTTCAGCAGCGGATCCCGCCGCCATACCGGCCCAAACAGGCATCTCCTCCGCGGCATCCGCTGCAGGCGTCCTGGCGATGGCGGAGCGGCTGCACGACGAGTACGTCAACGCCGGCGTCGAGCAGCGCGACAAGATCATCGCCGAAGCGCAGAGCGAAGCCACAGGCCTGGTGACTGACGCCGAGGAGAAGAGCCGCCTGACGCTCGGCGCGCTCGAGGAGCAGAAGTCAGTTCTCGAGGAGAAGGTCGAGCAGCTCCGCGAGTTCGAGCGCGACTACCGTTCGCGGCTCAAGGCGTACATCGAGGGGCAGCTGCAGGACCTCGATTCGCGGGGTTCAGTTGCTACCGAATCCACCGAAGTCGCAGAATCCTAGCCAGTTCCGCCCTGCGGCACGGGACCACGGCCGCGGCGAGAGTGCACCATGACCGATGATGGAATCCCGAATGCCGGGCAGCCCGAGAAGGCTGCCGGCAGCAGCAGCAGGAGGGCCGGGCGCGGGGGCGGCCGGGCGATGTACCGCCTCGTAGTGGTCCTCTGCGCCGCCGTCGCCTACGTCTTCGACCAGCTCACCAAGCTCTGGGTGGTCGGCACCATGACCGAGGGGCAGATCACTCCGGTTCTCCCTCCGCTGCTGAACTGGCACTTCATCCGGAACCCCGGGGCGGCCTTCTCCATCGGCACCGAGATCACGTGGGTGTTCACGATCGTGATGGTCCTGGTATCGATCGCCATCATCACCCAGGTCCCCAAGATCGCCTCAAGGGGCTGGGCCGCGGCCCTCGGACTCGTCCTCGGTGGTGCCCTGGGCAACCTGACGGACCGCCTGGTGCGGGAACCGTCCTTCGCACAGGGCCACGTGGTCGATTTCATCGCCCTGCCGAACTTCGCGATCTTCAACATCGCGGACTCCGCCGTCGTCAGCGGAGTGGTGCTGATCTGCCTGCTCACCCTCCGCGGCATCAATCTGGACGGCTCACGCATCGGCGACGAAACAGGAACCGAAGGGACGCCGGGCGCGGGGGAGCCTCATGAACGCTGAGCTGCCCGGCAGCAGGAGCGTCTTCACCGTGCCGGAGGAACTCGGCGGTGCGCGCGCCGACGCTGCGCTCTCACTGGTCGCCGACGTCTCGCGGTCCGTTGCCGCCGCCTGGTGCAGGGAGGGCAGGGTCACCCGGGGCGGGGCGAAGCTGGCCAAGGCGGACCGGGTGCTGGCCGGACACGAACTCTCCGTGGTCCTGCCTGAAGCGGTGGATCCGCATCGCATCGTCCCGCAGGCCGTCGACGGCCTGGTGATCCTCCTCGATGATGATGACTTCGTGGTGATCGACAAGCCGGTGGGTGTCGCTGCACATCCCTCGCCGGGCTGGGTAGGGCCGACGGTGGTCGGTGCGCTGGCCGCCGAGGGGTACCGCATCTCGACGTCGGGTGCACCGGAACGCGCTGGGATCGTCCACCGGCTCGACGTCGGAACGTCCGGCGCCATGGTCGTCGCGAAGACCGAGCCGGCCTACACCGCACTGAAACGTGCGTTCAAGGAACGAACGGTCGAGAAGGTGTATCACGCGGTGGTGCAGGGTCTGCCCGATCCGCTCGTCGGAACCATCGACGCCCCGATCGGCAGGCACCCGCACGCCGACTGGCGCTTCGCGGTGATGGAGGACGGACGGCCTTCGGTCACGCACTACGCCGTCCTCGAGGCCTTCGGCCGGGCGAGCCTGGTCGAGGTCCACCTCGAGACGGGAAGGACCCACCAGATCCGCGTGCATTTCTCGGCGCTGCGGCATCCCTGCGCGGGAGACCTCACCTACGGCGCTGACCCCCGACTGGCCGCGAACCTCGGCCTGACACGGCAGTGGCTGCACGCCCACCGGCTCGGTTTCGCCCACCCCCGGACCGGCGAGCCCGTCTCGTGCGAAAGTCCCTATCCCCTCGACCTGGCCTACGCCCTCTCGGCGCTGGCCAGCGGGGCCGTCTAGGCCGCTCCTTCCGGATCGTCAGCCGGACCGCGACCCCGCGTCCCGGCCCGGCTCCTGTTCCGCCGGACAGGGGGACCGGCGTCCTCTGGCCTAGAATAGGCAGGTGGTTTCAGCAGCGGCAGCAAATGCATCCTTCGTCCATCTTCACAATCACACCGAGTACTCGATGCTCGACGGCGCCGCTCGGCTGACGGACCTGTTCAGCCACACCGAGGAACTGGGGATGAGCGCCCTCGCGACCACCGACCACGGATTCGTCTTCGGCGCGTTCGACTTCTGGAGCAAGGCCCGCACCGCCGGTATCAAACCCATCATCGGCGTCGAGGCCTACCTGACGCCCGGCACGGCACGCGCGGACCGGACCCGCGTCCAGTGGGGCGGGGGAGGGCGCGACGACGTCTCCGGTGCCGGTGCCTACACCCACATGACGCTCTGGTCCGAGTCGACCGAGGGCATGCACAACCTGTTCCGGATGTCTTCGCTGGCCTCCCTCGAGGGCTACCTCTACAAGCCGCGTATGGACCGTGACCTGCTGCAGACCTACGGCAAGGGGCTCATCGCCACCACCGGATGCCCTTCCGGGGAGGTCCAGACGAAACTGCGGCTCGGCCTGTACAACGAGGCGAAACAGGCTGCGTCCGACTTCCGGGACATCTTCGGGGCGGAGAACTACTTCTGCGAGCTGATGGACCACGGCCTGGACATCGAGCGGAGGGTCAAGACCGACCTCATCCGGCTGGCCTCCGAACTCGGACTGCCGCTCGTGGCCACGAACGACCTCCACTACACCCACGCAGAGGACTCCAAGGCCCACGCCGCCCTCCTGTGCGTCCAGTCGGGCTCGACCCTCGCCGATCCCAAGCGCTTCAAGTTCGATGCCGACGAGTTCTACCTCAAGTCCCCGGCCGAGATGCGGGCCATCTTCCGTGACTACCCCGAGGCGTGCGACAACACCCTCCTCATCGCGGAGCGGTGCGACGTCGAGTTCAACACCAAGGCCAACTACATGCCGCGGTTCCCGGTGCCGGAGGGGGAGAACGAGCAGTCCTGGTTCGTCAAGGAAGTCGAGACGGGCTTGGCGTACCGGTACCCCGCCGGGATTCCCGATGACGTACGGAAGCAGGCCGAGTTCGAGGTGGGCGTCATCGCCCAGATGGGCTTCCCCGGCTACTTCCTGGTGGTGGCCGACTTCATCAACTGGGCCAAGGACAACGGCATCCGGGTAGGCCCCGGGCGCGGTTCCGGAGCCGGCTCCATGGTGGCCTACGCCATGCGCATCACGGACCTCGACCCGCTCAAGCACGGCCTGATCTTCGAGCGCTTCCTCAACCCCGAACGTGTCTCGATGCCCGACTTCGACGTCGACTTCGATGATCGTCGCCGCTCCGAGGTGATCCGCTACGTCAGCGACAAGTACGGCGATGAGCGCGTGGCCATGATCGTCACCTACGGCACCATCAAGGCCAAGCAGGCGCTGAAGGATTCATCCCGCGTCATGGGCTACCCCTTCTCCACCGGCGAGCGGCTCACGAAGGCCATGCCGCCCGACGTCATGGGCAAGGGCCTTGCGCTTGCCGACGTCCACAACAAGGACGCCAAGCGCCATTCCGAAGCCGAGGAGCTGCGTGAACTGCTGAAGACCGATCCCGAGTCGGCCAAGGTGTTCGAGACGGCACTCGGACTCGAGGGACTGAAGCGCCAGTGGGGCGTGCACGCCGCCGGGGTCATCATGTCCTCGGATCCGCTGATCGACATCATCCCGATCATGCGCCGTGACCAGGACGGCCAGATCATCACGCAGTTCGACTACCCCACCTGCGAGGGGCTCGGACTCATCAAGATGGACTTCCTGGGGCTCCGCAACCTCACGATCATCACCGACGCCGTCGAGAACATCAAGGGCAACAAGGACACCGACCTGGTACTCGAGGACCTCGAGCTCGACGACAAGGCGTCCTATGAGCTGCTGGCGCGCGGCGACACCCTCGGGGTCTTCCAGCTCGACGGCGGACCGATGCGGGCGCTCCTGAAACTCATGCGCCCCGACAACTTCGAGGACATCTCAGCGGTGCTGGCCCTGTACCGTCCGGGACCGATGGGCGTGAACTCCCACACCAACTACGCACTCCGCAAGAACGGGCTGCAGGAGATCGAGCCCATCCACCCCGAGCTCGAGGGCCCCCTCGAGGAGATCCTCGGTGGGACGTACGGCCTGATCGTGTACCAGGAGCAGGTGATGTCCGCGGCCCAGAAGCTTGCCAACTTCAGCCTCGGCCAGGCGGACATGCTCCGCCGGGCCATGGGCAAGAAGAAGAAGTCCGAGCTCGACAAGCAGCAGGCCGACTTCTTCTCCGGCATGAAGGAGAACGGATACTCGCAGGCAGCGATGGACAAGCTGTGGATCGTCCTCGAATCCTTCTCGGACTACGCGTTCAACAAGGCGCACACCGCCGCCTACGGGCTCATCTCCTACTGGACGGCGTACCTCAAGGCACATTACCCGGCCGAATACATGGCCGCCCTCCTCACCAGCGTGGGCGACGACAAGGACAAGCTGGCCATCTACCTCAACGAGTGCCGCCGCATGGGCATCACCGTCCTGCCGCCCGACGTCAATGAATCGAGCGTGAACTTCACCCCGGTCGGCAAGGACATCCGCTTCGGCATGGGCGCCATCCGCAACGTCGGTGCCAACGTGGTGGGCGCGATGGTCGGAGCCCGGGAGGAGAAGGGCGCCTTCACCTCCTTCAGCGACTTCCTGCAGAAGGTGCCCGCCGTCGTCTGCAACAAGCGGACTATCGAATCGCTGATCAAGGCAGGCGCCTTCGACTCACTCAGGCATCCCCGGCGTGCGCTGGCGATGATCCATGAGGAGGCGGTGGACTCGGTGATCGTCCTCAAGCGCAACGAGGCGGCCAACCAGTTCGATCTGTTCAGCGCCTTCGACGATCCGGCCGCCGGAAGCGGGCTGGCGGTGGAGGTGCCGGACCTGCCCGAATGGGAGAAGAAGGACAAGCTCTCCTTCGAGCGGGACATGCTGGGGCTCTACGTCTCGGACCACCCGCTGCAGGGACTCGAGGGCATCCTCAGCCAGCACGCCGACTCCTCGATCACCTCGATCATCAGCGATGAGGGACCGGCCGACGGCGCCATCGTCACTATTGCCGGCATGATCACCTCGCTGCAGCGCAGGATCGCCAAGAACAGTGGCAATGCCTATGCCCGGGCGGAAGTGGAGGACCTCGCCGGTTCGATGGAGGTGATGT
The DNA here is from genome assembly GCF_015751715.1 of Arthrobacter sp. CAN_A6. NCBI lineage: Bacteria > Bacillati > Actinomycetota > Actinomycetes > Micrococcales > Micrococcaceae > Arthrobacter > Arthrobacter sp. CAN_A6. The sequence goes on from NZ_JADOUV010000007.1 coordinate 77,267, forward strand.
TCTTCGGGCAGGTCTACGGGCCCATCTCCGCGGTGCTCGCCGAGGACCTCATCGTGGTGGTCCGAGGGCGGTTGCAGCGCAGGGACGACGGCGCCGTCATGCTGAACGCCCAGGAGCTCAGCGTTCCCGACCTCAGCGAGGGCCATTCAGGGCCCGTGGTGATCTCGATGAACCAGCACAAGGCCACCGAGGCGGCGGTGAGCGCCCTGGGCGACGTGCTGCGGACCCACCCCGGCACCAGCGAGGTGCTCATCCGCCTGAGCGGATCGCGCAAGATCGAGGTGATGAAGCTCGGCGTCGACCTGCGAGTCAGCCCGACGCCCGGCCTGTTCGGTGACCTGAAGGTGCTTCTCGGTCCCGCCTGCCTCGACGCCTGACCCGGGACGGCCTTTCCAGCCGGGCCGCGAGGGTCGCCGTAGCAGCCCAAGAGGGTTCCCGGGGGCCCATCCCGACCGGTAGCGTTAGCTTGATCGTCCAGGAGAGGCGACCGATGCCCGAAGCTACCCTGCCGTCCGGCGGGCCGATGGCAAGGGCCGGAAAGTGGGATAGGTGTCCGAAGAGAAATCGACCATAGAGAACGTATCCCTGCCGGGGATGCTGCAGGACATGGTGCTCGAAAGCTCCGACGTCGAGGGATTCCTGAAGGGGCTGGCGAAGCTTGCCGCCGACAGACTCTCTTCCCCGGGCAGCGAGGTGCTCTGTGGAGTCACGCTGCTCCGTCCCAGGGCCAAGGGGACGATGGCCACCAGCAGCGAGCACGCGCGGAAGATGGACGAGGTGCAGTACGCATTCAACGACGGGCCGTGCCTGCGTGCAGCCCGCGAAGGGAAGACCTACACCGTCGCGGATTTTCGGACCGAGACCAGGTTCGGCCGGTACACCGAGGCGATCGCGGACCATGGGATCCTTTCGGCACTGGGGGTTCCGATCCCGCTCGACGGTGACGCCGATGCAGGGCTCGACCTGTACGCCGAGACAGCGCACGCTTTCGGCCCGGCGGGCATTGCTGCTGCCGAAGAACTGGCGAGGGAGGCATCGAAGTCGCTCCGCATGGCAGTGCGTCTAGCGCAGCTGACGGAGACCGGAAACAACCTCAGGGCCGCGATAAGTTCACGGACGACCATCGACATTGCCGCAGGCATCATCATGGGACAGAACCGCTGCAGTCATGACACGGCGATGACCATCCTCAAAGCCGCGTCCAACGGACGGAACAGGAAGCTCCACCAGGTGGCCGCTGCCGCCATCGAGTCCCTCGGTCAGGAAGTGCCGCAAACCCACTTCGACGGATGACCGGTAGCGCGCCGTCCGCCGAAACGTCAGGAGGAGGTGCTTTCCCGCCGCACCCCTTGGCGGGTACCGGACCGGACAGGAGGGAGCGGACCGGTTCGAAGGCCGGTCGACAATCCCCGGCGTGTGGAGCCTAGATCACGTAGTCGGTTGCAGCGGGCGTCCCGTAGCTCCCGCCGTGATACAGCAGGGGTGCGCCGTCGGGCCCGGTGTCGCCGGCCACCACTTCGGCCACCACCACGGCGTTGTTCTCGAACGAGAGCCTCATGCTGATCCGGCCGATGAGCCAGCCCGCCACGCCGTGGAGCAGGGGCACCGAATGGGGGCCCGACGACCAGTCGTCCCCGCTGAAACGGTCCTTCGACCGTGCAAAACGTTCGGCCAACGCCTCGTTGTCGATACTCATCATGTGGACGCCGACGAAGTTCGTGTTGGCGACAGCCGGCCAGGAGGAGGACGTTCGCGCCATATTGAAGCTGAACCGCGGGGGATCGGCCGAGAGGGAGGCGACAGATGTCGCGGTGAACCCGAAGGGGCGTCCCTCATAGGTTGCGGTGATGATGGCGACACCAGCCGCGTGGCGGCGGAAGACCTCGCGGAACGGGCCCTGGAGGGCAGGGGCGCTGACCGCGCCGGGATGGTCGGTCACGAATTACCTCCGAGGTTGCGGTTGAAACACACCTTCCACGATAGGCCGGTCCTGGAACCCTCCTGCATTTTGTTAATGTAGAAGTCATGCGTCCACGCCAGCAGCCCGTCACCGGGGCTTCCCCGTATCCCCCTCCGGTGTACGCGGTGCCCGAGGATCGCACCACAGTTCCGCCCGCCGGAGTCCTGTGGTGGGCCGGCATCACCCTGCTGGTCGGCGTCGCCATGGGTGTGGCATGGTGGCTCGGTGCCCCGGCGGGGTTCCTGTACGGCGATCGGCTTCGGCCCTCGACCTGGCTGCTGCGGGACCTGACCCTGGCCGCCCTCGGGCTGGTCGCCGGCCTCGTGCTCGGCGGGGTCGTTGCAGCCCGCATGGATGCGCCAGGGCTGGTTCCCCGCGTGGTGACGGTAGTGGCCGGCTCCGCCCTGGGTTCGCTGGCTGCCGTGCTGGTGGGAGAGGGGCTAGCTCTGCTGTTCGGTCCGCACGGTACCGAGGATTCGCCGGGCTCGGTGTTCCTGCTGCATTCGCCGGGCGCCGCCGCTATCTGGCCGGCCACCGTGGCCCTGGTTGTTTTCGTCGTGTCCCTGTTCTCACTGGCGCGCACCCGGCGCGGGTGACCGGCTGCGGCAATGGTGAGCGCCGCCGGTAGACTTTCGGCGTGACTTCAACCAGCAATGCTCCAGCGGGGGACGCCTTCCGCACCCTCGACCTGCGCGGTACCGACCTCTCCCCGGGCCAGCTCCGGCGTGCCATGCCCCGCGCCGCGCCCAGCGAGCATTCCTCGGAAACCGTCGTCGCGGGGATCATCAGCGACGTCCGTGCTCGCGGGCTCGCAGCCCTGACCGACCTCGCTGCCCGGTTCGACGGCGTCGAGCAGCTCCATCCCCGGGTGCCCGGTGCCGTGATCGACAGAGCCCTGCAGTCCCTGGATCCCGCCGTGCGAGCCGCACTGGAGGAGTCGATCGCGCGGGCGAGGGTGTTCGCCGGCGCGCAGAAGCCTGCCGACGTCGACGTCGAGATCAGCGAAGGCGCCCGGCTCACCTCCCGGTGGGTGGCAGTCGACCGCGTGGGGCTGTACGTGCCGGGAGGGCTCGCCGTCTACCCGTCGTCGGTGATCATGAATGTGGTTCCGGCGCAGGCCGCCGGCGTGGCTTCGCTCGCCCTGGCCTCGCCCCCGCAGAAGGAATTCGGCGGTTGGCCGCACCCGGTCATCCTCGCCGCGGCAGCGATGCTCGGCATCGATGAGGTCTACGCGATCGGCGGCGCCCAGGCCGTGGCTGCCCTGGCCTACGGCATCGCGGAGTCCGACGCCGGCCCTGCCATCGAACCGGTCAACGTGATCACCGGACCCGGAAACATCTTCGTCGCGACCGCCAAGCGGCTGGTGAGGTCAGTGGTGGGAATCGATTCCGAGGCAGGCACCACCGAGATCGCCGTGCTCGCCGATGGCACCGCGGACCCCGCACTCATTGCTGCCGACCTCGTCAGCCAGGCCGAGCACGATCCGGACGCGGCCTCGGTCCTCATCACCGATTCCCCCGCGCTCGCCGAATCCGTGCGCCGCGAATTGTCCGCCCGCAGTTTCGCAACGAAGCATTCGGAGCGGGTCCGCACTGCGCTGGCCGGTCCGCAATCCGGAACCATCCTGGTGGAGGATATGGAACACGGCGTGCGGGTGTGCAACGCCTATGCGGCGGAACACCTGGAAATCCATACCGCCGACGCCGAGGCGGTTGCCGCACGCATCCGCAGCGCCGGGGCCGTCTTCGTCGGGAAGTACACACCCGTCAGCCTCGGGGACTACTGCGCAGGTTCCAATCACGTACTGCCGACAGCAGGAACGGCGGCGTTCGCATCGGGGCTGAATGTGACGACATTCCTGCGGATGGTGCAGTTCGTTTCCTACAGCAGGGACGCACTGCAGGAGGTCCGGCAGCACATTGCCGCACTTTCCTCCGCAGAGAATCTGCCGGCTCATGGCGAAGCGGTCGAAGCACGCTTCTAGGCGGATAATACCAGATGTAGTAATTGCAGCCTTGTAGTTTCACCAGATGTAGTCCTACACTTGACTTGATACGACTGATCAGCGCGACCAGCCAGAGGAAAGCAGGCATGGCACATGTATTGTCCCTACTGCCGCAATCCTGACTCGCGGGTGGTCGACAGTCGCCTGGCCGACGACGGCTCGGCGATCCGGCGTCGGCGTCAGTGTCCCCAGTGTGCGCGGCGTTTCACCACTGTTGAAACCACGAGCCTGAGTGTCGTCAAACGATCCGGTGCAGGAGAGCCTTTCAGCAGGGGCAAGATCATCAATGGCGTCCGCAAGGCATGCCAGGGCCGGCCCGTCACCGAGGATGACCTCGCGCTCCTGGCGCAGGAAGTCGAGGAAACGGTGCGCGCCAGCGGTGTCGCGGAAATCGACGCCCACGAGGTGGGCCTCGCGATTCTCGGCCCGCTCCGCAAACTCGACCAGATCGCCTATCTCCGCTTCGCGAGCGTCTACCAGGGATTTGAGTCCCTCGAGGATTTCGACGAAGCGATCTCCCTCCTCCGCCATCAGTCGCAGGAGAGCCAGCGGGTTCCCACCGGCGCGCAGCGGCCGCTGACGGCACGATAGACCTCAGGAGAACCGTCTCCTCCGGAAGCGGTGGGAAGCGGATCGACCCTCGAATTCCGCCGGCGCGGCCGGGCGGCTGCAGCACCGTGGTGCTAGATCTTTCTCCGTTCCAGCAGGATAGCGGCCTGCAACGCTCCGCCCACGATTCCCGCCTGGTTCTTGAGCTGCGCCGGGATGATGGGGGTGCGGAGGTTCAAGCCCGGCAGGTAATCCGCGCTGCGTTTGGAGATTCCCCCGCCGACAATTATCAGTTCCGGGGAGAACAGGAACTCGACATGCGAGAAGTACCGCTGGAGCCGGACCGTGTATTCGTCCCAACCGATGCCGTCACGCTCGCGGGCGACGGCCGACGCCCTGGTCTCGGCGTCGTGGCCGTCGATCTCCAGGTGGCCGAGTTCCACGTTGGGGACGAGCCGGCCGTCGAAGATGAACGCGGAGCCGATCCCGGTGCCCAGCGTGATGACCAGGACCGTGCCCAGCTTGCCCTTGCCTGCGCCGTAGCGGACCTCGGCGAGACCGGCGGCGTCGGCGTCGTTGATCACGTGCACATCCCGCCCGAGGACCTTCGTGAACAGGGCATCCACATCGGTGTCGACCCAGCTCTTGTCGACGTTCGCCGCCGAGCGCGCCACTCCGTGCTGGATGATGGCCGGGAACGTCACTCCGACCGGCACGTCCTCCGACGGCCCTTCAGGCCGTGAACTGAGTTCCTTCACGATCTCGGCCACAACAGCGGCCACGGCCTCGGGTGTGGAGGGCTTCGGCGTCGGAATGCGGAAACGTTCCCCCACGACCACGCCCTTTTCAAGGTTGACGATGCCGCCCTTGATGCCCGTGCCTCCGATGTCGACGCCGATGACGGTGGCGGGCATCGACTTCTTGCCGGGTTTCTTCTTCTCGGTGTCCTTGGGCATTATTCTCCAGAGGTCGGTGGTCGGTGGTCGGCTGCGGGCCGAGGGGATTGGTCGGGCTGAGAGGTGGGGCTGAGGGAACGGAGCCGGCAGTGGCTACTAGGGCTTGGTCAGAATTTCGGCGCCGCGGTCGGTCACCAGCAGTGTGTGCTCGAATTGTGCGGTGCGCTTGCGGTCCTTCGTGACGACGGTCCAGTCGTCCGGCCACATGTCCCACTCGATGGTGCCGAGGGTGAGCATCGGTTCGATCGTGAACACCATTCCGGGCTCAATGACGCGGTTGTAGGCGGGCGCGGCGTCGTAGTGGGGAATGATCAGCCCCGTGTGGAACGCCTCGCCGACCCCGTGCCCGGTGAAGTCACGCACAACACCATAACCGAACCGGCGCGCGTAGGACTCGATGGCGCGGCCTACGACATTTATTTCACGACCCGGCGCCACCGCGCGGATGGCCCGGTTGAGCGACTCCTGCGTGCGCTCGACGAGGAGCCGGGACTCCTCATCGACGTCGCCGATGAGGAAGGTGTGGTTGGTGTCGCCATGCACGCCGTCGAGGTAGGCCGTGATGTCGATGTTGAGGATGTCGCCGTCCCGCACCACCGTGGAGTCGGGGATGCCGTGGCAGATCACCTCGTTCAAGGACGAACACAGGGACTTCGGAAATCCGCGGTACCCGAGCGTGGAGGGGTACGCGCCGTGGTCGAGGAGGAACTCGTGCCCCACCCGGTCCAGTTCGTCGGTGGTGACCCCCGGTACCGCGTGTGCTCCGACTTCCACGATGGCCTGCGCGGCGACCTTGCTGGCGCGCCGGATCCTTTCGATGGTTTCAGCGCTTTTGACCTCGGAACCCGTGAATTTCGCTGGTGCTGTGCGTCCCACATATTCGGGACGGACGATGTCCTTCGGCACGGGCCGCTGGGGGCTGACGGTGCCGCGTTCAAGGATTCCAGCGGGTGCAGTTGCAGAGGAAGGCATACCCTTGATCTTATAGGCGAGGCCGGCATGACGAAGCGAAATACGTCCAAGGAGCAACATGAGCGAATACTGGTTCAACGTCCGCACTCACGAGGTGGAGGTCGACGCGCAGTCCGACTGGTCGCAGCTCATCGGCCCCTACGAAACGCGGGCAGAGGCAGAGAAGGCCCTCGAGAAGGTTGAGCAGCGGAACAAGGCGTGGGACGCCGAAGACGACTGAACTTCCGGGAAAGGGACCGGGCAGCTAGAAGGAGTGCTCCGGACCGGGGAACGCGCCGGACCGGACCTCCTCGGCATAGGTCCGTGCGGCGCTGGAGAGAACGCTCCGGAGATCGGCATACTGCTTCACGAATCGTGCCTGTTTTCCGCCGCCGAGACCGGCCATGTCCTGCCACACCAGCACCTGGCCCGTGGTGGATGCCCCCGCGCCGATACCGATCGTGGGCACCGGCACTGCGGCGTCGACGTCGGCCGCCGTCTGTGCCGGCACCATCTCCAAAAGGATGCTGAAGGCTCCGGCGTCGGCGAGCGTGACGGCGTCGTCGAGGATCCGCTGGGAAGCATCGCCGCGGCCCTGCACCCGGTAGCCGCCGAGCGCATGTTCGCTCTGCGGCGTGAAGCCGATGTGGGCCATGACGGGGATGCCTGCCTTGACCAACGCCCGCACCGTTTCCGCGTACTCGGCGCCGCCCTCCATCTTGACCGCGTGGACGAGGCCCTCCTTGAGGAGCCGGACGGCGGACTGCACCGCCTGTTCGGGGGAGACCTCGTAGCTGCCGAAGGGAAGGTCTGCCACCACCAGCGCGTGCCTGGCGGCGGTGCTGACGGCCCGGGAGAAAAGGATCATCTCATCAAGGGTGATCGGCAGTGTGGTGGCATGTCCCAGCACGTTGTTGGCAGCGGAATCCCCGACGAGCAGCACCTCGATGCCGACCTCGTCGAAGAGCTGGGCCGCGTACTGGTCATAGGCGGTGAGCATCGCGAACCGCCTGCCCTCGGCCTTCGCCTGCTGAAGGTGATGGGTGCGGATTCGTCGGGGACCGGACGCGGTCTGCTGCGGATCAGCGGACGGCGCGGCAGCGCCCACGCCGTACGGCGCTGGAATCTCGGCGGAGTTCTCGGCGGAGGTCATAGTCGAGAGCCTAGCGGAGGAGTGGAACGGCAAGGTTCCTGCATTCCGTGCAGGTTACCCCGCCGTAACATCCGGGCGTCATAATGGTCCGGTCCGGTGGAGGGAATTCGCTGTCGGCTGTCGCTAGAGTGAAGAGTGGATCGAAGCGCCGTGGAAGCGGCAGAAAAGTGGGTTGTTCATGGATCGGCAGCAGGAATTTGTACTGCGCACCATCGAGGAGCGGGACGTGCGCTTTGTCCGGCTGTGGTTCACCGACGTCGTCGGTTCACTGAAGTCCGTGGCGCTGGCCCCGGCTGAGGTGGAAGGCGCGTTCGAGGAGGGCCTCGGGTTCGATGGCTCGTCGATCGAAGGCCTTGCACGCGTCTTCGAGTCGGATATGCTGGCGCAGCCCGACCCCTCGACCTTCCAGATCCTGCCCTGGCGCGGTGACAAAGAACAGACTTCGCGGATGTTCTGCGACATCCTGACCCCCGACGGGCAGCCCTCCACGGCCGATCCACGCGGCGTGCTGAAGAAGACGCTCGCCACGGCGGCCGACATGGGGTTCACCTGCTACACCCACCCGGAGATCGAGTTCTACCTCCTTGAATCGGACGAGCTCGGACCCGATGGACAGCCCGTCCCGGTGGACCAGGCCGGCTACTTCGACCACGTCCCGGGAGGTGTCGCCCAGGATTTCCGGCGCACCGCCGTCGCCATGCTCGAATCAGTGGGCATCTCCGTGGAGTTCAGTCACCACGAGGCCGGCCCCGGGCAGAACGAGATCGACCTGCGCTATGCCGATGCGCTCCAGACCGCGGACAACATCATGACGTTCCGGACCATCATTAAGGAAGTGGCGCTGACCCAGAACAGCTACGCCACCTTCATGCCGAAACCGTTCTCGGAGCACCCCGGCTCGGGCATGCACACCCACTTCTCGCTGTTCGAGGGCGACACCAACGCTTTCTTCGAGGCAGGAGCCGAGTTCCAGCTCTCGCGCACCGCACGGCAGTTCATCGCGGGCATCCTGCGCCACGCCCCAGAGTTCACTGCCGTCACCAACCAGTTCGTGAACTCCTACAAGCGCCTGTGGGGCGGGGGAGAAGCTCCCAGTTACCTCTCCTGGGGCCACAACAACCGCTCCGCCCTGGTGCGCGTACCCCTCTACAAGCCGAACAAGGGCCAGTCCGCCCGGATCGAGTACCGTGGCATCGACTCGGCCAGCAACCCCTACCTGGCTTATTCAGTGCTGCTCGGTGCGGGACTCAAGGGCATCCAGGAGGAGTACGAGCTGCCGCAGGGCGCCGAGGACGACGTCTGGAGCCTCACTGCAGCCGAGCGGCGCGCCATGGGCCACGATCCCCTTCCCGCGAGCCTCCATGATGCAACGCGGGCCATGGAGGAGTCCGAACTCGTCGCCGAGATCCTGGGGGAGCAGGTCTTCGAGAATTTCCTGCGGAACAAGCGTGCCGAGTGGCATGACTACCGCATCCAGGTGACGCCGTACGAGCTCCGCCGCAACCTGGGGATCCTCTAACGGCACGCGCCCAGGGAGCCGGTGGAACGAGCTCCAACGGGAAACTGATCAGCTCGGGGTTCACGGACCTCGAGCAGAGCAGGCGCTTCCTCGCCGCCCCGGAACTCGACGGGATCGACGAGGTAGTCCTGTTCGACGCCCTGGGGGCCTCCGCCAGTCCTGACCTCGCCCTGCAGTCCTGCGTCCGGCTGCTGGCCGCCCACCCGGAAGCGGTGTCCCTCATCACGGGAGACACCGCGCGCTGCACCGCACTGTTCCGTCTCCTCGGGGCGTCCGAGGCACTCGGCGAGTTCCTCATGCGCCACCCGGAGCACCTCGACGTCGTTCGACCGTTCACCGGACGGATGCCGCCGGTCGATGACCGGTCGCTGCGGGCCTCCCTCCTGGAAGCCGTCGGAGCGGATCCCGGGAATGACAACCCCATAGCGGGAATCACCGGAACCGAGGCGCACCAGCGCCTGCGGACGACGTACCGGCGGCACCTGACGGACCTGGCCGTGCGTGACCTGTCGGCCCCCTCGCCCGTCGATCACCTGCCCGCGGTCGGCAGGGAACTTGCGGACCTCGCAGCCGCGGCGCTCGAGGCGTCCCTCGCCGTCGCACGCAGGGAAGCCGCCTCGACCCACGATCCCGACGACGTCGCGAAGGTGCAGCTCGCAGTGATCGCGATGGGCAAGTGCGGCGCCGGTGAGCTGAACTACATCTCCGACGTCGATGTCATCTATGTTGTCGATGCACCAGGACTGGATGAAGCGCAGGCTACCCGGATCGGCACCTTCCTCGCGTCCGGAATCTCCCGCGGAGTCTATTCGCCCGGGGTCGAACCGGCCCTCTGGGAGGTCGATGCGAACCTGCGACCCGAGGGGCGGGACGGTCCGCTGGTCCGCACACTCGAGTCCCACCTGAGCTACTACGCACGTTGGGCGCAGATGTGGGAGTTCCAGGCGCTCCTGAAGGCCCGTGCGGTGGCGGGTGACCCCGGGCTGGGCCGCCGTTACGAAGAGGCTATCGCGCCGCTTGTCTGGGCCTCCTCCCAGCGCGACGGCTTCGTCGAGGCGGTGCGGGCCATGCGGCGGAGGGTGACGGAGAACATCCCCCGCAGCGAGGAGGCCCGACAGCTCAAGCTGGGACCCGGTGGCCTCCGCGACATCGAATTCACCGTCCAACTGCTCCAGCTCGTGCACGGGCGGGTCGATATTAGCCTGCGGGTGCGGGACACCGTGGGCGCCATCAAGGCGCTCAGTGCCGGCGGTTACATCGGGCGCTCGGATGCGATGGACTTCGACGACGCCTACCGCTACCTCCGCGTGCTCGAGCACCGCCTCCAGCTGACCCGGATGCGCCGCACGCACCTGATGCCGAAGAACGACGACGAGGCCGCCCTCCGCGCCCTGGCGCGTTCGTCGGAGGGCGCGCTGGTGAGCGTGCGTCCCAGCGCCCAGGGACTGCTCGAGAAATGGCAGCGTACCAAGCGCCTGGTCCGGCGCCTTCACGAGTCGATCTTCTACCGACCGCTCCTCAACACGGCTGCGAACCTGAGCGCGGAGGATGTCCAGCTCACCCCCGAAGCGGCACAGGCGCGGCTCGCGGCGCTCGGCTACTCGGATCCGAAGGGTGCGATGCGCCACATCGAGGCCCTCACCGGCGGAATCCGGCGCCGGGCTGTGCTCCAGCGCCAGCTCCTGCCGATCCTGCTGGCCTGGTTCGCCGACGGCGTCGATCCCGACGCCGGACTGCTGGGCTTCCGGCGGCTCAGCGAGTCGCTCGGGGAGAGCCACTGGTACCTCGGGATGCTGCGGGACTCGAAGGCCGCCGCTGAACGGCTCTGCGCTGTACTTTCGAGCAGCCGGTTCATCACCGACCTGCTCGAGGTCTCGCCCGAATCGACCAAGTGGCTCGGGTCCGACAGTGAGCTGATCCCTGACAGCTTCGACGTGCAATGGCAGGAGATCCAGTCGAAGATGTCACGCCACCCGGAGCCGTTGGAGGCGATGCGGCTCATCCGGCTGATCCGCCGCCGCGAACTCCTCCGGATCGCGATCGCCGACAGCGCGGGACTGCTGACCCAACCCGAGGTCGGTCGCGCACTCTCCGACGCCGATCGGGCGGCCGTACTCGGGGCGCTGCACGTCGCGGAGAAGGCCGTCTACGCCACCGAGGAGCGCGTGACCGACGTCGTCGTGATGGCCATGGGGCGCCAGGGCGGCCGGGAGATCACCTACGGGTCCGACGCCGACGTCATGTACGTCCACCGGCCACACCCGGGCGCGGACGCCGCCGCCGCGCAGCAGCAGGCCGAGAAGGTGGTCGCGCAGCTCGCGGCGCTTCTGACCCAACCCTGCAAGCCGCCCGTTCTCGCGGAGCGGGTGCTGGAGATCGACGCCGCCCTGCGGCCGGAGGGCAAGCAGGGGCCGATGGTGCGGTCACTGGAATCATTCCGGGAGTACTACAAGCGGTGGTCGTTGATCTGGGAGGCCCAGGCGCTCCTTCGTGCGCGGCCGCTCGCCGGAGACGACGCGCTCGCCCGGGACTTCCTCGCGCTGATCGACCCCATCCGCTATCCCGCCGAGTTGTCCGATACCGACCTTCGGGAAATCCGCCGGATCAAGGCCCGGGTCGAAGCGGAGCGCCTGCCACGTGGTGCCGATCCGTCACGTCACCTGAAGCTCGGTCGCGGGGCCCTGAGCGACGTCGAATGGCTGGTCCAGCTCCTGCAGCTCCGGCATGCGCACGCCGTCCCGATCCTGAGGACGGCGTCGACGCTCGAGGCCCTCGACGCTCTGGGGGACGCGGAACTTCTGCCCCGGGAGGACCTTGCGACCCTCCGGCGAAGCTGGGCCCTTGCCACCCGCATCCGGGCGGCGAACGTCATCTGGACCGGCCGCAGCTCGGACCTCCTGCCCTCCTCCCGCCGTGATCTCGAGGCGGTGGCGCGGTGGTGCGGGTACGGGCCCGAGAGCGGAGCGCGGCTCGAGGAGGACTACCTGAAGCTGACCCGCCGCAGCCGTGCGGTATTCGAGCGCCACTTCTACGGATACTGACGCGGGCGGACGGTTGCGTTCAAGGCCGTACCCGGCACGCCCACTGGCGAGAAGATGGTCGGTCCGGGGAAGCTATCGCCTCACCACGACGGAGCGGCCGCTGCCCTACGGATAAGTACCCGTAGGGCAGCGGCCGCTCGAATGTCCCGGTGGGGAGACGCCGTCGTGCAGGAAACCTGTCTGCTAGACGCCGTAGTACAGCTCGAACTCGTAGGGGTTCGGGCGCAGTGACAGCGGACGGATCTCCATCTCGCGCTTGTAGTCCACCCAGGTGTCGATCAGGTCCTGGGTGAAGACGCCGCCGGCCTGCAGGAACTCGTTGTCGGCTTCGAGGGCCAGCAGTGCCTCCTCGAGGGAGCCGGGAGCCTTCTGGATATCCTTGGCCTCTTCGGCAGGAAGCTCGTAGAGGTCCTTGTCGATCGGATCGGCCGGCTCGATGCGGTTCTTGATTCCGTCCAGCCCGGCCATGAGCTGTGCAGCGAAGGCGAGGTACGGGTTGGAGGAGGGATCCGGCGCGCGGAACTCGATGCGCTTCGCCTTGGGGTTGGATCCGGTGATCGGGATGCGGATGCCGGCGGAGCGGTTGCCCTGGGAATAGACCATGTTCACGGGGGCCTCGAAGCCCTTGACGAGGCGGCGGTACGAGTTGACCGTCGGGTTGGTGAACGCCAGGACCGCCGAGGCGTGCTTCAGCAGACCGCCGATATACCAGCGGGCCATGTCGGAGAGGCCTGCGTAACCCTTCTCGTCGTAGAAGAGCGGAACGCCGTCGCTCCACAGTGACTGGTGGCAGTGCATCCCCGAGCCGTTGTCACCGAAGACAGGCTTGGGCATGAACGTGGCCGACTTGCCCCACGCATCGGAGACGTTCTTGACGATGTACTTGAACTTCTGCAGGTCGTCGGCAGCGTGGGTCATCGTGGTGAATTTGTAGTTGATCTCGGCCTGGCCTGCGCCGCCCACCTCGTGGTGCGACCGCTCGACCTCAAGGCCCGCCTTGTCCAGTTCCACGCAGATCGCGTCGCGAAGGTCCGCCTGCTTGTCGACAGGGGACACGGGGAAGTAGCCGCCCTTGAACGGCGTCTTGTTGCCGAGGTTTCCGCCGATTTCCTCGCGGCCGCTGTTCCAGGGCGCTTCGATCGAGTCGACCTTATAGAAGCTGCCCTGCGGTGAGGACTCGTACTGGACGTTGTCGAAGATGAAGAACTCGGCCTCGGGGGCGAAGAAGGCGGTATCCGCGATGCCGGTGGACGCCAGGTAGGCCTCCGCCCGTTCCGCCACGCCGCGCGGGTCGCGGTGGTAAGGATCACCGGTACGCGGGTTCACGATCGAGAAGTTCAGGGCGAGGGTCTTCTCGGTCCGGAAGGGATCGATGAACGCGGTGGTGACGTCGGGAATCAGCTGCATGTCCGATTCGGCGATGCCCTGGAAGCCACGGATGGAGGAGCCGTCGAACAATTGGCCGTGAACGAAGAAGTCAGCGTCGACCGACTTCGCCGGCACGTTGAAGTGCTGCTGCACCCCGGGTAGGTCGGTGAATCGGACGTCGACGAACTTGACCTCTTCGTCAGCGATGTATTTGAGGACTTCGTCCGCATTTTTGAACATCGATTTATGCTCCTTACGCATGGCTGTGGGGATGAACGGGCCGCACGGAGTGCTGCCGGTAACTTGTTCCAACTGTAGGCGCGCACGGTTACCCGCCGGTGTCGGCTTTGTTTCCGGCTCGTTTCCTGGCCGGTGGGAGTACTTCGGTGTCCTTCGAGCCTATCCCGAAAGAGTCAGATGCTGCAGGTGCCGGGCTTTCCGACGCACGGCGGGCGCCTCGACCCGCAGTAATCTTGGAGGGTGGTCAATAGAAACGACGTCGGATCCTGGTTGAACGGCCCACCACCCGCGGGCGGCTCCGCATGGCCGGGGCAACGCCTCGGGCGCCCGGAGGGCGGGCCGGGGTCGATCGCGCGGCTGGGACCACGGATCGGGGCGATCGCCGTCGACTGGGCCTTGTGCTCGCTGGTTTCTGCCGCGTTCTTCAACTGGGACGGTCTGGCGACCCTGCTGATCTTCCTCGTCGAACAGGTCCTGCTCGTGGGCTTCTTCGGCTACAGCATCGGTCACCGGGTCTTTCGCATGCAGGTGCAGACCCTCTATGGCCGGCCGGCGAAATATCCGACCGCCACCGTCCGCGCGGTCCTCGTGTGCCTGGTGGTCCCGGCACTCATCTTCGATGTCGATCAGCGCGGACTTCACGATCGGGCACGAGGAACGGTGCTCGTCCGCATCTAGTGCATCTGGTGCGTGAACGAACCCTAGCGTCCGCTGGTGCGAGAACGAACCCCTAGCGTCCGCGCATCGCCTTACGGTCCGGCCGTGCCTTGAAGGGATCGACACCCTTGGGGATCGGAAGTTTCGTGCCGAGTGCGGCGAGCCGCTTGTCGACCGCATAGACTTCCTGCTTCGTGAGTGACTTCTTGAGCTTCTGGATGGTTTTCGGAACCTTGGCAAGGGCTACCTGACCCTTATCCCGTCCGGTCTCGAGGACATGGACCGGCACATTGGGGACGATCCGGCTCATCTTGCGGCGTTCGCCGTCCACGAGCTGCTTGACGCGTGCCGACGGACCCTCGGACACGAGGATGATTCCCGGCCTTCCAATGACGCGGAACACCGCATCCTGGGTGCGGGGATTGACCGCAACCGGCTGCTCCTGGAGGATCCAGCCCCTGCGCAACACGCTGAGCGCAGCGCCGGCCGCTCCCGGTTTTCCTTCGATCTGGGAGAAGGCGGCGCGTTCGGCCTTCCGCGAGAGGATGAAAACCGCGGCAAGGAAGGCGAGCGGCAAGGAAATGAGGAGGAGCGTGATGACGTTCTGGATCAGCACGCCGATCAGCAGAC
Source organism: Arthrobacter sp. CAN_A6 (assembly GCF_015751715.1). Classification (NCBI taxonomy): domain Bacteria; kingdom Bacillati; phylum Actinomycetota; class Actinomycetes; order Micrococcales; family Micrococcaceae; genus Arthrobacter; species Arthrobacter sp. CAN_A6. Next base: position 92,296 of record NZ_JADOUV010000007.1, read on the forward strand.
CGACGGCCACGATTCCCACGAACGCCAGCAGCATGAACCACACAACGCTGGGGTCGTTCCGGCGCGTCATCTTGAAGACTTCGACGATCTGCTTCATCCGCCCGGTTTTCTTCGGCCCTTTCGCGGCCTTGGGCTTGCGGGAGAACAGACGCCGTTTAGGCGCGGGGGAGGAGGACTCAGTGCTGTGCGACATAGTTCTACAATCCTACGTGATGGCCGCGGTCCCGCGGTCGGGCACCGCCACCGGCGACGGGCAGGAGATCAGCCTGCGAGGAGGGTGGAAGCTTCCTGCAGGGTGGAGCCGGAATCCTCGATGTGCGCGAGTTCGGGGGGCAGCTCAAGGCCCTTCTTGCGCATCGCCCCGGCCCATAGCCTGCCGGCACGGTAGGAGGAGCGCACCAGCGGACCAGCCATGACGCCGAGGAATCCGATCTCCTCGGCCTCGTCCCGCAGGTCGACGAACTCTCCGGGCTTCACCCAGCGGTCGACAGGGAGGTGCCGCTCGCTCGGGCGAAGGTACTGGTTGATGGTGATGAGGTCACAGCCGGCGGCGTGCAGGTCGCGGAGGGCTTCGGAGATTTCTGCCCGGGTCTCGCCCATGCCGAGAATCAGGTTCGACTTCGTCACCATTCCGAGGTCCCGGCCCCGCGTGATGACGTCGAGCGAGCGTTGGTAGCGGAACGCTGGTCGGATCTTCTTGAAGATCCGCGGAACCGTCTCCACGTTGTGGGCGAAAACCTCGGGAGCCGCATCGCAGATGGCCGCGATGTGTTCGGGGCGGCCGGAGAAGTCCGGAATGAGGATCTCGACTCCCGTGCCAGGATTCATGCTGTGGATCTGGCGGATGGTCTCGGCGTAGAGCCAGACGCCCTCGTCGGGAAGATCGTCCCGCGCCACTCCGGTAACGGTGGCGTAGCGGAGGTTCATCGACTTCACGGACTGCGCCACCTTGAACGGCTCGCTCCGATCCAGCGGCTGGGGCTTCCCGGTGTCGATCTGGCAGAAATCGCAGCGGCGGGTGCACTCGGAACCACCGATGAGGAACGTTGCCTCGCGGTCCTCCCAGCACTCGAAGATGTTGGGGCAGCCGGCCTCCTCGCACACGGTGTGGAGGCCTTCCTTCTTGACCAGGTTCTTCATCGCGACGAACTCGGGACCGATATTGACCTTGGCCTTGATCCAGTCCGGTTTGCGCTCGACGGGCGTCTCGGCGTTACGCGCTTCGATACGCAGCAGGCGTCGGCCTTCGGGGGCGAGACTCACAGGAAAGCTCCTTCCGGCTGGTACGACCCAGCTCGGTTAGCTGCCCCGACGAGGCGAGCACGGGCTGCCTCGTCGAGAACCAATAATGATTCATTCTTGCGCAGTTCGTCTTCAATACGCGAAACGATATCGAGCGGGGTGATGGTCCGCCCGGTTTCTGCGGAGAGGGTCGTGACACCGGCGTCGGCGATTCCGCAGGGGACGATCTGCTGGAATGGTGCGAGGTCGTTGCTGCAGTTGACTGCGAAACCGTGCATCGTCACCCTGCGTTTGACGCGGATTCCGACGGCGGCGATCTTCCGTTCCGGGCGTCCCCTGTCCGCCTCGATCCACACTCCGGACCGGCCGTCGACGCGAATGCCCTGGACCCCGTAGTCCTTCAGGACAGTGATTATTATCTCCTCGAGGATATCGACGTACCCTGCAACTTTCGTCGGCTCCGGCAGCGCGAGGATCGGGTAGCCGACGAGCTGGCCGGGCCCGTGCCAGGTGAGTTTCCCTCCGCGGTCCGCGGGCACGACGGGCGTTCCGTCGAGGGGCCGCTCGTGGTCCTCGGTCCGCTTGCCGGCCGTATATACTGCCGCGTGCTCAAGCAGCAGGACGGTACTGGGTGCGCTTCCGTTCACGACGGCGGCGTGCAGCTGCTGCTGGCGGCTCCAGCCGTCTTCGTAGCCGATGAGATGTGGGGAGAACCCAACCCGCGAGAGCTCAAGAGTCATATCTCAAGGGTAGACCCCGGGACGGTGGCGGAATGCCTGTGGATAACCATCCGGGGCGTTCCGGGGTCGGCTAGAACTGAGCTCATGGACTATTCCACGGGAATTGCGCGCGACGTCGACGGCGGGGATGGCAACGGCTTCCTGCCGCCGCGGATTGCAGGATTCCGGACGGGACGTCTGCTCGGGACGGGGGGAAGCGCCGTTGTGTGGCTCGTCGAGAGCATCGCCACCGGGGAGCCTTTCGCCCTCAAGGTGACGAGCACTTTCGATGTCGACAGCACTGCCGTCATGTCCCACCCGGGGGATCCAGCGGGAGGTGGCGTTCAGGGTCCCGGCGGGGCCGGGACCACAGCGGGCCGTGAACTGAGACTACTGCAGCGTTTCGCGCACGAGCATCTGATTCGGGTACATGAGTTCGTGCTCACCGACCAGGGCCCCGCCGTCCGGTTGGACTACGCTCCGGGCGGTTCACTGCTGCAGCTTGTCGCCAGCCGCGGTCCGCTGCCGGTCGGTGAAGCCGTCACCGTCCTTGCTCCCGTGGCGCAGGCTCTGGCCTACCTGCATTCCGAGGGGGCAGCGCATGGAGATGTCTCACCCGGTAATATCCTCTTCACCGCCGAGGGTAAACCGCTTCTCAGCGACCTCGGGGTGGGGCGCCTGCTGGGGGAGGACACAGGTGCCGTCTTCGGCACGCCCGGCTTTTCGGGGCCGGCTGCCGGCCGGGGGAGGCATTCGGGAACCAGCACAAGCGGACCGGAGCTCGATACGGGGGTGGATGTCTTCGCCCTCGCCGCGGTGGCCTGGTTCGCGCTGACCGGGCGTGTGCCTGGGCCGTCCGTCGAGCGGGCTCCGTTGTCGCTTCTCATTCCCGGGGTTCCGGTCCAGCTGATGGAGCTCATCGAAGCGGGGCTTTCGGAAGAGGAGCTGCAGCGGCCCACCGCAGCCGAATTCGCCGACGTCGTCCTGGGCTCCGGAACGCCGCTGCCCGTCGACCTCGTCGGCTCGGTCCACGAGAGCGTCCTTCCGCACCTGAGGACGCGTCGGAACGTCCAGAACAAGGACATCGGCAGGCGACGACGGGCGGGCCGGGCACCCGCGCGAACCCCCGGCAAGAGAGGAGGAAGGAATGCCAGGGAACCGAGTGGCGGGGGCGGCCCGCCGATCCGCGGAATCATCGGCGGCGCAGCCGGTGCCCTGCTGCTGCTGGGAGGGTTGGCGCTCGGCATCCCCCTTCTGACGCGCGGCGCGATGCCCGGCCTCGTCCCCGGGCTGCCGCCGTCGCCCGCTATCTCTAACCCGGGCGGGCAATTTCCGCAGCCGGGTGCCGGCGCAGTGCCCACCGGACGCACTACCGGTTCCGGATCAGGCCCGCCGGCCGGCCTCTCGACCAGTCCGCCGGCCGACCCGGCACCTGGCCCCATGACCGGCCCCGGAAATGGTCCTTCAGCCGGAACGCCGGCGAATCGGGTGCCGGCCCGTCTTCCGGCCGACCTCGGTTCCACGGATCCCATCGCTGCGCTGGCGGCTCTCGCCGAGGTTCGTGCCTCCGCGTTCACGGAAGCTGATCCGTCCCTCTTGGATGTCGTCAATGTGGCGGACTCGCCGGCGATGTCGGCCGACGCCGAAGCCGTGTCGGCACTGTCGGAATCGGGCAGGCGGCTTGACGGTCTTCGCATCACCATCGAGGACGCCGAGCGGTTGGGCAAGGCTACTGGCTTCCGCGCGGAAGGCAGGGGGGCCGGCATTCCGGTCGACGGGACAGAAGAACCGGTTGCGGCCTCTGTTGCCGCGCGGGCCGCCGTCTCCGGCTACACCCGCGTTGGGGACGACGGCACGCCGGGTTCCGTGTGGCTGCCCGCCGAAACCCAGGAGCTCGTGTTCGTGCTCCGGAACGACGGCGGTGGCTGGAAGATCTATTCAGTGCATGAATCAGCGGGGGACGAACGGTGAGCCTGCCGGTGAACCCGCAGAAGGGGTGGCCGGGCGAGGCTAGGTGGCCAGTGAGGCGCGAACCCAGGCGGCAAGGTCCCTGGAAGTGGATTGCTCGAAGGTGAACCCGGCACCGGTGAGAACGCGCGGTTCCATCCGCGCACTGACGAGGAGCAATTCATAGGCCAGACGGCCACCCAGGACTTTCAGCACTTTCTCAGGAATCCGCAGTGTGCTCGGTCTGTGCAGTGCATTCCCCAGGTCCGCGACGATGGTGCCGACCTGGGCAGGTTCTGGCGCCCCGAGATTGACGGGGCCCTCGACCGGAGCAGTCAACAGGAATTCCATGGCCCGAACCTGGTCGGTCATGGTGATCCAGGGCCACCATTGCTGCCCGGAGCCGATGGGCCCGCCACCGTACAGGCGGAGCGGAAGCAGGAGCTTGGGCAGTGCCCCTCCGCCCCTGGTCATCACGATGCCCGTGCGGGGAGTGACCACTCGAACCGGTGACGGCGCCCGGTGTGCTTCGGCTTCCCACCGGCGGCAGATGTCGGCGAGGATCGTCGCACCCGAGGACGAAGACTCGGTCAGCACCTCGTCCCCGCGGTCCCCGTAATAGCCCGAGGCTGACTGGCTGATGAAGACGGCAGGTGCATTTTTCGCGCGAATCATCGCATCCACCAGCGTCCTGGTGGGCTTGAGCCTCGAGGAGTAGAGGAGTTCCTTGTAGCTGCGTGTCCACAGCCCTCCGGCGATACCGGCACCCGAGAGATTCACCACCGCGTCGGCATCCTCTATCGCCGCTTGGTCGATCTCTCCGCGTGACGGATCCCAGTAACTCTCGTCAGGGCCGGCGGGCTTACGCCGGACGAGCCGGTGGACGTCGTGGGCTCCGCTGAGCTGCTGGACCAGTGCCGTACCGATGGTGCCGGATGCTCCGGCGATGAGGATGCGCATGGAACCATCGAACCACTCCCTACGCCATCCGGAAAACAGCGGACACTTCCGTGCGTGATGTGGTTCTGCATGTGCGGCGGCGGGACAACGGAAAGCGGGCCCGGATTCCAGCTCCGGGCCCGCTTCCGTGAGGCTCGATCCCTATGACTCCAGAGTCGCCGAGAGCGTGATGTCCTTGACCGCGGCGAGTGCCTGCGACACCGGGCACCCTTCCTTCGCGTCATTGGCAAGGCGCTGGAAGTCATCCTCGGACAGGCCGGGGACGCGTGCGCTGAGCGTCAGGCGGATGGCAGTGATGCCCTTACCCGGCACGAAGTCGACTTCGGCATGCGTCTCGAGTCGGTCCGGGGTCTTGCCCTCTTCGCTCAGCGCGAGGCTGAACGCCATCGAGAAGCAGGCCGAGTGGGCAGCAGCGATGAGTTCCTCGGGACTCGTCTTTCCGCCCGCCTCTTCTGCGCGGGCCTTCCAGGTGACGTCATAGGTCCCGAGACCCGATGAATCGAGGGTCACCTGACCGGAACCGGTTGGAAGGTCACCCGACCAGACGGCGTGGGCTTTACGAACGGTAGCCATGTTTTCTCCTTGCATTGACAGGATGGAAAGGTACTGCTGGTACTTCCCTACAGCCCGAGGTCGGCCTCGAACGCGCCGGCTTCGAGCCGCGACTTGAGCGTCTGCAGGAAACGTCCCGCATCGGCGCCGTCCACCAGTCGGTGGTCGTAGGTCAGGCTGAGGTACATCATGGAGCGGATGGCGATGGTGTCCTCGCCGTCCGAGTCGGTCATGACCACGGGGCGCTTGACGATCGCCCCGGTACCCAGGATGCCGACCTGCGGCTGGTTGATGATCGGAGTGTCGAACAGTGCTCCCACCGAGCCGATATTGGTGATGGTGAAGGTTCCGCCCGACAGTTCGTCGGGTCCGATCTTCCCGCTGCGGGTGCGTGCACCGACATCGGCGATCTTCTTCGCCAGACCGCCCAGGTTGAGGTTCCCCGCATCCCGGATGACCGGAACCAGGAGGCCCTTTTCGGTATCCACCGCGATGGCGAGGTGCTCGGCGTCGTGGTAGGTCACTTCCTTCTTCTCCTCGTCGAACGAGGCGTTCAGCTTCGCGTGCTGCTTCAAGGCCTCGGTCACCGCCTTGGAGATGAAGGGCAGGAAGGTCAGCTTCGCGCCGTTCTGCGCCTGGAAGGTGGTTTTCGCCGCGGTGCGCAGGCGTGCGACACGAGTCATGTCGACCTCGATGACCTGGGTCAGCTGTGCCGAGACCTCAAGTGATTCCCGCATGCGCTTGGCGATGGTCTGGCGGATCCGCGGTGCCTTCTCCACGGTGCCGCGCAGCTTCGAGGGCTCGGCGGCGGCAGCGGCGGGGGCTGCAGGCTGCTGCGGCGCGGATGCACCGGACGGAGCGGAGGCGGCGGGCGCCGCCTCCCTTGCCTTCTGGGCTTCTGCTGCCTCCAGGACGTCCTGCTTGCGGATGCGGCCGCCGACACCGGTTCCCTTGACCGACGCCAGGTCCACCTTGCTCTGGTTGGCGAGCTTCCGCACCAGGGGAGTGACGTAGGCCGAAGCGTCGGAGGAACTGTCGGTTTCAGGCTCGGAGGACTTCGCGGGTGCTTCCGACGGTTCTGCCGGGGCTTCCTTCGCAGCGGGAGCTTCCTGAGTCGGCTGCTCGTCGGGCTCCGACGTCGAGCTCGAGCGCTGGGCTTCCTTGTCGGCTCCGGGCTTTTCCGTGGGCGCTTCGCTGCGTTCTTCCGACGGTGCTGCCGCTACCGGTTCCCCTGACCCGGCCTCGGCCTTCGCAGGTGCGGAGGGGCCCGAGCCGATGACGGCGAGCACTGCACCCACCTCGGCTGTCTCGTCCTCGTTGACCCGGATCTCCTGGAGCTTTCCGGCGACGGGGGAGGGGATTTCGGTGTCGACCTTGTCGGTCGAAACCTCGAGCAACGGCTCATCCACCTCGACGTCGTCGCCGACGGCCTTGAGCCAGCGCGTCACCGTTCCCTCGGTGACGCTCTCGCCAAGCGCGGGAAGCGTCACCTCGGTGCCCTCGGAGTTGCCGCTGTCCGGTGAGGATTCGGCCGGGGCCTCCTGCGGAGCCGGGGCCTGCTCTTCCGCTGCAGGCTCTGCAGCAGGTGCGGCTTCGGCCTGTGCCGGCGCGTCCTCGGGCGCTGCGTCGTCCGATTCACCTCCACCGGTCCCGCCTGAGCCGTCGCCGATCCTGACCAGGGGAGCGCCTACCTCGGCGGTCTCGTCCTCGGCGACGAGGATTTCCTCGATGACTCCGGCGATCGGTGAAGGAATTTCGGTGTCGACCTTGTCGGTCGACACCTCCAGCAGCGGCTCGTCAACCTCGACGCGGTCACCGACCTGCTTGAGCCATCGCGTCACGGTGCCCTCAGTGACGCTTTCACCGAGAGCGGGTAAGTTCACGGATTCAGACATAGTGTCCCCGTTTCTCCTTATTTAGTTCGATCCTTGGCAGCTGGGCGACCAGCGGTGCCGGATCAGCTGAGGTTGCTGTGGTGCATTATCTGCGAGCTTAGTCCACCCGCACCCGACCGGGAGCGGGTGGACGGGGGACGGCTCAGCCGTGAAGGGGTTTGCCGGCGAGGGCCAGGTGCGCCTCGCCCAGGGCCTCGTTCTGGGTGGGGTGTGCGTGGATGAGTGAAGCGACGTCCTCGGGGTATGCCTCCCAGTTCACGATGAGCTGCGCCTCGCCGATCTGCTCGCCCATCCGGCTACCGAGCATGTGGATGCCCACGATCGGTCCATCCTTCTCCCGCACGACCTTCACGAGGCCGCCGGTGCCGATGATCGAGCTCTTGCCGTTGCCGGCGAGGTTGTACTCGGCGGTCTCCACGCGGTCGTCGCCGAGCTTTTCGCGGGCGGCCTTCTCGGTGTAGCCGACGGACGCGATTTCAGGATCGCTGTAGGTCACCTTGGGAATGTTGATGTCCTCGACGATCACCGGCTTCAGCCCGGCGATCTCCTCGGCGACGAAGATGCCCTGTTGGAACCCTCGGTGGGCCAGCTGGAGGCCGGGCACGATGTCACCGACGGCATAGATGTTGCCCACGCCCGTGTGGAGGCGCTCGTTGGTGAGAACGTAGCCGCGGTCCATGTTGAGTCCGGCTTCCTCGTAGCCGAGGCCGTCCGTGACGGGCCCGCGGCCGACGGCGACGAGCATCAGGTCCGCCTCGAAGGTCTTGCCGTCCTCGAGGGTGGCCTTCACACCGCCGTCATTCTGCTCGACGCCCTTGAACCGCGTGCCGGTGTTGAACTTGATGCCGCGCTTCTTGAACGCCCGCTCGAAGCCCTTGACGATCGCAGCATCCTCGTTCGGCACCAGGGAGGGCAGCGCCTCGATGATGGTGACGTCGACGCCGAACGAGGTCCATACCGAGGCGAACTCGCAGCCGATGACGCCGCCGCCGAGGATGATCACGCTCTTGGGGACGAAGTCCATGGTCAGGGCCTGGTCCGAGGTGATGACCTTGCCGCCGATTTCGAGGCCGGGCAGCGTCTTGGAGAAGGAACCCGTTGCCAGGATGATGTTCTTGCCGGTGTAGGAGGTGCCGTTGACCTCGACCGTGTTCTGGGAGGTGAGTTTGCCTGCGCCTTCGATGACGGTGATGCCCTTGGACTTGATGAGCCCCTGCAGCCCGCGGTACTTGCCGGCGATGATGCCGTCCTTGTACGCGTTCACGGCCGGCATGTCGATGGAGTCCAGTGACGCTTTGACGCCGTATTTCGCGGCATCGCGGGCGCCGTCGGCGATTTCGGCCGAGTGCAGCAGTGCCTTCGTGGGAATGCAGCCGTTGTGGAGGCAGGTACCACCCAGCTTGCCCTTCTCGATCAGGCCAACGGTCTGGCCGAGCTGCACGGCGCGAAGCGCCGCGGCATAGCCACCGCTTCCCCCACCGAGTACCAGGATGTCGAATTCTTGCGCAGGTGCCGTTTCGGCCACTTTGACGCTCCCTCGCGTGATCTGTGACGCATGTGAGCGCGTCGGTCGGTGATTCTGGCCAAGTGCCAGGCGATCAGGTTTCACCCTATCCCCACATCACCCGTGCATCCACTTGCTAACCGAATTCCGGGCCTCCAGTGTGGCCAGCATCACCTGGGTAAGCCTCTGGAGCTGCAGGGCTTCGTGCCCGGCAGCTCCAGAGGGCAGTACCGTGCCGTTCCTAGGCGGCCCGGGCGAGGACGTCCTCGATGTAGGCGAGCAGCGTCCGCACCCCGACGCCGGTTCCCGACTTCGGGGTGTAGCCGTACGCCGAACCCTCGTTGAACGCGGGCCCCGCGATGTCCAGGTGGGCCCAGGGAATTTTCTCCCCGTCCACCTGGCCCACGAACTCGCGCAGGAAGACAGCGGCGGTCATCATCCCGCCGTTGCGTTCGCCGATGTTCGCAATATCGGCCACCTGCGAGTCCAGGCTCGCGCGGAGCTCCTCGGGGAGCGGCATCGGCCAGAACTGCTCGCCGGCGCGGTCCGCTGCGGCCTTGACGGCGTCGCGTACTCCGTCGTCGCCCATGACTCCCGATACGCGGTTGCCCAGGGCGATCATCTGGGCGCCCGTCAGGGTGGCGATGTCGATGATCGCGTCCGGAGCTTCCTCGCTGGCGGCGGCGAGGCCGTCGGCGAGGACGAGGCGTCCCTCGGCGTCGGTGTTGAGGACCTCCACGGTGCGGCCCCCGAAGATCGTCAGGACGTCCTCGGGCCGTTGGGCTGTGCCCGAGGGCATGTTCTCGGCGAGGCACAGCCATGCCGTGACCTTGGCGGGAAGGCCGAGTTCGGCAACAGCAAGGAGGGTGTTCAGGACGACCGCGGCACCTGCCATGTCGAGCTTCATGGTCTGCATGCCGGCTGCCGGCTTGAGGGACAGTCCGCCCGAGTCGAAGGTGATGCCCTTGCCGACCAGGGCGAGGTGGACCTGGAACTTGGCCGGGGAGTATTCCACCTTGACCATCCGGGGCGGCCGGGACGATCCCTTGCCGACGCCCAGGATTCCGCCGTAACCGTCGCGCTCAAGCCTTTTCTCGTCCATCACGGTGACCTTGACAGGGAGACCCTTCGCGAGATCCTTGGCGGCCTGGGCGAACGTCTCGGGGTAGAGGTGGCTCGGCGGCTGGTTCACCAGCGATCGCGTGGCATTCACGTTCCTGCCCAGCACCGTGGCCCGCCGCAGGGCGTCCTGCAGCGTGGAGTCCTGCGCGCACTCGCAGTACACGATGACGTTCTTGACCGCGCCCGTGTCCTCTTTCGGTGCTGCAGTGCCGTCCGCTCCGATTCCCGACCGGTAGCCTTCATAGGCGTAGGCGCCCAGGGCCGCGCCCTCGGCGACGGCAGCCGCTTCGGCGACGGAGGGGGAGGGAAGGGCGACGACGACCGTCTCGACTCCCGCGAGCTGGCGGATGGCGGCGCCGGCGGCCCGCCGCAGGGTCTCCGCCGGCAGGCCGTGTCCGGGTTGTGCCCGTCCCACGCCCGTCAGGACCAGGGAGTCGGCGCCGGTCTCGGGCAACCCCGGAAGGCGCCGCACCTCATCAGCGGCACCGGTGATTCCCAGGACCGAAAGCGAATCATTGAGTGCCCTGGCGGCTTTGGCAGGCAGGGCGGAGCCGAGAAGGACCGGCCCGTCAGGTCCCTTGGCCACACCGATCACCAAGGCGTCGCTGGGAATCTTCCTCAGGTCCTTCGACGCGGCTGTCAGGTTAAGTTCGCTTGCTTTGATCACGAAGCTGCTTCCTCATTTCCGGATGGTTGCCCGCGGATTTTCCAGGATCGGGCGTGGGCTGTCCTTTCGATCGTAGTCTCTTGTCGTTGGTGGACTTCCGCCGGCCGGAACGGCGGGCGCGCCGCGGAGGCACGGAATGAAACGGGTCGTCCCGGGCGTTAGCTAACTACGGGCGCCGTGGGCGTCCTATCACTTGACTGCCGCCGGGCGCGGCAGATGCAGGGAGGCAGGGAGAAAGCAATGCTGGAGCCACGGACACTGTTCAATGTCAATGCGGAGATCTATGATGACCCCGCGCTGCGGGGTCTGCCGCTACTGGCGAGCCTGAGCGGGTTCGTCGACGCCGGGCACGTCGTGTCGCAGGTCAGCGAAGAGCTGCTCGAGATCCTTGCCTCCGAGACCGTGGCCGTGTTCGACGCCGACCAGTTGATCGACTACCGCAACCGGCGCCCGCGAATCACCTTCGCCGAAGACCACCTGACCGATTACCAGCCGCCCCGCCTCGAGCTCCACCGGTTGCATGACGGACTCGGTGAGCCCTTCCTGCTGCTGACTGGTTTCGAGCCCGACCTGCAGTGGGAGCGTTTCATCAGCGCCGTCCTGCTCATCGTCGAGGAGCTCGAGATCCCACTGCTGTCCTGGATCCACGCCATTCCGATGCCCGTTCCGCATACGCGGCCCATCGGTGTCACCGTGCACGGGAACCGCCTGGACCTCATCGATGGCATGAATGCCTGGCGGCCGACGGCCGAACTGCAGGCGTCGATCGGCCACCTGCTGGAGTTGAGGCTCATCGAAGCCGGGCACGACGTCGTCGGGCACGTGGTGCACGTCCCCCACTACCTCGCGGAGGCCGAGTATCCGCCCGCCGCGGTTGCCGGCCTGGAATATCTCGGGGCCTCAGCCGGACTCATGCTCCCCACCGACCGGTTGCGGGAAACCGGGCGCGACGTCGAGCGCCAGATAGCTCGGCAGGTCGACGGATCCTCCGAGGTGCAGTCAGTGGTGACTAATCTCGAGCGGAAGTACGACGAGCATGCCGGAAGCACCGAGCGCAGATCCCTCCTCGTGAAGGAGAACAGCGAACTGGCCAGTGCCGAGGAGCTCGGTGCCGCCGTCGAGGCCTATCTTGCAAGTCCCCGGGCGGAAGAGGAGTCGACGCTCCTCTGGGAGGCGGCGAACGAGCCGGACATGCCGGGTGCGACGGACGACGACGGTGGGGAAGACAGCCCTGTGCGTTGAATAATGGGCAGGTGAGCGGATCCCGTAACCATCGTGCGTATGTTGTGTGGGCGGCGGGCGTCTGCGCCTACCTCGTCGCAGTGACCCAGCGGACCACCTTCGGTGTGGCGGGGATCGAGGCGACCGAGCGGTTCGGTGCGACGGCGTCACAGCTGGCGGTTTTCACCGTGGTGCAGCTGCTGGTCTATGCGGCCCTGCAGATCCCCGTGGGGGTGCTGGTGGACCGCTGGGGTTCGCGCGCCCTGATCGTGGGCGGCGCCCTGCTGATGATGCTCGGGCAGCTGCAGTTGGCTTTCGCCGATTCCGTGGGCGCCGGCATCGTGGGGAGGCTTCTGGTGGGTGCCGGTGACGCCACCACCTTCATCTCGGTGCTCCGGCTGCTCCCGGCGTGGTTCGAACCGCGGAGGATTCCGGTCCTGACACAGTGGACCGGCATCATCGGCCAGCTCGGCCAGATCATGTCGGTCGTGCCCTTCGTGGCTGTCCTTTCGACGTTCGGCTGGACACCCGCGTTCCTGGCGGCGGCGTCGCTTTCCCTCCTCGCTTTCGTGCTGGCCCTGACCCTGATCCGCGACAGCCCGCAGCGGAAGAGCGGAGGCGTCCCTCCCACGCTTCGGCAGACCGGCGTCTCGCTTGCCGAAGCCTGGCGGCAGCCCGGTACCCGCCTCGGACTGTGGTCCCACTTCACCATCCAATTCCCCGGCACGGTCTTCGTCCTGATGTGGGGTTACCCCTACCTCGTCAGCGCCGAAGGCGTGGAGGAAGGTGCGGCGTCAGCACTGATGACGCTCTTCGTGGCTGTCGGGATCATCTGCGGCCCGATCCTCGGACGTTACGTGGCGCGCCACCCGTTGCGGAGGTCCACCATGGTGCTGGCCATTGCGGGGGCCATCACGCTCGGCTGGCTCCTGGTGCTCCTGCATGCCGGCCCTGCGCCGTACTGGCTCCTGGCGCTGCTCGTCGTGGCGCTGGCAATCGGCGGTCCGGGGTCGATGATCGCCTTCGATTTCGCCCGAACCTTCAACCCTTCCACGCGGGTCGGCACCGCGACCGGCATCGTCAACATCGGCGGCTTCGCCGCGTCGCTCGTATCGATGTACGTCATCGGAGTGGTCCTCGACATCCTGCTGGCCTCGGGTTTCTCGGAAGGCAGGCTGTACTCGCTGGCCTCGTTCCGGCTCGCGCTCGCAACCCAGCTGGTGTTCCTTGTGCTGGGTGCCGGCGCCACGCTCGTCGCCCGGCGGAGGGTCCGGCGGCAGCTCGCGACCCAGGGCGTCGTCGTCCCGCCGATCCGGCAGGCCGTCGCGCGGGAGCGGGCTCGGCGGAGGCGGGAGAAAGCCCTGCGGCGGCTCCCGGAGCCGCCGGGCAGTGGGCGCCCGGGACAGTCCTGAGCCGGAATCTCCCGGCGTCGCGATCGGTTCGTCCTTCCTGCGGCACCGAAGTATCCACATAGGGCAGTGGCCGCTGTTTCGGGCGGTGCCGACGGAGGAGGGTCGGGGCATGACCACATCTCCTTCGCCCCTCAGCATCACCTCGCCGGCAGACATCCTGTCCTATGTACCTCATGCCCTCGGGTTCGTTCCGTTCGAGAGCCTCGTCGTCATGACGATGACCGGCAGACGGGTCGGGGCCACCCTTCGGGTTGACCTCCCGAAGGCGGACGGAAACGCAGCGGCGTTCGCCGACGGAGTGTGCTCATTCCTCAGTTCCGACGACACGGCTGACGGTTCCCTGATGATGCTCTACACCGCCGCAGGATGGGAACGGCCCGACGACCCACCGTACGGAACGGTGGTCAAAGCCCTCGGTTCCGCACTGGAGGCTGCGGGCCTCCACCTGCGCGACGGTTGGCTCGTCTCACCCTCGACCTGGCGCGACTACTTCTGTGCAGACCCGCAGTGCTGCCCCTGGCCGGGACACCCACTGGAGGTGGTGGCCGACAGCGCGCTGAATGCCGAGCTCATCTACGAGGGCAGTTCATTCGCGCCGTCGGTGGACGCGGCAGTCCACCTGGCAGCAGCCGCCGCGCCGGTTCCGCAGACGACGGCGAACGTGGCGCTGGCCCGTGCGGAGTACGCTGCGCTCTGTGAGGGCCGGTGGCTGGAAGCAGGCCAGTTCCGCGCAACGGTCGAGCTCTGGGAAGCAGTGATCGACCTGCCGCTACCCCTTGAGTGCAGGGAAAAGCCTGACGTCGCAGGCTTCCTTCTCGCCAGCCTGGGCTCGAAGACGATCCGGGATTTCCTCCTCGTCAGCAGCTGTCTGGGTCTTGGAAGCGCTGTCCGTGGGGCCCGGGCCTGCGCGCTGCTCGAGGAACGATATCCGGCAGCGTCACCGGTGGTACCGGCGCTCGGAAGCCTTCGGCGGAACGGCGGAGTCCGTGATACGTCCGTCTGGGATGCGCCGTCCTCGAGGGCGGACGCACTTCAGCTCAGCGACTTGCTGTCGGGGAATTACGAGGGTGCGATCATCTGGAGCAGGGTCGACGCCGTGCACGCACTCCTGACGGGGCTATCCCCGGTCTCGACCGGCGAGGGGAAGGCCGCACTGTGCTCGATGCTGGCGTGGATCGAATTCGCACGGGGGCGGGGCTCACGCGCCTGCGTGCACCTCGCGGAGGCAGAGGAGGCTGCGCCCGATTACCGCCTGGCAAGGCTGCTTTCCGAACTGATCTCCAGGGGTGGAATGCCTGCATGGGCAAGGAAACGCAGCTCGGCGTGGGCCCCGCCGCACCGGCAGGCGGGGTGAGGTGAAAAACCCGGGAGCCCGACCCTCGAGATTTCCAGGACGCGGGCATCTCGTGCGACAATGGGGGTTGAGACCCGGTCGGGTCCGTGCACCAATTGGAGGACTGCGCAGTACCCGCTGAAGCCTGGAAAGCTGAAGGTGGCGGGAATAGCGCAGGCAGAAGGCGGGTTCCAACAAGGAACCCCGCCTGACCGATGCCATTGGAAGAAGCTACGGACTTGACAGGGTCATAGTGGTGTTGTCCCCTTGACGGCACCGCACACCGCCGTATGAAAGGTTCTCTGTGTCGGTCAAGAAGACAGCAGCACCGGTTTCGGTCGAAACCGGTTCCACCACCACCAAGCGTCGGGCAGCGCCCAAGAAGGCCGCCTCCGCCAAGACGCCGGTGAAGGCTTCAACCGCTGCCCTGAGCCCGGACGAGGCGCTGGATGCCGTTGCGGATCCACAGGCCGAGCCGGAGGCCGAAGAGATCAAGCCCGAGGTCGCCGAAGCCGAAACCGGCTCGACGACCGGGTTCGTCTACTCCGACGCGGACGACGACGACGCCCCCGCGCAGCAGGTGGTTTCAGCCGGCGCCACGGCCGACCCTGTCAAGGACTACCTCAAGCAGATCGGCAAGGTCGCGCTCCTCAACGCGGAGCAGGAAGTGGATCTTGCGCTGCGCATCGAGGCCGGCCTGTTCGCCGAGGACAAGATCAACGCCAATCCGGGGATGGACGCCAAGCTCCGCAGGGAACTCGAATGGGTCATCCACGACGGGAAGCGCGCCAAGAACCACCTCCTTGAGGCGAACCTCCGCCTGGTGGTGTCACTGGCGAAGCGTTACACCGGACGCGGCATGCTCTTCCTGGACCTCATCCAGGAAGGGAACCTGGGGCTCATCCGCGCGGTCGAGAAGTTCGACTACACGAAGGGCTTCAAGTTCTCCACCTACGCCACGTGGTGGATCCGCCAGGCCATCACCCGAGCCATGGCCGACCAGGCAAGGACCATCCGTATTCCGGTCCACATGGTCGAGGTCATCAACAAGCTCGCACGGGTCCAGCGGCAGATGCTGCAGGACCTCGGGCGCGAGCCCACTCCCGAGGAGCTGGCCCTCGAGCTCGACATGACGCCGGAAAAGGTCGTCGAGGTGCAGAAGTACGGCCGCGAGCCGATCTCGCTGCACACGCCCCTCGGCGAGGACGGTGACTCCGAGTTCGGTGACCTCATCGAGGATTCCGAGGCAGTGGTCCCGGCGGACGCGGTGAGTTTCACACTGCTCCAGGAGCAGCTCCATTCGGTGCTCGACACCCTTTCGGAACGCGAGGCCGGGGTGGTCGCCATGCGGTTCGGCCTGACCGACGGACAGCCGAAGACTCTGGACGAGATCGGCAAGGTCTACGGCGTAACCCGCGAGCGGATTCGCCAGATCGAATCGAAGACGATGTCCAAGCTGCGCCACCCGTCGCGGTCGCAGGTGCTGCGGGACTACCTGGACTAGGGTTCAGGTTCGCCTCCGCCGGTCCGGTGCTGCCTGACTCCCGGCAGGAGGAAGATCAACTGGAGCATTAACCACTGGAGGCCCCCTCGATACGAGGGGGCCTCCAGTGGTTGGTACGGTTCCGTCATTCCGGCCGGACGTGCACCGGAGCCGTCGGGGGAAGCCTGCTGCCAGCCTGTTGCCTGCTCCTAGGCAATAACCGCAGGCTTCTCACGAAGCCGCTGGGTCTCGTCCTGCCACTCCGACGTGAGCGGCTTGAGGTTCGACTCGACCGCCCGCGCGTGATGGCCGCAGAAGAGAAGCTCGCCACCGGAGGTCTGAAGGACTGCCCGAACGTAGGCCTGGGCGCCGCAGCGGTCGCAGCGGTCCAGGGCGGTTAGTTCGCGTGTTGCTACTGCAGTGGACATGAATGCCTCCTCGTGTGGATCGTCTTCCCATATAACCATCATTCGTCGCTGATCCTTCCTCGGCTGGGTGTCCTTTCGCTCCGGGCGTACCAGCGAACCAGCCGGACGGTCGGCGGACCGGCCAGCCTGTCCGGGCTTGGGGGAGCCGGGTCATAAACTGGCTGGTGATACGACACGCCGCACGCCGGCACCGCCATGCCCCCATTTCTCGAGGAGATCATCCACCCGTGGCCCCACCAAGTTCCGATTACACAGCGCGGCACCTCTCAGTCCTCGAGGGGCTCGAAGCCGTTCGTAAGAGGCCAGGCATGTACATCGGGTCGACGGACTCCCGGGGACTGATGCATTGTCTCTGGGAGATCATTGACAACTCCGTCGACGAGGCGCTTGCCGGTTTCGGCCAGAGCATCACGGTCATCCTCCACTCCGACGGCTCAGTGGAGATCCACGACGATGGCCGGGGCATTCCCGTCGACGCCGAACCGAAGACCGGGCTCAGTGGAGTCGAAGTGGTCTTCACGAAGCTCCATGCGGGCGGCAAGTTCGGCGGTGGGTCCTACACGGCCTCCGGAGGCCTGCACGGTGTCGGTGCCAGCGTCGTCAATGCCCTGTCCGCACGGCTGGACGTCTTCGTGGACCGCGGGAGCAAGACCTACAAGATGTCATTCCGCCGTGGAGAGCCCGGCCGGTTCAAGGACGGCAAGACACTCTCGCCCACCGCCGAGTTCCAACCGTTCCTCGATGAATCCCGCCTCGAAGTGGTCGGTACGGCAAAGCGGGGTGTCACCGGAACCCGGGTCCGCTACTGGGCCGACCGCCAGATCTTCACCCAGGACGCCAAATTCTCCTACGAGGAGCTCCAGGCTCGGGCCCGCCAGACCTCTTTCCTGGTGCCGGGGCTCCGCATCACGCTCCGCGACGAACGCAGGCTGCCGGGCTCCGCGGGTGAAGCGGGTCCGGTGGAGGAGGTTTTCCAGCACGACGGCGGCATCTCCGAATACGCCGAGTTCCTCGCCGCGGACGCTGCAGTGACCGACGTCTGGCGGATTCACGGATCGGGCCGTTTCAAGGAGTCGGTTCCAGTGCTCGATGAGCGCGGGCACAGCCACATGACTGAGGTCGAGCGCGAGTGCGACGTCGACATCGCGCTGCGCTGGGGCATCGGGTACGAGACCACGGTGCGCAGCTATGTCAATATCATCGCCACCCCGAAGGGCGGCACCCATCAGAGCGGCTTCGAGCAGGCACTCCTCAAGACCTTCCGCAAGGTCATCGAGGCAAACGCGCGCAAGCTGAAGGCCGGCGGTGACAAGATCGAGAAGGATGACGTTTTCGCCGGCCTGACCGCCGTCCTGACCGTGCGACTCGCCGAGCCGCAATTCGAGGGTCAAACCAAGGAGATCCTCGGCACATCAGCGGTGCGGGCCATCGTCGCGAAAGTGGTCGAGAAGGAGATCCAGGCCCGGCTCAACTCGACAGCCCGCCACGACAAACCGCAGTCGGCCATGCTTCTCGAGAAAGTGGTCGCCGAGATGAAGTCCCGCATCTCGGCACGCGTGCACAAGGAGACCCAACGGCGGAAGAATGCCCTGGAGACCTCCTCGATGCCGTCCAAGCTCGCCGACTGCCGGATTGATGATGCGGAGCGCTCCGAACTGTTCATCGTGGAGGGCGACAGCGCGCTCGGTACCGCGAAGTTGGCGCGGTCCTCGGACTATCAGGCGCTACTGCCTATCCGTGGCAAGATCCTGAACGTGCAGAAAGCCTCGGTAGGGGACATGCTGTCCAATGCCGAGTGTGCGGCCCTGATCCAGGTGGTGGGCGCGGGCTCCGGTCGCAGCTTCCAGCTCGACGCGCGCCGCTACGGCAAGGTGATCCTGATGACCGACGCGGATGTGGACGGCGCCCATATCCGCACCCTTTTGTTGACACTCTTCTTCCGGTACATGCGTCCTCTGGTGACCGCCGGCCGGGTATATGCCGCGGTACCTCCGCTCCATCGCGTCGAGGTGATCAACGCCGGATCCAAGCCCAATGAGATGGTCTACACCTACTCGGAGAACGAACTGCACCGGCTCCTTGCGGCGATGGAGAAGTCGGGCAAGCGCTTCAAGGAACCCATCCAGCGTTACAAGGGACTCGGCGAGATGGACGCAGGGCAGCTCGCGGAGACCACCATGGACCCCCGTCACCGGACGTTGCGCCGCGTCCGCATCCAGGAGGCGGAGTCCGCCGAACGCGTGTTCGATCTTCTGATGGGTAGCGACGTCGCACCGCGGAAGGACTTCATCGTCGCCGGGGCTGCCAGCCTGGACCGGGAACGCATCGACGCCTGACTCAGCCCAGCAGCTCCGGCACGACCAGGAGGATGGGCGGCACGGTCAGCAACAGGGCGGCCGTGCCCAGGACGGTGCCGCGCTGCAGGATGGACAGCGGCGGCAGGGGACTCAGGAGCCTGCGGAGGCGCTGGGCCGTCGCCTCGACGGTGCTCGCTGTCCCGGGGTCGAACGCCGGCAGCGCAGTGAGCGCCAGAGGTTCCGGAGGGGTTTGCCATTCTTCGCCGGACACCGGTGGAGGCGAACCTGAGGCGACGATGGCGATAGCGCGCACCAGTGTGGCTTCCTTGACGTGCTTCAACGCCTCGTCATCCGCGAGCATCTCGATCAGCTCGTTGACCGAGCGCTGCGCCAGCTGGGAGGTCGGCAGCCACGGTAGCGCCGCACGCCATGCAGCGAAGGCCCAGAGCAGCAGGTGGTGCCGCTGGTGGAGGTGGGCGCGTTCGTGGGTGAGCACGGCGTCGAGCTCTTCACGGGACAGAAGGTCCAGGAGGCCGTCGGACAGTACCGTCACCGACCGGGCTCCGCCGGGAAGGCAATAGGCCACCGGGGCCGGGTGGTTGATGACGAGGGTCGCGGGATTGTCGAGCGCAGGTGAACTGAGCAGCTCGAGGAGGTCCCGGTGGCGGCGGCGCTGGCGCCGGATCCGAACGAAGGTCAGCATCAGGGTGAAGATCAGGTGCGCGCCGAGGAGGAAAGCCGCGCTGAGCGCGAAGACATGTACGACGCCGAGTGTCTCGGCCGGGCGCTGGTTCCTGGCAACGTCCCAGAAACCGCCGGCTGCCGACACGAGGTTGTCACCGAGCGGCTCGAGACCCCACACGAGCATGGCGCCGATCATGGACAGGCCGCCGGCAAGGGCTATCGATTGCCAGAGCACCATGGCAGTGAACGGGGCGCGCGCCGGCCACCTTGCCCGGGAGAGCGCAATGGGCGCGGGCCGTGCGAGGATGATCGCGAGCGCAGCCAGCAGGTAGGACGCCCAGAACACGGGCGGGTCAGCTGCCGCCGAGCAGCTTGCGGAGTGTCTGTGCTTCAGTTTCGGAGACGCTGCCGATGAAGCGCGCAAGCACCGCTTCCCGGTCCGGCGCGGTGACGAGGACCTCGTGCATCAGCTCCGCTGTGTGGGCTTCACGGCTGGTGACCGACTTGTACCGGTGGGGTCGGCTGTTCCGCCCGCGTTCCACCAGGCCCTTCTTCTCGAGCCGGGAGAGGACGGTGAGAACCGTCGTGACCGCCAGTTCGCGACCCGTCTCGCCTGATGGTGCCTCGGCGATTGCGTCCCGCAGTTCGTTTGCAGTAAGTGCCTCCGGCGTGGCCCACAGCAGTTCCATCACCGTGCGTTCGAGATCTCCGAGCGTTGCCATGTTCTTCCTTGTTTTTCGATCAGTTCGCGATTCACACTTCCGGCGGGGCCGGATCCGCCCCGTAGGAGGCAAAGTTCATGAACCTAACCTACAGGCTTCCGGCAGGGATTTCTACTCTTTGTAGAAAACGCCCCACTTTTATTCTACGATGTGTAGAAGAACTTCTTCTACACGCTGTAGAAGTCTGGGAGTACCAACGTAAGGCGTACGCGGAAGGGTCCTATGGAAGCCTTGGAAATTGCCCGATGGCAATTCGGAATCACCACTGTCTACCACTTCCTCATGGTCCCGCTGACCATCGGGCTCGGGCTCCTTGTCGCAGGCATGCAGACGATGTGGCACCGCACCGGCCAGGAGCAGTACCTCCGGATGACGAAGTTCTGGGGGAAGCTTTTCCTCATCAATTTCATCCTGGGAGTGGCGACGGGCCTGGTGCAGGAGTTCCAGTTCGGAATGGCCTGGAGTGAGTACAGCCGCTTCGTCGGCGATGTCTTCGGCGCTCCGCTCGCGATGGAGGCGCTGCTCGCATTCTTCGTCGAATCGACCTTCCTCGGTCTGTGGATCTTCGGATGGGGCCGCCTGCCCAAGCTCATCCATTTGCTCTGCCTGTGGGCCGCAGTCCTCGCATCGGTCTTCTCCGCGTACTTCATCCTGGTGGCCAACTCCTGGATGCAGCACCCCGTCGGCGTCGAGATGGTCGATGGCCGCCCGGTCATGGTCGATGCGTGGGCGGTCTTCACCAACAACACGGCCCTCGTGGCCTTCCCGCACTCCGTGTTCGGTGCGCTTGCTGTGGCCGGTGCGTTCCTCCTCGGCATCAGCTGGTACCACCTCTGGAAGCGGCGCTTCGACGGCCTGGACACGGTGGGTGCCGACGGCCGCGTCGTCGTCGGTGACGACACGGCAGCTGCCCGCTCCCGCGATGCGGTGGACCACGGGGTCTGGCTGCGATCGGCACGGGCCGGCGCAGTCGTCGCAATGATCGCCTTCGCGGGCACCGCGATCACCGGAGACCTCCAGGGCAAGCTGATGTTCGACCAGCAGCCCATGAAGATGGCGGCGGCCGAGGCGGCCTGCCACGACGGCACGGGCTTCTCCATCCTCTCGGTCGGCAACCTCGGGGCCCAGAGCTGTGACGACATCACTGCCGTGATCGAGGTTCCAGGGGTGCTGTCCTTCCTCGCGAATGGTGACTTCACCACCGAGGTCAAGGGCGTCAACACGCTTCTCCCCGAGTACCAGGAGAAGTACGGCACTACCCTGCCCGATGACCCCATCTACGGCGAGCGCGCCGGCAGCGAGATCGACTACCTTCCGGTGATGGAGGTCACCTACTGGGGGTTCCGCATCATGATCGGGTTCGGTGCCATCGCGGCCGCCGCTGCCGGAGCCGCGCTCTGGGTGCTGCGCAGGGGCACCGTGCCTGCGTCTCGGGGGCTCATGCGACTGGCCGTGGTCGGCATCCTTGCGCCCTTCGGCGCGAACTCCGCCGGCTGGATTTTCACGGAGATGGGCCGCCAGCCCTTCGTCGTCGCACCGAACCCCGACCCGTCCGGCGTCGACAGCGTCTTCATGTTCACTGCCGCAGCTGTCTCGCCGGGCGTCTCGCTCGCCGAACTGGTGGTCTCGCTCATTGCGCTGACCGGTGTGTACGCCGTCCTGCTGGTCGTGGAGGTCAGGCTCCTCGTCACCTATGTACGGGGCGGGGTGGCATCCGCGATGCCCGAACTCAGCCACGACGCCGCCGACGGCGAGGGCGCCGGGGATACCGGCAGGAAGGACGACGGCGATGTCCTTGCCTTCGCCTACTGACCCGATGTGCCCCTGCCGATACCCCGATTCCGACCTGCAGAGGGAGACTTCCGAATGACCGAGGCGCTACCCACCCTCTGGTTCGTGCTGATTGCCGTGCTGTGGGCCGGTTACCTTTTCCTCGAGGGATTCGACCTCGGAGTGGGCATGCACCTGTTGCTTCTGGCGCGCAACGACACCCAGCGCAGGGTCCTGCTGGGCACCGTCGGCCCGGTCTGGGACGGCAATGAGGTGTGGCTCATCACTGCTGTGGGGGCCACCTTCGCCGCCTTCCCGTACTGGTACGCCTCACTGCTCTCAGCGCTCTACCTTCCGTTCCTGCTCGTCCTGCTGGGCTTGATCTTCCGGGCCGTCGCGTTCGAGTGGCGCGGTAAACGGGACAGCGACACCTGGCGGAACCGCTGGGACTGGGCCATCGCCGTCGGTTCCTTCACTGCTGCCGCCGGTATCGGTGCGGCCCTGGCTCTGACGACCACCGGGCTTCCCCTGGACGCGAACGGCGACCGGGTGGGGGGCGCCTTCGCCTGGGCGAACACCAGTGCACTGCTGGGAGCGGCCGCCGTCGTGCTCTTCTGCCTCGTCCACGCGGCGGCGTTCGTCGTCCTGAAGACCGAGGGCGGCGTGCGCAGCCAGGCGGACCGGTTCTTCCGCCGCGTCCTGCCCCTGGCGATGGTTCCGTTCGTCGGCTGGGCCCTGCTGATCCAGGTGCGGTCCGGCTCGCCGCTCACCTGGACCATTCTGGCGCTCGGCGTCGCGGGGATCGCCGTCGCCTACCGGGCTTCCTCCGCCGACCGCGACGGCTGGGCCTTTCTCGGGTTGGGCGCCGCGATGCTGGCGCTCGTGGGATCCATCTTCGGGGCGGTCTTCCCCGTCGTCCTGCCCTCCACCCTCGGCTCCGCGTTCGACCTGACCGTGCAGAACGCGTCCTCCTCGCCCTACACGCTGGGACTGATGAGCGTCGTCGCGTGCTTCGGCCTGCCGCTCGTCATCGCCTACCAGGCGTGGACGTACTGGGTCTTTCGTCGCCGCATCTCCGAAGCCAGCATCCCGGCCGCCCACGCCGTGGTACCCCTGTGAGCGGAAGCTTCAACGCGGCGACGGCCGGCCGCCCCGCGACGGCTGCGCCCGGAGCGCAGGAGCAGTCTGCTGCCGCCCGGCGAACGCAGCAGCGCACCGCCGGACCGGGGCCGACGGCGCATACCTCACCCGTCGCCTTGCTGCTCGCGGGAGGACCGGCGGGTGCCGCCGGGTCCAGGATTGCCGTCTATCTGCTCGGGGCGCTCGCTGCCGTCCGGGCTGCCGGCCTCGTCCTGATGGCCCAGGCACTGGCTGTCGGAATCGCATGCCTGGCGGAAGGATCCCTGCGGGCCGGTGACGTCCTCGTTCCGGGCATCGTCGGGATCGTACTCCGGACCGCTGCCGCGTGGGGGCAGGAAGCCACGGCGGCCCGGTTGGCCCTCGGTGTCAAGGAACGCCTGCGGGAGGCTGCCCTCCGACGGTTGCTGGCCGACGGCGGCACCTCGGGCGCCGCGGCAGGCGGGCAGGGTTCGCTCGCAGTGCTGCTGACCCGCGGACTCGACGGGCTGGACAAGTACTACACGCAGTACCTTCCGGCCCTCATCACGTGTGCCGTGGTGCCCCTGCTGGTCGGAGCGCGCATCCTCGCCGCGGACTGGATCAGTGCCCTGGTCATCGTGCTGACCGTTCCGCTGGTTCCGGTGTTCATGGTGCTGATCGGCCTGCACACCCAGGAGCGGACGCAGGAGGCGGCGACCGCGTTGGGTCGGCTGTCCGATCACCTCCTCGAACTCGCACGGGGCCTGCCGGTCCTCGTGGGTCTGGGACGGGCAGCCGAGCAGACCCGCGCCTTGCGGGACATCGCGAACGACTACACCTCCCGCACCCTGATGACCCTCCGCACGGCGTTCCTCTCCTCGCTCGCGCTCGAACTCATCAGCACCATCTCGGTGGCAGTAGTCGCGGTCTTCGCCGGCGTTCGCCTGATCTCCGGCGACCTGGGCCTCGAGACCGCTCTCGTTGCCCTGATCCTCGCGCCCGAGTGCTACGGACCACTGCGCGACGTCGGTGCCGCGCACCATGCGAGCGAGGACGGTGAGGAGGCGGGGGCACGCATCCGGGCCGTGATCGACGCGCCGGTTCCCGTGCCGCTCGCCACTGGACCGGGCTGGACCGCCGGGGTCGACGCACCGCTCGCCGCCGAATCCGGCCGGACCGCGGGCTTCGACGCACCGCTCGCCACCGGCCCCTCCGTCGACGGCGCCATCACTGTCCGCGAACTCAGCGCACACTACGACGGCGCCCTGCGCCCCGTCTTCGAGGATGTCTCCTTCGTGCTTCGCCCGGGCACCGTGACGGCCCTCCGGGGAGCGAGCGGCACTGGCAAGACGACGCTCTTGAAGATCCTGAAGCGCAGGACGGGACTGCCCGGGACCTTGGGCGTCACGGGTTCGGTCAGCGGCACGGGCCCGGACCGGATCGCGTGGGTTCCGCAGCACCCCGAGCTGCTGATGGACACCGTGCGCGCTGAACTCGGGCTGTACGCGGGCCTCCCGGACGACGCACCGGCGATCGACGCACAGCTGGCCGCCGTCGGGGGAGCAGGCCTTGCCGACAGGCAGACGGGAGAGCTGAGTCCCGGAGAGGTCCGGCGTGTGGCAGTCGCCAGGGCGCTGCTTCGAGCCCGGGACCCCCGCATCCGGCTCCTTCTGCTGGACGAGCCGACCGCGCACGTCGATCCCGCAACGTCGGCTGCAATCCGCTCCGCGATTCTCGGGCGTCCATCGCACGTCGCCGTGCTCCTGATCGCGCACGACGACGAGACGGCGGCCATCGCCGACCGACAGCTGTGGATGGATCAGCTGTCAGCACCAGCGGATCCTGCCCTCCCGTGGGCCGCAAGACCTCCTGACGAGGGTTCTGGTGTCGCCGTCCCGCTGCCTCTTGTGCGGTGGACGAACGGGACTGCCCCGGCCCGGCGAGCGCCGTCGGAGTCCGATGCCGGGGCCGGAAGGCAGGTATCTGGGGGAAGTGCCGGAAGGCCCATCCGCGTCCGGTTCGGTTCTGCCCGCGCGGTGCTGGCGCTGGTCCGCCCGTGGGACCGGCGGTTCCTCACAGCAGCAGCCCTCGGCCTCGGCGCCGCCCTCTTCGCCGTCGCGCTGACGGCCCTCAGTGGCTGGCTGATCGTCCGCGCAGCCGAGCAACCCCCGATCCTCTACCTGCTCACGGCAATCGTCGGGGTGCGGTTCTTCGGGATCGGCAGATCGCTCCTGCGGTACTCCGAACGGCTGTGGCTGCACGGGGCTGTCTTCACCCGCGCCGATGCCACGCGCCTCCGGCTGTGGAAGGGACTCCTCGAGGCCAGTACGTCCTGGCGAACGATCGCCCGCGGATCGGGTGATGTCGAGCGCCTGATCGGGGACGTTG
The DNA here is from genome assembly GCF_015751715.1 of Arthrobacter sp. CAN_A6. Taxonomy (NCBI): domain Bacteria; kingdom Bacillati; phylum Actinomycetota; class Actinomycetes; order Micrococcales; family Micrococcaceae; genus Arthrobacter; species Arthrobacter sp. CAN_A6. Next base: position 117,740 of record NZ_JADOUV010000007.1, read on the forward strand.
ACGAGCTGAGGGACCTCTCCTCCCGCGCGGTGCTTCCCTTCGTCACCGCCGTTCTGACCGGTTGCGCTGCGCTTCTCACCACGGCACTGCTGCACCCGGCGGCCCTCGGCTGGCAGCTACTTGCCGTGGTGGCTGCCGTCCTCGTCGCGCCCGTGACCGCCGTGCTGAGGGAACGGTCCGCCGGCGCGGCAGCCGTCCGTGTTCGGGCCGCTGCACTCCAGCGCACCACCGGCCTCCTGCGCGCAGCACCAGACCTCCAGGTCAACGGAGCGAACGAGCGGGCACTGGAGATCCCGCGCGGGCTCGACGCCGAGGTGTCGGCGGCCGCGCGCCGCTCGGCGTCGGCGGCAGGGGCGGCCCTCGGCGTCATCGTGGCAGCCTGCTGCACGGCAGCCGTCGGAATCCTCTTCACGGTGCAGGGACTACCTGCAGAGACGGCGGCAGTCCTCGTCCTCCTGCAGCTGGCGCTCATCGAGCCCTTCGCAGCTGGGGCGTCGGCCGTCCAGCACTGGGGACCCCTCGCCGCAGTGACCCAGCGGATTGCTCCGCGGCTCGCAACCTCGGCGGACGCTGAACCGGGGCCGTCGTCCGCACTCCGCGTGAGCGGGCCGAGCACGTTCTCCTCCCTGGCGCTCCGGAACGCGGCAGTCGGTTATGAGCCCGGGAGGCCGGTCGTGGCGGACGTCGACGTACACCTCGGCAAAGGGCGGTGGACCGGCCTGACCGGACCGTCCGGGAGCGGTAAATCGACGATTCTCGGTGCCCTCCTCGGTTTCCTTCCCCTCGAACACGGGGAGCTGCTCGGAAACGGTTCCGCGGTGATTCCGGGGCGCCGGCCCCGCGTCGCCTGGTGCCCGCAGGAAAGCCACCTTTTCTCCTCGACCGTCCGGGCAAATCTGCAGCTTGCCCGGCCGCTGGACGACGCGGCGTCGGACGCCGAACTGCAGGCGGCGCTGGGCGCGGTCGGGCTCGCCGGCTTCGTCGAAGGGCTCGAGCGCGGAATCGACGCGACGGTGGGTCCTGGTGGTTCCCGGTTGTCGGGAGGGCAGCGGCAGCGGCTTGCCGTGGCACGGGCACTCCTCACCCGTGCCGACGTCGTCCTCCTCGATGAGCCGACCGCGCACCTGGACGCCGACGGCGCCCGCGCGCTGCTCGGTGACCTCCGGGCCGGACTGACCGATCGTGCGGTGCTCCTCGTCACGCACAACGCAGCGGAGGCGCGGGCGTGCGACGACGTCGTCACCCTGGGGACAGCCGCCCTCGGCCGGGCAGGGGACGCCGCTTCCGGGCTCGACGACTCCCTTCCTCTTGGCGCACGAGCCTAGATCCTGGCCACGCGGATCTCCCGAAGGGAACGGTTCTCCCGGCTCTGGATGAACCATGGTCACCGAATACCGGGGGAGCCCCGAACCTTCAGGCGTTGGAGCGCGGGCCACGTGCAGCGGAAGTCGCCGCGACGACCCGCGATCACCGCACCCTGCCATACGCTGGAGGCATGAGCCTGATCGACACCCCGGAACCTGCTGACGGAACCATCAGTGCCGGCAGGGCGGACGGCCCGGCGCTGCCCGTGATCCTGTCATGGCGCCCTCTTGCCTACTCCGATATCGGCGCCTGGCTCTCCCTGACCCAGCGCATTGCCGCGGCGGACGAACCGGACTGGGTCGAGCAGCGTGCAGACCTCGAGCAGGGGCTCCGTGCGTCGAAGAACGACGCACGGAGGGACACCATCGCCGGATTCGGCCCCGACGGCGTCCTGCATGCTTTCGGACGCGTGTCGATGAACAGGGGCTCCTCCCTGGTGCATGGGTCCGGTGGTGTGGATCCCGAGTGGCGGAAGAAGGGCATCGGGCGGGCCATCTTCGACTGGCAGGCGTGGCGCTCCGCCGTCCGGCTGCAGGAGAACGGCCTGACCGACGGTGTCCTTCGCAACTACGTGGAGGAACGCAATTCGTCGCACCTTGCCCTGCTCGAGCGCAGCGGAAGTTCGATCGTGCGGTACTTCACCGAGATGACCCGGCCACTGGACCAGCCCATCCCCGAGTTCCCGTTTCCTCCCGAGCTCGAGTTGGTCAGCTTCGCCGATGCGGCGGACCGGAATATCTCCGAACTGGTACGCCTCGCACACAATGACGCCTTTCAGGATCACTGGGGGAGCGAGCCGCGGGACCAGGAGTCATGGCAGTTCACGGTCAGCCACCCCGAGTTCCGGCCGGACTGGAGCCTGGCCCTCGTGGACCGCGCCAAGGGTGAGGTTGCCGCCTACCAACTCGCGAGCCATGACGCCGATTCGAAGGAGCTGCTCGGCCATACCGAGGGTTACACCGACCTGCTCGGTGTGCGCAGGACGTGGCGCGGGCGAGGACTCGCAGCCGCCCTGCTCGCCGAGGCCATGAAGCGGTACCGGGCCGCCGACATGGACAATGCCGGGCTCGGCGTGGATACGGAGAACCCGTCAGGAGCTCTCGGGCTCTATGAACGGATGGGGTACGAGCCGACACAGCGTTCGATCGTCTTCGACCTCCCGCTCGTGGCGCCCGGCCCCTGAGAGGGCGCCGCCGGAGCGCCCGGCTGCCAGGAGACCCCGGCTGAGAAGAGCCCTCGATGGCGGGACGCCCGACGCCCGGCGGGATACCCGCCTACAGCAGGGCGCCCTGTCCGTCGTCGGGCCCTGCGCCGGCGGAACCGTCCCCGGGCGCTGTGGACAGCTGTGGTGCGACCGCTCGCATCAGTCCCGTCAGGCCGGGTCCGACGACGTCGATCTCCTGGGTGAGGGCGATGCCGGAACCGTCGCGTCGGCCGTGTTCGGTGGGCAGCGCCCTAACAACCCCGTTGGCGGCCGCCGCCTTCGCCGGCCCAGGGCCGGCCCATGCGAGCGAGAGGCGGTCCTCGCCGCGGAGGAACCGGTGGGCACGGACCCCAGCAGTGGCCCGTCCCTTGGCGGGATATTCATCGAACTCCGTGACCTTCACCGATCCGGGTGAGGTGCCGGGCAATGGGTCCCCCTGCACGGCTATCGTCACGACCACCCCGTCCGTCGCTCCGTCCGCCACCGCACCGAAGTGGAGAACGGTATCGTCGCCCGCGAGCTTGATGCCGGCCACTCCACCGGCGGTGCGGCCCTGGGGCCTCACCGCCGACGCGTTGAAGCGCAGCAGCTGCGCCTGGCGCGTGACGAACACGAGCTGGTCGTCATCGAGCGCCGCAGCCATGCCCACCACCTCGTCCTTGGGCTTGAGGGAGATGACCTCCCAGTCGTCGCGGTTGAGTGGGTACTCGGGCACCACGCGCTTGACGATCCCCCGCGCGGTCCCCAGGGCGAGGACGGCATCGAGCGGTGCCAGCCCCACCAGCGTCTCCCCGCGCTGAAGGGTGATGAAATCCTTCGCCGGTACGCCGCCGGCGAGGTTCGGAATGCCTGCAGTGGGCGGCAGGGCGGGCAGGTCCATCACCTGCAGCCGGATCATGCGGCCTGATGACGCCAGTGCCCCGATCTCGGCGCGTGCAGTGGTGGGGAGGATGGAGCGGAACGCGTCATGCCGGATGCGCTGGCCGTCGTTCAACGGCTGCCGGTCGGAGGTCCGGGCGAGCTGGCCCGAGGCGGAGAAGATGACCCAGCACGGGTCGTCGGCGATCTCGAGGGGCAGGACGGCTTTGGCGCCTTTGCCCGAAACGGTCGGCAGCGCCGATCCCCTCACGGGAGCAGAGGCCTCCGATTCGAGCAGCACGGTGCGTCGCGGCGTGGCGAACTGCTCCGAGATCGCGGCGAGCTCGTCCGAGACGAGGGTCCGCAGGCGGTCCTCCGAGCCGAGGATGGCCTCGAGCTCGGCGGTGTCGAGCCGGAGCTGCTCCTGTTCCTTCTCCAGCTCGACCCGTGAGTACCGGGTGAGCTGCCGCAGGCGGAGTTCAAGAATGTAGTTGGCCTGGATCTCGGAGAGGTCGTAGATGGACATGAGCCGCTCGCGTGCGGCTGCGACCTCGTCGGAGGAGCGGATGATCTGGATGACCTCGTCGATGTCGACCAGGGCGATCAGGAGGCCCTCCACCAGGTGCAGCCGGTCCAGCTTGCGCTGCAGCCGGTACGCGGTGCGTCGTCGCACCACCAGCATGCGGTGCGAGATGTAGACCTGGAGGAGTTCGAGGAGGCCGAGTGTGCGCGGTTGTCCGTCCACCAGCGCCACATTGTTGATCCCGAAGGAGTCCTCCATGGGCGTGTAGCGGTACAGCTGGTCCAGGACGGCATGGGGGTTGAAACCGTTCTTGAGCTCGATGACCAGCCGGAGGCCGTGCATGCGGTCCGTCAGGTCCACGATGTCCGAGATGCCCTGGAGCTTCTTCGAGGTGACGGCGTCCTTGATCCGCTCGATCACTTTTTCCGGTCCCACGGTGTAGGGGAGTTCGGTCACCACCAGGCCGGTCCTGCGTGCCGAAAGCTGTTCCACCTTCACCGTGGCGCGGGTCTTGAAGGAACCGCGGCCGGTGGCGTAGGCGTCGCGGATGCCGGTCAGTCCGACGATCTTCCCGCCGCTGGGAAGGTCGGGGCCGGGAATGAAGCGGAGGATGTCGTCGAGCCCGGCATCCGGGTTGGCGATCAGGTGGCGGGCCGCCGCAATGACCTCACCGAGGTTGTGCGGAGCCATGTTCGTCGCCATGCCGACGGCGATGCCGCTGGCGCCGTTGACGAGCAGGTTGGGGAACGCGGCGGGCAGCACCTCGGGCTGCATCAGCTGGTTGTCGTAGTTCGGCACGAAGTCCACGACGTCCTCGTCGAGGTGGTTGGTCATCGTGAGGGCCGGAGCCGCGAGGCGGGCTTCCGTGTACCGGGGGGCCGCAGGGCCGTCGTCGAGCGAGCCGAAGTTGCCATGCCCGTCGATGAGCGGAAGCCGGAGCGAGAAATCCTGGGCCATCCGCACCATGGCGTCGTAGATGGCGGTGTCGCCGTGGGGATGGAGCTTGCCCATCACCTCGCCCACCACGCGGGCCGACTTCACATGCCCGCGGTCGGGGCGCAGCCCCATGTCGGTCATCATGTAGAGGATGCGGCGCTGCACGGGCTTCAGGCCGTCCCGGGCGTCGGGCAGCGCCCGGGAGTAGATCACTGAATACGCGTATTCGAGGAACGAATCCTGCATCTCAGCCTCGACGTCGATATCGATGATCTTCTCGGTGAAATCTGCCGGCGGTGCGGTGGTTTGGCGCCTTGCCATAGGGATGGTGCTTCCTCAACGTGATCGGTGGGTCCGGGGCGGGACATCCAGCCCGGCGCTGACGCGCGCGGGCGATGCCCACTAGGGTGAGTCTATGGCGGCCGACGGACATTACCCCGAATACTGGGAAGCGGATGTCGTCCTGCGGGACGGCGGAACCGGGCACTTGAGGCCCATCTCACCCTCCGACGCCGACGCCGTGCAGTCCTTCCACGTCAGCCAGTCACAGAACTCAATCTACCTCCGCTTCTTCACCTACAAGGCCAAGCTGAGCACCAAGGAGCTCAAGCGGTTCACCGAGGTGGACCACCACGACCGCGTGGCCTTCGTCATCACGCGGGGCTCCGACATCCTCGGGATCGGGCGCTATGACCGGCTCGACGACCCGCAGGAAGCCGAGGTCGCCTTCAACGTCTCGGACTCCCACCAGGGCCGCGGCCTCGGTTCGATCCTCCTTGAACACCTGGCCGCCGCAGCGCGTGAGAACGGCATCCGGCGGTTCTCCGCGGAGGTGCTTCCCGAGAACCGCAAGATGATCACCGTCTTCGCCGAGGCCGGCTACGAGGTGAAGCGGCATTTCGATGACGGCGTGGTGATGCTGAGCTTCGACATCGACGAGACCGCCAGATCGCGCGCGGTCATGGAAGCGCGGGAGCATCGGGCCGAGGCGCGCAGCGTCGCCGAGCTGATGGCGCCGTCGACCGTCGCCGTCATCGGTGCGAGCCGCGAGTGGGGGACCGTAGGGTACGCGCTCCTGGAGAACCTCCTGGAGGGTGGTTTCACCGGAACGGTGTACGCCGTCAACCACGAAGCGTTCGAACTGCACGGCCTGCTCTCACACGCCACCCTCGCCGAGGTACCCGAGCCCGTCGACCTCGCGGTGATCGCCGTGCCGCACGAGCAGGTGGACGCCGTGGTGGACCAGTGTGCCGCAGCCGGCGTGAAGGGACTGCTCGTCGCCACCGCAGGCTACGCCGATGACGGACGAGGGATTGCCGAACAGCGCGCACTCGTGCACCGTGCACGGGCCCATGGCATGCGGGTGGTGGGGCCGGCGTCGTTGGGCCTCGTCAACACGGATCCGGCGGTGCGGCTGAACGCGTCCATGGCCCCGTCCCTCCCGAGCCGGGGGAACCTGGCCCTGTTCAGCCAGTCCGCCGGCCTCGGCGTGATGCTGTTCGCCGCGGCGAGCCGCCGCGGGCTCGGCCTGTCCTCGGTGATCTCGGCAGGCAACCGTGCCGACGTCTCCGGTAACGACGCCATGCAGTACTGGGAGGACGACGCCGCCACCGGCGCCGTGGGGCTGTACCTCGAGTCCATCGGCAACCCGCGCAAATTCTCACGCATCGCGCGCCGGCTGGCGCTGACGAAACCGGTCATCGTGGCGAAATCGGACGTCACCGGGCTGCAACTCCCGCCCGGCCACGCCGTCCGCACCACGCAGGCTCCGGGTGGGGCGCTCGATGCGATGCTCCGGCAGTCCGGGGTGATCCGGGTCGAGACGACCGAGCAACTCATGGATGTGGCCCAGATCGTCTCCTCCCAGCCGCTGCCGGACGGACCGAACATCGCAGTCTTCAGCAATTCCTCCGGCCTGGGGAAAGTGGTGGCCGACGCCGTCGCGGCGCAGTCCCTGACGGTTGCACGGCTTGTCACCGACCTCGACCTGGACACTGGAATGTCGGTTGCCCTGCCGGCGCTCGAGGCCGCCGTCTCCGCCGCGCTCGCTGACAGCGCGGTGAACGGCGCCGTCGTCACCACGCTGCCCGCGCGGGGCCTGAGTGCCGAAGCGATCGCCGAATGTCTGCGAGGCTGCGGGGAGAGGGCGGGCAAGCCCGTCGTCGCTTCCTTCACCGGTGTCCTGGACCAGCGGCTGCAGCCCGACGGGATCGAACACGGCATCCCCTGCTTCCCCAGCCCGGGAGCCGCCCTCGCTGCCCTGGGGGCGGTGGCGAAGTACACGCAGTGGCGGGTGCGGGACCACGGCGAGTTCATCGACCCCGGGGGCACCGATCCCGACGCCGCCTCGGCTCAGCTCGCGGAGATCCTCCGCCGCGTCACCGGCGTCGGGCTGACCCGCCTGACGCCCGACGAGAGCGCCGAACTGATGATGCACTACGGCATCGAGCTGCTACCGGCGATGCGGTTCGAGTCCGTGGAGGAGGCCGTCGCGGCCGCCGACCGACTCGGGTGGCCGGTCGCGCTGAAGACGATGGACGAGCACCTCCGTCACCGGCTGGACCTCGGTGGCGTCCGGCTGAACATCGATACCCCGGCAGCGCTGGAGCACAACATCGGACAGATGGAACAGGTCTTGGCGCCCTTCGGCAGCTTCGGCATGGAGATCCAGACCATGGCCCCGGCGGGGCAGGCCTGTACGCTCCGGGCCATCGAGGATCCGCTCCTGGGCCCCGTGGTGTCCTTCGGGATGGCCGGCGACGCCGTCAACCTGCTCGACGACTGGGGCCACGCCGTTCCTCCGCTGAGCACCGTCGACGTCTCGGATCTCGTCCGGACCCCCCGGGCGTCGCGCAGGCTCTTCGGCTACCAGGGCCTGCCGCCGGCCGACGTCGGTGCCATCGAGGATCTCGTGGCACGGGTTGCGCTGCTGAAGGATCGCCACCCGGAGATCGCGCTCCTGGAATTCAATCCGGTACTCGTGTCGACCGCCGGGCTGTCCATCCTCGGTGCCCGTATCGACGTGGGTAATCCCCGACAGCGCACCGACAGTGCCCGCCGGGCGATGCGGGACTAGGGTGCCTCGCCGGTAGGCTTGAGTCATGACCCCTTCGCTTTCCGCGCAGCGCCGCGACCTCGACTCCTCCCTTGAGCGTGCCGGATTCTATCCGCGCCTGGTCGCCGACGTGGTCCATGACGCCCTTGACGGCCGGGAGCCGCTCTCCCATGTGGCTCACCTCGAGACCCACTTCGAACGCACCGAAGTCCACCGTCACATCACGGTGCTGGTCCTCACCGAGGACATGCTCGTGATCACGCATGTGGACGACCAGCAGCTCGACGAGACAGGCGAGCAGGTCATGGCCCAGATCTCCACCGAATCGGTGCCCGTCAGCCAGATCCGCTCCGTGGTGCTCAGCTACCTCTACGCGCAGCCGCAGGACTACAAGCCGTCCGACCAGGCGCGCGAAATGACCCTGGCCATCGCCTGGTCCGGAGGCCAGCGCCTGGACATGGGACCCGCAAGCTGCGGAGACCCCCAGTGCGACGCCGACCACGGGTACACCGGGACCGTCGCCCAGGAGGACATCGTGCTCCGGGTCAGCGCCGAGGCCGACGGCGTGCAGGCCGTGCAGAACGCCAAGTCCTTCGCCCGGGCCCTGCGCCAGGTGAACACCGCGAGTTCGACCGGCGGCGGGCTGGTCCTCACCTCCGACGCCGGTGGACGCCGCCAGCCAGGGTTCGGCGGCCGCTTCACGCGTGCGCACCACCAGCGGTAGTCCTGGTGCATCCGAACGCCGACGAGCCGCTGCCACCACCCCCTCCCTTCGGCACGGGAACGGTCGCCGAGGTCCTGACCAGCGCCGCTGCCGCGTTGGGAGTCGAGACGTTTTCCAATGCCCTCGGGCTTCCCGCCGCACGCCGGGTCTGTGTGGTGATGGTGGACGGCCTCGGATTGTCGCTGCTCAGGAAGTACGCGGGCCACGCCCCTTTCCTGCGCCAGAAGCTGGACGGCGGGCAACGCCTCAGCGCCGCTTTCCCCTCGACGACGGCGGCCTCGCTGGCGAGCCTCGGCACCGGGTTGCCTCCGGGTCAGCACGGCATGGTGGGGTACGACGTCCTCGACCCGGCACAGGACAAAGTGGTCAACATGCTGGGCCGATGGGATGACCAGGTGGACCCCCTCCGCTGGCAGCCGCATCCCACGGTTTTCGAACGGGTCGCCGCGGAGTTACCGGTCCTCACGGTCAGCCAGCCTCGGTTCGCCGACTCACCGATGACCAGGGCCGCCCTGCGCGGCGGCGGGTTCGCGGGAGGGAATACGGTGCAGGCGCGGATCCGGCTCGCGGCGGAGCAGCTGGCCGGGTCGGAGTCGATGCTGATGTACTTCTACCTCAACGACCTCGACAAGGCCGGCCACCGGTATGGCGCGAACTCGGCCGAATGGCTGAGCCGCCTGGAGGACCTCGATTTCGCCATGCGCACCCTCGTGAAGCAGGTTCCGCCGGACACGCTCGTCCTCCTCACCGCCGACCACGGCATGGTCGACGTCGAGCCTTCGAAGAGATTCGACTTCTCGGCCCAGGAATCCCTGGTGGACGGCGTCGCCCATACGGCCGGCGAGCCGCGGCTGGTGCAGCTGTACTGCGAACCGGGACTCGATGCGGCCGGACGGAACGCGCTTGCCTCCCGGTGGCAGGAAGCGTACGGGAAATCCGCGTGGGTGCTGACCCGGGAGGAGGCGGTGAACGGCGGGTTCTTCGGACCCGTGGCTCCGGCCGTCCTGCCCCGCATCGGGGACCTGCTCATCGCCGCACGGGAGCCGATCGCCCTGTTCGATGCGCGCCGGACCTCGGAGTCCGCCCGTGACGTCGTGGGCCAGCACGGCTCCTGGACCCGGGCCGAGCGCGAGGTGCCGTTGCTGACACTCGCCCGGTCCGGCAAGCCGCTGCAGCCGGCGGTCCGTGCAGGCCGGACGGCAGGCGGCACCAGTGGCTGAGCTGGTCTTCTTCTCGGGAACGATGGACTGCGGAAAATCGACGCTCGCTCTCCAGATGGACCACAACCACCGGGCACGCGGGCGCCGGGGAGTGCTGTTCAGCTCCCATGACCGTGCGGGGGAATCGATGATCTCCAGCCGTCTCGGTCTTCAGGTGAGTGCCGTCGAGGTGCGCCCCGGGTCGAACTTCTGGACCGAGATCGCCGATCGGCTGACCAACGGTGCACGCGTCGACTATCTCATCTGCGACGAAGCGCAGTTCTACACGAGCCGGCAGATCGACCAGCTGGCAAGGATCGTCGATGAGATGACGATCGACGTCTTCGCCTTCGGCATCACGTCCGATTTCCGCACGCACCTTTTCCCCGGCTCGCAGCGCCTCATCGAGCTCGCCGACCGGGTTCAGGTGCTGCAGGTCGAAGCGCTCTGCTGGTGCGGCCGTCGCGCCACGCACAACGCGAGGGTCGTGGACGGTGTGATGGTGGTCGAGGGCGACCAGATGGTGGTGGGCAACGTGGATCAGCAGGAGGACGGCGGCATGCAGGACTACGGACACCCGGGCTCGGGCCCTGGCGGCCGGCCGGACGCTGCCGACGCGTCGGTCGGCTACGAAACCCTGTGCCGCCGGCACCACATGCGCAGGCAGACCGCCCGGACCGTCCCGACACTGCAGGGTAACGAGATGCCCCTGCCGTTCGGGGCAGCCTGAACTGCCTGACTTGCCTGACCTGCCTGTGCTGCTACCCAGCCGTCAGTGCCGAAGGGGCCAGGGTGGCCGGGTCCACGAGCAGAAAGCGGACCAGATGCCCCGGCGGCAGCTGGGCTGCGAGGGAGACGTCCTCAGCCGCCACCACCCCGATCACCGGGTACCCCCCGGTGACCGGCTGGTCCGCCAGGAACAGCACGGGCTGCCCCGAGGGAGGAACCTGGAGCGCCCCGGCCACCGTGCCCTCGCTGGGTAGCTCCCCCGACCGCGCCCTTTCCAGCACTCCTGCCTCCTCCGCCCCGGTGGGGTCGGTGCTCGAAACCGCCAGGCGCACGCCCACGCGGTCCGACTGGTTCGTCACCCTCCACTCCCGGGTGAGGAGAGCCCTGATGGCCCCGGCGGTGAACCAGTCATTCCGCGGGCCGAGGGTGATCCGCAGCTCCGTGGTACCGGCACCCGGACGAAGCATCGACTCCTCGGGGGAACCCACGGGAGGGAGCCCCCGCACGGCTCCGACCGGAAGCACCGCACCCGGCGCCAGGGAAGCGGGCCCGATTCCGGACAGCGTGTCAGTCGATCTGCTGCCGAGGACCGGCTGGACATCGAACCCGCCGCGCACTGCGACATAGCTGCGAAGCCCTGCGGTCGGTGTGCCGAGGGCGAGCAGGTCGCCGTCGAGCAGTGCGAAGGGGTGGCCCATTGCGGGGCTCCGCGGGGTTCCCGAGCCCGAAATGCGGAGCGGAACCGGGGCGCCGGTGACGGCGACCACCTGGTCGCCGTGCGCCCGAAGCGACAGCCCGCCCAGCAGGTTCTCGACGACGGCAGCACCGGCCCGGTTGCCTACGAGCCGGTTGGCCTGGCGTGCCGATGGCTGGTCCGCCGCACCGGACGGGGAGACGCCGAGGTCACCGTTGCCGGGGCGGCCGAGGTCCTGCAGGAGGGACAGCAAGCCGGTGGACGTGATTTCGAGCCCGGCGCCGGGCCCGGCGGGTCCTTGCCGCTTGCCCGATGGCGTAGCGGAGTTCCCGGGGTCGGCCAGCTCGCGGACCGCCCGGTAGCGCACGGTATCACCGGGCCGGACGAGAGCCGGCTGCTCCCGCTCCAGGTCCCACATCCGTGCCGCCGTGGTTCCGATGATCTGCCAGCCGCCGGGGGATCGGCGCGGGTAGATCGCGGAGAACTCGCCACCGAGTGCAACGGATCCCGCCGGAACGGCGGTCCGGGGGGTGGTGCGGCGCGGAACGTGCAGGCGCCGGTCCTCCCCGACCAGATAGGTGAAGCCGGGGGCGAATCCGCCGAACGCACCGCTCCATGGCTGGCCGGTATGGGCGCTGATCACGCCGTCGCGGCCGAGGCCGGTGAGCCGCCCGACCTCGTCGAGGTCGACGCCGTCGTACACCACCTCGATCGTCACGTCTCGCCCTCCGGGCCGGCCGGGAGTCGGAAGATCGAGGTGCGGCAGGGCCGCAGCGGCGGAGACCGCCGCCTCGTGTCCGGAGAAACGGACCAGCACCGTTCGAGCGCCGGCGACGGCGTCGAGCTGTCCCGGCAGCGGCTGCGTGGTGACCCGCCGGTGCAGGGCGAGCACCTCCGCGAGGGTCGGAACCTCCGCGAGGACTGCACGAGGGCCGGCCCAACGCACCGCGATGCTACTCACGCGAAGCTCCGAACGGATACACCGGCTTCCTCGAGCGCGGTGCGCACAGCACCGGCCATCGCCACCGCGCCCGGCGTGTCGCCGTGCACGCAGATGCTGTCGGCGCGGACGTCGAACACCGAACCGTCCCGCGCGGTGATCCGCCCCTCGGTAGCGAGGCGCACCATGTTGTCCGCGATCTGCCGGGAGTCGTGCAGCACGGCGCCGTCCTCCCGCCGAGGGACCAGGGTACCGTCCGGATTGTAGGCGCGGTCGGCGAAGGCCTCGGAAAGCGCCGTCATGCCCCTTGCCTCGGCGCGTGATCGGGCCACTGCCTCGGGGAGGAGCAGCAGCGGCAGGCCTGGGTCGAAGGCGTGGACGGCGTCGACCACCGCCTGCGCGTGGACCTCGTGATGGACGATGGTGTTGTAGAGCGCGCCGTGCGGTTTCACGTACCTGATCCCCGCTCCTGCGGCCTGCGCGAGGGCCTGGAGTGCGCCCAGCTGGTACAGGACGTCGTCGGCGAGTTCCGTGGCCGAGCAGTCCAGGAACCTCCGGCCGAACCCGGCCAGATCCCGGTACCCCACGTGCGCGCCGATGGTCACTCCGGCAGCGACGGCGTCGCGGCAGGTCCGCGCGATGGTGCTCGGATCCCCGGCATGGAAGCCGCAGGCCACGTTGGCGCTGGAGACGTGCCGGAACATGGCGGCATCGTCGCCCAGGATCCAGGTGCCGAAGGATTCGCCGACGTCACTGTTCAGGTCGATGGAGGGCAAGGGAAGCTCCGTTCCGCAGCGCTGGTTCCCGATCCATACCCGGCGACACAGCCCAGGGGCTAGTCGCCCTTCGTCCCGAACACGATCTGGTCCCAGCTCGGGACGCTTGACCGTTTCGGCTTGTTGCGGCGGTCCGCCGGCTCATCGGTCCTGCCGGGTGCCACTCCCTGATTCTTCTGGGTCTGCGGTTCCTCGGAAGGCTTTGCCTCGTCGTGCGGGCCTACCTGTGCCGCCGGTCCCGACCCGGACCTTCCGCCGTCCCGTCCGGACCCTGCCGGCCTGGCGAAAATGCTGATCTCGCGGGTATCCGTGCTGACCCCGTCGTACAGTTTCGGGCTGCCGTCCTCGTGGCGTGTTCCGTTGTCGTCGTCCGCCGGCAGCGCCGGGGCCAGTCCGAGCCCGGCAGGCGTCGACTCGGCGGCGGCGTGGTCCGGGGCATTGTCCCCGGAGTCGCGGTCATCCGCTTCATTCCGCGGGTGGGCGGCGGGGATGCTGCCCCTAGTGAGGAGTTCGGCCAGTGCGTCGTCGCCCTCCTCGTCAGCGCCGAGGCGCTGGCCGCGACGGGACCTCAGGACGTCGAGGAGGCCGTCGGGGTCGGAACCCGCCGAGGGGCCGTCGTCGTCCTTCTCCGCTTCGAAGTCGAAGACGCGGTCCGCGACGGCGCTGAGCCGGCGCGCCGGAAGCGGTCCGTCGAGCGGTTCGAGCTCGCTGAGAACCTGCGCCCAGCGGTTCGCATTGGTGAGGATGCGGCGCGTCGGATTGAAGGTCCACTGTGCGGGAGGGTCCTCACCGATGGACACGGTGCTGCCTTCGGGTAGCGCGAAGCGCGCCACCACGAGCCACACGCCGTCGGCCCGCCTCCACGAGTCCCAGTCGACGCCGGCCGGGTCGATCCCGTAGGCCTGTAGGCGGAACGCGACCATGTCGCCGAGCTGTGCCGGGTTGTTGCCGAACGCAGAGCGGTAGCCGTCGTGGAAGGGCACGGGGGAGGCCACCTCGACGCGCTGGGCGAGGTACGCCATGTAGTCACGCTCCGCGCGGATGGGCCCCTCGTACCGGAGGACGTGATCGAGTTCGAGGCCCGATTCGGCGGCCACTTCCTCGGCGCTTGCACCGCTGCGGATGCGTGCCTGGATGTCCTTGGGGGTGAAATGCACGGTCGCCTGTCCATTGGTCGGAGGGAGCGGGGCAACACGGGTCGACGGCCGTGTGCTCGCGATCCTCAACGCTTCGTTGATCGGCAGGCGGAAAGTGGTGCCCTCGTCGCCGCTGAGCAGCAGGTGTGCACCATTCTCATGGACGCCCACCAGACGTAGCTCCTGCATTCAATCCTCCAGCCGACAGTTTTCTCTAGGTGAAACTGTGCCATTGAATGGCTCCCATTCCTACTACACCCGGTGGCGTGGCGCGGAACTGGCGCCACGGTGTGGATTACGGCGGAAATGCTGAACAATAATGCTGGACTCCAATGGCAGGACAAAAGAGAGGCGGCAGGAAAACTGATGACAGACCAGTCCCCGGTGATCGATGAGGACGAGATTGAAGCAGCCGATTCTTTCGAGTTGCCGGGCGCCGATATGTCGGGCGATGAACCGGTGGTCGAGTTCCTGCCGGCCCAGGCCGACGAATTCACGTGCTCGTCGTGTTTCCTGGTGCGGCACCGCTCCCAGATCGCGGAGCACGAAGGCGGCCTGCTCTACTGCCTGGACTGTCGGGGCTGAGCCGGAGGGGTCCGCTCAGGAGGCCAGCGCCGCCACGAGCTTCTCCGGTTTCCGGGTGGAGGTGAGCCAGTAGGGGGTCCGGTCTTCGGGATCGACCACCTCGATCTTCACGACCGGGGAGATCCAGCCCCGGATGCATAGGTAGGCCAGCCCGTGAAGCGAAGTGCCGCGTTCACGGGTGGCGTCCTCCCCTCGGTACAGCTCCACGGATCCCAGGTAGCGCCGCTCGATGGTGGCCCGTCCGACCGTCAGCGTCGATCGTGTCACCGCGATGCGCGGGGTGGAGAGGATGAGCAGGGTCGTGATGATTCCGGCCAGAACTACGGCGGCGACGTAACCGATGCTGATGTCGATCGGCGCGAACGTCACGATCGCGGCGCTGGAGACTCCCGCCGCTATGAGCCAGATCCACGGGGACGGCCACAGCTTCTCCTCGTAGAGGACGACGTCGGCGGATCCTTCTGCGGCGGTTGGCATGCTCCAACCATTCCACCTTTTCCAGCGGGTTTCATCCCGGCCATCAGGCGACGGTAAGCCAAAGAGGCTAAAGTAATTTCCTGTACCTGCCGCGGGCCCGGCGGACCGGGTGTTCCGGTGGTGAGGAGCGAAAGCTGCGGGTGCGCACAATCCCCACCTGGGATGAGACCCGATTGCCTAGACCCCGATTGTTGGAGACGCTGGTGCCTGACACACAAGAGGACCTGCCGGTCCAAATTCGAATGCTCGACGACGGCCTCGAGGTTCCGGCCTATGCCACGCCCGGAGACGCCGGCGCTGACCTTTGCAGCCGGGTGGATGTCTCCCTCGCGCCGGGGGAGCGGCTCCTCGTCCCCACGGGTGTCGCCATCGCGCTGCCCGAGGGGTATGCAGGCTTCGTCCATCCCCGCTCGGGACTCGCCGCGCGGCACGGGCTCACGATCGTCAACGCACCCGGCACCGTGGACGCCGGCTACCGCGGCGAGATCAAGGTCTGCCTGCTGAACACCGACCGCGGCAACACCGTTCATCTCTCCCGAGGCGACCGCATCGCCCAACTGGTCATCCAGCGGGTGGCCCGCGCCGAATTCCAGCAGGTCGGCGAGTTGCCGCAGTCGGTCAGGGGCGCGGGCGGATTCGGTTCGACGGGCGGTTTCACAGCGGGCACCGGGTCCCCCGCCGAACAGGACCGGTTCCGGAGGGACGAGAGCAGCCGGACATGATTTTCACCCTGTTTCATGGTGCGCACCGGATGGCGTGCACCCAGCATCGAGGACACAATCGTCAAGGGAAAGGAACCCACTCATGGTTTTTGGGCGCCTGAAGAAGAACAAGCAGGACGAGGCGGCTGCGGAACCCGCCGACGGGCAGGCAGCAGACGCAGGAGACGCGGTGAAGGCCGACGCCGGGGCGGAAGTGGTCAGCGCCGCATTCATCCGCGACGGCGGCCCGTTCGATTCCACCGAGAAGGAAGCGCTCGACGGCTATATCGATCTCGGTGCGCTCCGCATCGGTGCGGCAGAAGGCCTTCAGCTCCGGTTGGAGGTCGAGGAGAAAACCAAGCGCGTCATCGCCGTGACGCTGGACCTCAACGGTTCCACTCTCCAGCTGCAGGCGTTCGCCGCTCCGCGTACCGGAGGCATCTGGGACGACATCCGCGAGCAGATCGGACTGTCGGTCGGATCACAGGGCGGAACCGTCGAGGAGAAGAACGGAACGTTCGGCACTGAACTGATGGCGAAGCTGCCGGCGCAACTGCCCGACGGCCAGCCGGGTCACCGTGTGGCGCGATTCGTCGGTGTGGACGGTCCACGATGGTTCCTTCGGGGTGTCTTCGGAGGACGCGCGGCGATCGACGCCGACAATGCGGCTCCCGTCGAAGCGCTCTTCCGCAGCGTCGTGGTGGTGCGCGGCGATCATCCGCTGCCCCCGCGGGAGCTCCTGCCGCTACGGCTGCCCAAGGACGCGCAGACGACGCCGCCTCCACCAGCACCTGCCCGCCCGGACCTCAACCCCCTCGAGCGCGGCCCCGAGATCACCGAGATCAGGTAGCGGTTGGTGCCTGGTTTTCGGGCTGCGTCGCATCGCTCGACTGCTGGTTCGCCGGCTCCCGCGGCCAGGGGGCGCTTCGGCGGCCGCGGCTTCATCGACCGCGTCACCATCCAGCCGACGACGAGCGCACCCCAGTTCGCGGCGATCGTGAAGCTTTCCGGCGTTGCGGGTTCGCCCGCGGTGCGCATCCGGCTCGTCTGGATGGGTCAGCGGCGCGTGCCGGGCATTGTGGCCGGTGTCGAGCTGGCCTTCGAAGGGATGGCGAGCCAGGTGGACGGGGTTCCCACCATCTACAATCCCCGCTACGAGATCATCGGACGGCCGGAGGAACACTAGTGGACAGGCGCGACACGTTGAAGAAGCACGAGAACGACGAGAACCCGGACAATGAGAACCAGCACGACACCACGGAGAGCGTTCCCGGCACCGGTGCACCCGGCGCCGCCGGTTTCGCATCGCAGTACGCCGCCTCCTCGGGCGTCAGGCGCGATGCCGCCGGGCAGATCGACGTGCTGTCCTCGATCGGCGGCAAGCAGGGCCTCGCCGAGAGCGTCATCCCCGGGCTCGTGTTCACCGTGCTCTTCACCATCACACGCGATCTCACCGTGTCGCTCATCGCCGCGCTCGCCTCCGCCGCAGTGTTCTCGGCAATCCGGCTGGTGTCCCGCAAGCCTCTCACCCAGGCACTGTCGGGACTCATCGGCGTGGCGATCTGTGCCTTCGTGGCGCTTCGCACCGGAAACGCCGAGGACTTCTTCCTGCCCGGGTTCTACGTCAACGGTGCCTACATCGTGGCGATGGTCATCTCGATCGCGGTTCGCTGGCCCTTCGCCGGGTTGCTGTTCGGCTTCCTCCGTGGTGAAGGGGTCGAATGGCGGAAGGACTCCCGCCGCGTCCGGGCCTACGCGGCGGCAACCTGGATTCTCGTGGCGGTGCTGGCCCTCCGGCTGGCAGTGCAGCTTCCGCTGTATCTGGCGGAGAACATCGCGGCACTTGGATCGATGCGCGTGGCCATGGGCCTGCCGCTCTACGCCCTCGGTTTGTGGTTCGCGTGGCTGATCTCCAAACCACCCGTTCCGTCAGAGCACCGCTGAGGAACCGCTGGGATCAGGCGGCGCGCTCTCAGGCTCGTCCACTTCCCGCGCTCCCTCCCGTGCCGAGAGCGCGAGGCGCAGCGCGTCCTCCGCCGCTATCGCCGCAAGGAAGAACACTTCGTCGCCCGCTTCCACCACGTCGTCGGGGCTCGGAGTGATGGGGGCGTCGTCGCGCAGGATCGCCACCACCGCGCAGTCCTCGGGGAGCGAGATGGAGCCCACGGTATGGCCTACCAGCGGCGAGTCCTGCGGCACCGTGAACTCGACGATGGACGACACCCCGGCCTGCAGCGTCAGAAGCCTCACGAGGTCGCCGATCTCCACGGCCTCTTCGACGAGCGCTGTCATGAGGCGCGGTGTGTTGACAGCGACGTCCACGCCCCAGGAATCGTCGAACATCCAGTCGTTCTTCGGATTATTGACACGCCCCACGGTGCGGCCTACTCCGAACTCGCTCTTGGCCAGCAGCGACACCACGAGGTTCACCTTGTCATCACCGGTTGCGGAGACCACGACGTCCGCCTCGTCCAACCGTGCGTCCTTGAGCGTCGTGAGCTCGCAGGCGTCGCCGATGAGCCACGTCGCTCCCTTGAGGCCGCTGCGCCCGACCGCCTCGGGCTTCTCGTCGATCATCAGGATTTCGTGCTTGTTGGACAGGAGTTCCCGGGCGATGGACGAGCCGACACTTCCCGCCCCGGCAATTACCACTCTCATTCGTCCTCCTCCTGCGGTCCCTTGGCGAGCACGCGCGCAATCTCGTCGGTCGCCGTCGTCTTCATCATCGCGTGGAGGATGTCACCCTGCTGGTAGCTGGTTTCCTCGGACGGAAGGATGCCCTCGCCGAAGCGCGTCAGGTAGGCGATGCGGACACCGCCGGCCGACTCGATGTCCCGGAGGGAACGGCCCAACCAGGCATCGTCGAGAGCCAGTTCGCCAAGGATCAGCCGGCCCGAGGTCTCGCGGAAATCGCCGTTGATGCTCTGCTCCGGCAGGATCCGCCGCAGCACCTGATCGGCGCTCCAGCGCACCGCGGCGACGGTGGGAATGCCGAGGCGCTGGTAGATCTCCGCGCGCCCCGGGTCGTAGATGCGCGCTACCACGTGGGGCACGTGGAAGGTCTCACGGGCCACCCGCGTGGCCAGGATGTTCGAATTGTCGCCGCTGGAGACGGCGGCGAAGGCATAGGCTTTTTCGATGTCGGCCTGCTTGAGCGTGTCGCGGTCGAAGCCCACCCCGGTGACCCTCCTGCCTCCGAAGGAGCCACGCAACCGGCGGAAC
Source organism: Arthrobacter sp. CAN_A6 (assembly GCF_015751715.1). Taxonomy (NCBI): domain Bacteria; kingdom Bacillati; phylum Actinomycetota; class Actinomycetes; order Micrococcales; family Micrococcaceae; genus Arthrobacter; species Arthrobacter sp. CAN_A6. The sequence continues at coordinate 136,864 of NZ_JADOUV010000007.1, forward strand.
GCGCGGTCGTCCTGGTCGATTATGGCGACCGTATGGCCGGACTCGTCGAGCGTATGGGCCAGGCTGACGCCTACCCTGCCGCACCCCATGATCACGAAATGAGCCACCGAGGGCACCCCTGTCTGCTGCGTTGTGCGGCGGCCATCCGGACCGTTCCGGCTGCCGCCACCTGCCTCAAGCCTAATGGGTTGGAGCGGGCCCAAACGCGCTAGTCTGTGGGCTGTGCTGACTTTTTTCGAGGCCGTCAAGCGGGTGCTGGTGGGCAAGCCGTTCGCCAGTGACCGGCTGCGGCAGCGCAGCCTGCCGCGATGGCTGGCCATGCCGGTGTTCTCCGCCAACGCCTTCTCGTCGGTGGCTTACGCACCGGACGAGATCCTCCTCACCCTTGCCCTCGCCGGAGTTGCCGCCGTCGCCGTTTCCCCGTGGGTGGGGCTGGCGGTGATCGTGGTCCTGCTGGTGGTGATCGCGTCCTATCGGCAGGGAGTGCGCGCCTACCCGACGGGCGGCGGCGACTACGAGATCGCCAAACGGAACCTCGGTCCGCGGGCCGGGGCCACTGTGGCCTCTGCCCTCATGGTCGACTACGTCCTGACCGTCACGGTATCCGTCTCCGCAGCGGCACAATACCTCGTGGCGCTGGCGCCGGGCCTCGTGGCATTCCGGGTGCCGCTCGCGGTTGCCGGGGTGGCGGTCCTGGTCCTGCTCAACCTGAGGGGGTCGGTCGGCGGAGCGCGGGCGAGGGCCGTTCCCACCTACATCTTCCTGGCAGCAGTCGCCGGCCTGTGCCTGACAGGTCTTGTCCAGGTGCTCGCCGGAACCCTGCGGGAAGCCCCCAGCGCCAGGTTCGAGATCATTCCGGACCCGGCCTTCGATGCCGGTCTGGTCGGCCTGGCGGGGGCACTGCTGGTACTGCGGGCCTTCTCCGCCGGAGCGGCAGCGCTTACCGGCGTCGAGGGGCCGGGCTCCAACGTGCCGAGTTTCCAGGCACCCAAAGGCCCCAACGCCGCGTCGACGCTCCTCGTGCTCGGAGTCGTGTCAGCGGCAATGCTCGCGGGCGTCATCTACCTCGCCAATGCCGCCAGGGTCCATGTGGTGCAGGACCCGGCCGCGCAGCTCCTGCTGGACGGCCGGCCTGTCGCGGGGGAGTACATCCAGCACCCGGTTCTCAGCCAGCTCGCGTCCACCGTGTTCTCCGCCGACTCCGTGCCCTTCTACCTCGTTGTCGCTGCGACCGCCCTGATCCTCCTGCTCGCGGGTCATGCCGCGTTCACTGCCTTCCCGGTCCTCGCGTCGATCCTCGCGGCCGACGGCTACCTTCCCCGCCAGTTGCGCACGCGCGGTGACCGCCTCACCTTCAGCAACGGCATCCTGGCCCTCGGGCTCGGCGCGGCCGTGCTCATCCTGATCTTCCGGGCCGACGTCACCGCGCTCGTCCAGCTCTATATCGTGGGCGTCTTCGTCTCCTTCACCGTGGGCCAGCTCGGGCTGATCAAACACTGGACCCGGAACCTGCGCAGCACTGTCGACAAGCCCGAGCGGCGGCGGATGCAGAAGTCACGGGCCATCAATACGCTCGGCTTCGTCCTCACCGCGGCGGTCCTCGTGGTGGTCCTCGTGACGAAGTTCGAGTTCGGTGCGTGGATCGCCCTGCTGGCCATGGCTGTGCTGTTCGTGTCGATGCGCGGGATCAAGCGACACTACGACGCCGTCGCCGAGGAGCTCGCCATCGACGACGCCGTGAGGCTCCGTGCGCTTCCTTCGCGCGTCCACGCCGTCCTGCTCGTCTCGCATGTCCGCAAACCCGTGCTGCGGGCGCTCGCCTTCGCGCGTGCCTCCCGCCCGTCCAAGCTCGATGCCGTCATCGTGGACGTCGATCCCGAGCAGACACGGCGTACCCTTGAGGACTGGGAGAGATTCGAGATCCCCGTTCCCATCACGGTTCTCGCCTCGCCCTACCGCGACACCATCACGCCCATCCTCGAATACATCCGCACGATGCGCCGGGACTCCCCGCGGGACCTCATCGTCGTCTACATCCCCGAGTACGTGGTGGGCAGATGGTGGGAGCAGCTCGTCCACAACCAGACGGCACTGCGCATCAAGACTCGCCTCCACTTCGTTCCGGGGGTGATGGTGGCCAGCGTTCCCTGGCAGCTGGCGTCATCCGATGCCAACCAGAACTTCCAGAACCTTAAGTAGAGGCAATGACTTCCGTATCCGACACTCCAGCTCCGCAGCAGTCCACCCCTGACTCCCTGCCCTTCGACGGCTCCCCGGTGCTCGAAACCCGGATCGAACGCCCCGCGCACGGCGGCCATTTCGTGGCACGGATCGACGGGCGGGTGGTTTTCGTCCGGCACGCGCTGCCGGGGGAGACGGTGCGGGTCCGGCTGACCGAGCAGGACGACGACGCCAGCTTCTGGCGTGGTGACGCCGTCGAGGTCCTTGAGCCATCGCGGCACCGGGTGGCCCACCCCTGGCCGCTGGCCGACTCACTCAAGAGCGCAGCGCGGGGCCAGGCGCCGGTGGGCGGGGCCGAGTTCGGGCACATCGCCCTCGCGGAGCAGCGCCGGCTCAAGGGTGAGATCTTCACCGAGCAGCTGTCGCGCCTTGCCGGGGTCGAGCATCCCGTCGAGGTGGAAGCAGCACCCACCGAGTCCCCCGACGGGCTCGGCTGGCGTACCCGCACCGCCTTCGCAATCACCGCCTCCGGCCGGCTCGCCATGCACGTCCACCGGTCCAGCGACCTCGTGGCCGTTGCCTCGATGCCCCTTGCGGTGAACGCCATCAACGCCCTCGGGCTGTGGAAGATCGACTTCTCGGGAATGGACCGCGTCGACGTTGCGGCCGGTTCGGGAGGAGGGGTGCCGTTGGTGCTCCTCGTGCCGGCGGCCGGCACGCCGGCCCGGCGTCCTGCAGCCATCGCTGCGCAACTCAAGGGCGCATCGGTGGCAGTGCTCGACGTCGAATCCGGGCGTGCGCAACGCATCACCGGGCGCACCTGGCTGCAGGAGCGAGTCGGCGATTCCGACTACCGGGTGACGGGTGCCGGGTTCTGGCAGATCCACCGTGGCGCGCCGTCGGTGCTGGTGGATGCGGTGCTGGCCGGCCTTCAGGTCACTCCGGGGGAGAAGGCGGCCGACCTGTATGCAGGGGCAGGGCTTTTCACCGTTCCGCTTGCCGCGGCCGTCGGCAGCGGCGGATCGGTCCTTTCGGTGGAGGGCTCCGTCGGCACGAGCAAGGACGCCCGCCGCAACCTCCACGGACAGGACCACGTGTCGATCGTGGAGGGCAGGGTGGACACCGTGCTGGACTCCTGGGAGGGGCCTCTCGATGTGGTGCTCCTCGACCCCCCACGGGCGGGGGCGGGAAAGCGCGTCGTCGCGCAGCTTGCCCAGGCGAAACCCCGCGCCGTCGGTTACGTCTCATGCGACCCTGCATCGTTCGCCAGGGACCTCGGCCTGTTCCTTGCCCGCGGGTGGTCGCTCGACCAGCTGAGGGTTTTCGACCTGTATCCGCACACGCACCACATGGAGTCCTTCGCAGTGCTGAGCCCGCCTGCAGGATAAGCGCCCGCCTGCGTCGCACACCTGAACCGGCTGCGTCGGAGGACCTCCGACGTCGGGCGCGGATTCAATGGCACCCTGCCGTGGTGCCGAACGTTAGAGTTAACGCGAATCATTAATGCAGATGATCGGCGGAGTCTCCGCCGCGGACACGAACGGAGGAGGCGCCGATGGGACTTCTGGAAACAATCCGCAGCCCTCAGGACCTGAGCAGGCTTTCCGAGCACCAGCTCACCGTCCTCGCCGAGGAGATCCGCACCTTCCTCGTGACGAACGTATCCCGGACCGGCGGGCACCTCGGCCCGAATCTGGGGGTGGTAGAGCTGACGCTCGGCATCCACCGGGTTTTCGACTCGCCGCGCGACAGTGTCATCTTCGACACCGGGCACCAGTCATATGTGCACAAGCTCGTCACCGGTCGCCAGGATTTCAGTACACTCCGTCAGGAGGGCGGCCTTTCCGGCTACCCCTCACGGGCGGAGTCGGTGCATGACGTCGTCGAAAGCTCCCATGCGTCGTCGTCCCTGTCCTGGGCCGACGGCATCTCCCGTGCCCGCGTCCTCAATGGTGAGGGCGACCGCTACACAGTGGTCCTCGTGGGCGACGGCGCCCTGACCGGCGGCATGGCCTGGGAAGCCATCAACAACATCGCCGCGGACAAGCGGCGCCGCGTGGTGATCGTGGTCAACGACAACGGCCGCTCCTACGCTCCGACCATCGGCGGTGTCGCCGACTACCTCGCGTCGCTGCGCCCGGCCCTCGACTCCGTGCGGACGCACCGCGTCTACGAGCGGACCCTCGACTGGTTCAAGGGCCGCCTGCAGAATGGTGGTCCGGTGGGGGAATTCGGCTACAAGAGCCTCCACGCCATGAAGAAGGGCGTCAAGGACTGGTGGGCCCCGCAGGGCCTCTTCGAGGACCTCGGCATGAAGTATGTGGGACCCGTGGACGGGCACGACCTCGGTGCCGTGGAGCAGGCGCTCCACCTCGCGCGGAATTACGAGGGACCGGTCATCGTGCACATGATCACCGAGAAGGGCCACGGGTACGCACCCGCGCGGGCCCATGAGGCCGACCAGTTCCACGCCGTCGGCATCATCGACCCCGAGACCGGTGAGCCCGTCGACGCCGCCGGCAAGCAGTCCTGGACGTCGGTGTTCGCGAACGAGATCGCCGACATCGCGGACGAACGCCCCGACGTCGTCGGCATCACCGGCGCCATGCTGATCCCCGTTGGACTGCACCGGTTCGCTGCGCGTCACCCGGACCGCGTGTTCGACGTCGGCATCGCCGAACAGCACGCCCTGACCAGCGCGGCAGGCATGGCGTTCGGTGGGCTCCATCCCGTGATCGCCCTCTATGCGACGTTCCTGAACCGGGCCTTCGACCAGCTGCTCATGGATGTGGCCCTCCATAAGGCCGGGGTCACGATCGTGCTCGACCGATCCGGGGTCACCGGACCCGACGGTGCAAGCCACCACGGCATGTGGGACATGTCGCTGCTGCAGGCAGTGCCGGGACTCCACCTCGCCGCGCCGCGCGACGCGTCACGGCTGCGCGAGGAACTCCGGGAGGCCGTGCAGATCTCGGACGCACCCAGCGTGGTGCGGTACTCGAAGGGCACGGTGGGCGCCGAGGTCGAGGCGATTGAACGGCTCGACGACGGCGTGGATGTCCTGTTCCGCCGCCCCGCCGGGTCTCGGCTGAACGATGTCCTGATCGTCAGCGTCGGTGCCATGAGCGAGCTCGCCCTCGACGTGTCGAACCGCCTCGGAGCACAGGGCATCAGCTCCACGGTGATCGACCCGCGGTGGGTGCTGCCCGTGCGTCGATCGGTGATCAGCATGGCGGCGGAGCACCGGATCGTGATCGTCATCGAGGACGGTGTCCGTGCGGGCGGCGTCGGATCCCGCATCCGGCAGGAAATGCGGTCGGCGGGCGTGGACACGGCGCTCAACGAGGTGGGCCTCCCGGTCGAATTCCTCGACCACGGCTCACGAAGCCAGGTCCTGAAGCGTGTGGGGCTGACCGCACAGCAGGTGACCCACGACGTCGTCGCGCAGGTGCTGGGCACCAAGGTACCTGTCGCGCGGCCCCTGGCCGGGCAGGAAGCGCCGGCGACCGGCCAGTTCCCGACGCTCTGACGCCACCCTAACCGGAGTTCCCGATGCTGGTGTGAGACAATTGCCGTGGTCGGTGGGGAACCCACATTTCCCCGCTGGTCCAGTGACAGGCTTCCGCTCTGCGGGCGATGCGCCCGGCATCGCCAGTCTCCAATCGGGGCTGGCCGCCGGGAATCCGCCTCGCAGATTCTCCGTCCATTTCGACGGTCAAGTCGGAAAAGCGCCACTGGTCTTCGAGTGATGCCGCACCCCATTGCCGGTGCGACCTCGGATGGCAATGACAACGACTTCCGGACCGCCGCGGGGAAGATGCCCGCGGCAGGCCGACATACTGCCCCCGAGGGTGCTTGGATGTGGCCGGCGCCGCAAGGGCTGGAGCCGTATACCCATGAACCAGACTGACCAGCAGCCAAGCGAACAGATCAACGAACCGACCTTCGAACCTGAAGGAGGATCGGGGCCGGCAACGGCGGACGCGCAGGAGGCCGGCACCGCTGCCCCCGCGAAGAGGGCGCCACGGGTGAGGCGCAAGGCAAGCTCGCCGGCCGGCGCTCCGCCCGCTGTCCTTCAGCCCACACCCCTCGAGCCCACCCCGACCGGGGACTCCGGCCGGACCGGACCGGAATCGACCGGCTCCGCGGCCGACGAAAGCGCCATCGACGGCACGGTTCCAGTGGCGCCGCGCAAGCGGGCCTCCCGTTCACGCAAGCCAGCGGTGGAACCGGCGGAAGAGCCGACTGCCGACGCCGGTGCTGTGCCGTCCGTCGACCTGCCTGCTTCATCGCCATCAGCCGCGACCGATGAGGCGCCGGCGGACGCTCCGGCAAACGCTGAAGCCGACGCCCCGGCCGCCGTTGCAGACGTCGCCCCGAAGGCCAAGGCTCCGAGGACCCGTCGCCGTGCTGCCACGGCCGAAGCCGGCCCCGCTGCACCGGTGAGCGTCGTCGAACCGGAGAATCTGCCCGACGCGTCCGCCGACGCTGCGTCCCCGACGTCGAACGCCGACGAAACGACCGGTGCCGGTCACGACGACAGCACTGGAGACGTGGACCCCGGTGCCGAAAAGTCCACCCGGACGCGGAGGGTGGCCCGCAGCCGCCGTGCTGCCGCCGGTCGGACCGCCGTCGAAGCATCGTCGGAAGACCCCGACGTGACCACCGACGCCGTTCCCGGAGACGCTGCTCCGGATGGTGCCGGCGCTGCGAGTGCCGATGCCGTTCTCGGAGACGCTACTCCGGAGGGTGGCGGCGCTGCCACGCAGGACCCTTCCGCCGATTCGGGTCGGGGCGCAGAGCCGGCGCGGGCCTCCCACGCCAACCCCTTCGCTCTGCCGGAGTCGCCCCTGTCACTGCTCTTCCATGCCCCCGACCTCACTGCCGCTGTGCAGCCTGTCAATGTCGCTGCGTCTCCCACCGGGGATCCTGCCGAGGACGATAATGACGACAACGACGGCGACGACGATTCGGGCCGCAGGCCGCGGCGAAGCCGCCGCAGCAGGGGGCGGGGCCGGGCCGATGGCGCGGACGCTCCTTCCTCCGACAGGAATAGCACAGACAGGAATGGCACAGACAGGAACGCCTCAGCCAGGGGCGACACCGACAGGGATGACACCGACGGGTCGGAGGACCGGGATTCCGATCGCGGATCAGGGGACGAGTCGCCGAACGGCGTGACGTCACGCCGCCGTCGCCGCCGCCGCCGCGGCGAACAGGACCTGGAGCTGACAGGCGGCGAGGACGATGACCCGCCCAACACCGTAACGCGTGTGCGCGCACCGCGGCAGAGCAGCGAACCGGTGTCGGACAGTGTCACCAGTGTCAAGGGCTCGACGCGTCTTGAAGCCAAGAAGCAGCGCCGGCGCGAGTCCCGCGACACGGGGCGCCGCAGGCAGGTCATCACCGAGGCGGAATTCCTCGCCCGGCGCGAGTCGGTCGACCGGCAGATGGTGGTCCGCCAGCGCGACGACAGGATCCAGATCGGAGTGCTCGAGGACGGAATCCTCGCGGAGCACTTCGTATCGAAGACGCAGCAGGACTCCCTGATCGGCAACGTCTACCTGGGCAAGGTCCAGAACGTGCTGCCCAGCATGGAGGCTGCCTTCGTCGACATCGGACGCGGGCGCAATGCGGTGCTCTACGCCGGAGAGGTGAACTGGGACGCCGCGGGCCTCGACGGCCAACCGCGCCGCATCGAACTCGCCCTGAAGTCGGGCGACGCCGTCCTGGTACAGGTGACCAAGGATCCCGTAGGACACAAGGGCGCACGGCTCACCAGCCAGATCTCGCTTCCGGGGCGGTACCTGGTCTACGTTCCGGGCGGTTCCATGACCGGCATCTCTCGCAAGCTGCCCGACGTCGAGCGCAACCGGCTCAAGCGCATCCTCAAGGACCGGCTGCCCGAGAACGCCGGGGTCATCGTCCGCACGGCGGCGGAGGGCGCCAGCGAGGAAGAGCTGACGCACGATATCAACCGGCTGCGATCCCAGTGGGAGCAGATCGAGGGCGCCTCTGCGTCGACGAAGACCCTCGCCCCGGAGCTCCTCTACGGCGAACCGGACCTCACCATCAAGGTGGTGCGGGATGTCTTCAACGAGGACTTCTCGAAACTGGTGGTCTCAGGGGAAGAGGCATGGGACACCATCGAGGCGTATGTCATGTACGTGGCTCCCGACCTGGTGGGCCGGCTCGAGAAGTGGACCGGGGACGAGGACATCTTCGCGGCCAGCCGCATCGACGAACAGATCTCGAAGGCGCTCGACCGGAAGGTGTTCCTTCCGTCCGGAGGGTCCCTGGTGATCGACCGCACCGAGGCGATGACCGTGGTGGACGTCAACACCGGCAAGTTCACCGGCAGCGGCGGAAACCTCGAGGAGACCGTCACCAAGAACAACCTCGAGGCGGCCGAGGAAGTGGTCCGGCAGCTGCGGCTCCGTGACATCGGCGGCATCATCGTGATCGACTTCATCGACATGGTGCTCGAAGCAAACCGTGACCTCGTGCTGCGCCGGCTCGTGGAGTGCCTGGGCCGTGACCGCACAAAGCACCAGGTCGCGGAGGTCACCTCACTCGGCCTGGTCCAGATGACCCGGAAGCGTATGGGCACCGGACTGCTCGAAGTCTTCGGCGAGGACTGCGAGCATTGTGGAGGAAGCGGAGTCGTCACCCACGAGGAGCCGGTGGAGCACCGTCGTCAGGGATTGCCGCAGGAAAACCAGCAACAGCAGCAGTCGCGCCAGGAGAAGCAGTCGCGCAACGAGCGCAAGCGGACGCGTGGCCGTTCGGCGCCGCAGGCGGAGGAATCCGTGCCCGTTCCCGCCCCTCAGCCTGACAACCCGGAGCGCGCAGCGAAGGCCGAGGCGGCCAGGACGGCGTTCGCGAGTATCGCTGCGGCGACGCATGCTTCCCACGCGTCGCACGAGGAGCACGGCGTGGATGCGGCGCCTGAACCGACAGTGCAGGTCAATGAGGCAGTGCTGACCATCAACGGCGAGACAGTCACCCTGCCGAGGGCGGAGGGTAACCGGCCCGCACCAGCAGGGGAGGAGCCGCGGCTGACCCTCGACAGCCTGACGGCTGCTTTCAACCGCGCACCGGTGGCGTCGGATGAGGGCGCCCAGACAGGGACGTCCTCGAACGACGGCGCGTCCCCCGGCAGCGGTGCCTCCTCGGACCGTGCCGGAACAGCTCCGAAGAACGGCGCTCAGAGCGGCACCGAGGCTTCGATCCCCGGCCGGGCTTCGGCGGGTGTCTCCTCCGGCCCCGCCTCGCCGTCGTTCGATGGATCGGAGACCGGCGCGGTCCCACCTGCGCCTCGACGCAAGCGGGCTCGCCGCGCGGCCAGCAGCGCGCAGGGATCGGCAGCGGGTTCCGCCATCGAGACTCTGGTCGCGGGCTCCGGTACGGCACCGGATCCGGACGGGTCGACGGCGGGCGGCCGGCACGTGGCCCGGCCTGCCGAGCCGGCGCCCCGCCCGACAGCGTCAGGCGCCGAACCCGTCATCTTCGGGGTCGGGGTTCCGGCTTCTGAACTGTGACGGGGACCGGTAGCGTCCGATAACAGCAGATCCAGGAACCGGGGCGGCGGTATCGCCCCGGTTCCTGCCTCCAGCTACGTATCGGGTGTCCGGGCGCGCCGGGAGGGCCCGCTAATTTGCGGGAACGCGCCCTTCTGGCGTAATCTTGATCTTCGGTGCACGCGCCCTCCAACCGGTATGTCCGGGGCGTATCAGCACAGCGTCGACATGGCCAGCGAACGCATCCTTGAATGGATGCCAGCGACAGGGCGCAAACCAGTTTTGTACATAAGAAGTCAAGCATTGTCGAGAGAAGTGAGTTCCCAAGTGGTGTACGCGATTGTCCGCGCAGGCGGCCGCCAAGAAAAGGTTTCCGTCGGAGACCTAGTTACCCTTGACCGCGTCACCGGTCAGGCAGGAAGCACCTTTGCGCTGCCTGCCCTCCTTCTGGTAGACGGCGACAAGGTTACTTCAGCAGCAGCAGACCTCGAGAAGGTCACTGTTACTGCCCAGATCGTCGAGAATCTTCGTGGCCCGAAGATTGTCATCCAGAAGTTCAAGAACAAGACCGGCTACAAGAAGCGCCAGGGTCACCGTTCGGAACTGACCCGAGTCAAAATCACAGGCATCGCGTAACCCCTCGCGGTTACCGGTCGGTCAAACATCTCCAGCGAAGGCAGGCATAACTCATGGCACATAAGAAGGGTGCGAGTTCCACTCGCAACGGCCGCGATTCAAACGCGCAGTACCTCGGCGTCAAGCGCTTCGGCGGCCAGGTAGTCAAGGCAGGCGAAATCATCGTCCGCCAGCGCGGAACCCACTTCCACCCGGGCGCCAATGTCGGCCGCGGCGGGGATGACACGCTGTTCGCTCTCGAGGCAGGCGCCGTTGAATTCGGTAGCCGCCGCGGACGCCGCGTCGTCAACATTGTCGGTGCCGCAGCCGAGTAGTTCCTACTCCCAGCGCAGTATGCACCAAGCATTCGGGTGGGGTGAGCCGCTTAGGCTCGCCCCACCTTTTTTTAAGCCGGCCCAGACCGGTAAGTGAAGCATTTTAGAAGGAGATCAACGTGGCCAGCTTCGTTGACCGGGTAGTCCTGCACGTTTCCGGCGGTACGGGCGGTCACGGGTGCGTGTCCGTCAAGCGCGAGAAGTTCAAGCCCCTCGGCGGGCCCGACGGCGGCAACGGCGGCGACGGCGGCAACGTGATCCTGCGCGTCAGCAGTCAGACGACCACGCTGCTCGACTACCACCACGCGCCCCACCGCCATGCCACCAACGGAGGCAACGGCATGGGCGATTGGCGCGGCGGAAAGACCGGCGAAACACTGGTCCTCCCCGTGCCCGACGGCACCGTGGTCAAGACGAAGGACGGCGAGCTGCTCGCCGACCTGGTGGGCGAAGGAACGGAATTCGTCGCCGCAGCCGGCGGTCAGGGTGGTCTCGGCAACTCATCGCTGTCCTCGCAGAAGCGCAAGGCCCCCGGATTCGCCCTGCTCGGTATCCCCGGCGACGAGCGGGACGTCGTCCTCGAACTCAAGTCCATCGCCGACATCGCGTTGGTCGGTTTCCCCTCGGCAGGCAAGTCCAGCCTGATCGCTGCGATGTCCGCCGCCCGGCCCAAGATCGCCGATTACCCCTTCACCACCCTCGTCCCCAACCTCGGTGTCGTGCAGGCCGGCGACACCCGGTTCACGATCGCCGACGTTCCCGGCCTGATCGAAGGTGCAAGCGAAGGCAAGGGACTGGGGCACTATTTCCTCCGCCACGTCGAGCGGTGCGCAGCCCTGGTGCACGTGCTCGACTGCGCCGCGCTCGAAGCCGACCGAAATCCGCTCGCGGACCTCACGGTCATCGAGCAGGAGCTCGAGAAGTACACGGTGGACATGAGCTTCGCCGGGCCCGACGGCGACGTCGTCCCCCTGAACGAACGGCCGCGCCTGATCGCCCTCAACAAGGTCGACGTGCCGGACGGCAAGGACATGGCCGGCTTCGTCCGGCCCGAACTCGAAGCCCGCGGCTACCGCGTGTTCGAGGTCTCCGCCTCGAGCCACGAGGGCCTGCGCCAGCTCGGCTTCGCCATGGCGGAGATCGTGGAGGCAGCCCGCGCCGCCGTCAAGGCGACGCCACCGACCGTTGCGCCGCCGGTTCTTCGCCCGCGCGGCGTCAATGCGGCTGCCTTCCGGATCCGCAACGAGGAGAAGGACGCCCTTCCCCTGTTCCGCATCCTGGGTGAGAAGCCCGAGCGCTGGGTGAAGCAGACCGATTTCACCAACGACGAGGCCGTCGGCTACCTCGCCGACCGGCTCGCGAAGCTCGGCGTCGAGGAGCAACTCTTCAAGGCCGGCGCAAAGCCGGGCGAGACCGTGGTCATCGGCGAGGGCGACGGCGTCGTCTTCGACTGGGAGCCGACCATGATGGGCGGCGCCGAGCTTCTGGCCGGACCGCGCGGCAGCGACCTCCGCCTCGCGGAGTACGACCGCCCCACGCGCGAGCAGAAGCGCGAGGAGTACCAGGAGCGCAAGGACGCCAAGGCGGCGGCGAGGGCCGACCTCGAGGCCGACCGCAAGGCCGGCATCTGGACCGAGTCCGTGAACAACCGGAAGAAGCCAGTACCGGCCGCCGTGCCGGTCGACGCCGAGGACCAAGACTGAAGGGACTAATGAACGCCGTAAAACCCCTGGTGAACCGCGCCGGCCTGACCGAGGCCGGGCGCATCGTCGTGAAAGTCGGATCCTCCTCCCTGACGTCGGTTTCCGGCGGCATCTCCGAGGACGCGCTGACACGGCTCTCCACCGTCCTCGCGCACCGGAGGAACGCCGGAACGGAGGTCATCCTCGTTTCCTCAGGTGCGATCGCGGCGGGTCTCGCCCCATTGGGCCTGCCGCGGCGGCCCACGCAGCTCTCCTCCCAGCAGGCCGCCGCGAGTGTCGGCCAGGGGCTTTTGATGGCGCGCTACACCGAAGCGTTCGGCGCCCACGGGGTAACGGTGAGCCAGGTGCTCCTGACGGTCGAGGACCTCATCCGCCGCACCCACTACGCCAATGCCCACCGGGCTCTGGAGCGGCTCCTGAATTTCGGTGTCGTTCCCATCGTCAATGAGAATGACACAGTAGCGAGCCACGAGATCCGGTTCGGGGACAACGACCGCCTTGCAGCCCTGGTCGCGCACCTCGTGAAGGCCGACGCGCTGATTCTGCTCTCGGACGTCGACGCCCTCTATGACGGACCCCCTAAGGATGGCGCGCTGCGGATCCCCGAGGTGAACTCGCCGGCGGATCTTGAGGACGTCACGATCGGGCGGCCGGGCAAAGCCGGAGTAGGCACCGGCGGCATGGTCACGAAGGTCGAGGCCGCGACGATCGCGGCAAGCTCCGGCATTCCGGCGCTGGTCACGTCGACAGCGAACGCGGCTGCGGCGCTGGCGGGCGACGACGTCGGAACCTGGTTCAGCCCCACCGGGCGGCGGCAGCCCATCCGGCTGCTCTGGCTCGCGCATCTCGCACGGATCCATGGAAGCCTCATCCTCGACGACGGCGCAGCCCGCGCCGTGGGCGACGGCGGACGCTCGCTCCTGCCGGCCGGTATCGATCGGATCTCCGGGACGTTCGAAGCCGGTGATCCGGTGGAGATGGTGGACCGAAGGGGACGTGTGGTGGCCCGCGGGCTCGTGAACTACAGCTCGGTGGAGCTGCCCCGTATGCTCGGTCGTTCGACCGGCGATATCGCCCGGGAGTTCGGCCATGAGTACGAGCGCTCGATCGTCCATGTCAATGACCTGGTGGTTCTCTAGCAGTTCCACTGCGGCTTCTATGCCGGACCGCCGGAAGGCGCGGCACCATTGCTCGCTAGACTTTAGGGATGACTGATCTGATGACAGGAAAAGCGAACGACACCAGTACCGAATCCGTTACAGCTGCCGGCGCCGATGACCTCACTGCCGCGGTGTACGGTATCACCGACCGCTCCCGGGCGGCGTCCCGCGTGATCGGCCGGGCGAATCGTGCCCGGAAGGATCGCGTCCTCCAGGCTGTCGCCGTCGCCCTGGTCCAGAGGCAGGCCGCCGTCCTTGAGGCAAATGCGCTTGATATAGCCGCAGGACGCGCCAACGATACTTCGGCCTACCTCCTGGACCGCCTGACCCTCACCCCCGAGCGCATTCAGGGCTTGGCCACGGCGCTCGAGGAACTGGCGGCACTGCCCGATCCCGTCGGTTCCGCCGTACGAGCCCAGACACTCCCCAACGGAATCCGCATGCGGCAGGTCCGCGTGCCGCTGGGGGTTGTCGCCGCCATCTATGAGGCACGCCCCAACGTGACGGTCGACATTGCGGGCCTGGCGCTCAAGAGCGGCAACGCGGTGATCCTGCGGGGCGGCAGTGCTGCAGCCCATACCAACGCGGCCCTCATCGCGATTCTTCGGGATACCCTCGGAGAGCACGGCCTCCCGGCGGACGTCGTCCAGACCATCGACAAGTTCGGCAGGGATGGCGCCAACGTGCTGATGGGGGCCCGCGGGCGGGTGGACGTGCTGATTCCGCGCGGTGGACGGGACCTCATCCAGACTGTGGTCCGGAACGCCGCCGTGCCGGTCATCGAGACCGGCGAGGGGAACGTCCATATCTTCGTTGACGAATCGGCCGACGAGGACATGGCCGTCGACATCCTGCTCAACGCGAAGACGCAGCGCCCGAGCGTCTGCAACACGGTGGAAACCCTCCTCATCCACTCCGGCGCCCAGGCGGCACCGGAGGTGCTGCGTGCCCTCTCGAAGGCCGGCGTGCGGCTTCACGTCGACGAGCGGACCGCGCAGTTGCTGCCGGTGGACGCCGCAGTACAGGCGGTCACCGATGACGACTGGGGCCGTGAGTACATGGCCCTGGACCTTGCGGTAGCAACAGTGGACTCCGTCGATGAGGCGCTCGCGCACATCCGGCAGTGGAGCACAGGCCACAGCGAAGCCATCATCACCAACGACCTCAAGAACGCAGAGGCCTTCGTTGCCGGTGTGGATTCCGCCGCCGTCCTGGTGAACGCGTCGACCCGCTTCGTCGACGGCGGCGAACTGGGTCTTGGCGCCGAAGTGGGCATTTCCACCCAGAAGATGCACGCCCGCGGCCCCATGGGTCTTTCCGAACTCACCACCACGAAGTGGATCCTGAACGGAGATGGGCAGATCCGGCTGTGAGCCGGGTGACCGGGGACTTCCTGCAGCGCGTAACATGGTAGGGAAACTCCGTGTGGGCCTGCGGGCTTTGGGCGGACCGTTACTTCGTACCTAGGAAAATAGATGATGCTTCAGTATCTGGACGCCGCAATCCTCGCCGGTGAAGTGGTAGAGCACACCGAGCTGCCTATGCCGGCGGTCGCCTACGGGGCGATCGTCATGGGCATTTTGCTGCTCCTCATGCTGATCACCGCGTCCTTCGCGAACCTCGGCAACCGCCACAGCGCCACCGAGGAACACATCGATCCCCACAAGCAGCATGTGAACAACCACGACCACGGCGAAGCGCAGCGGCACTAGAAGCGTTGAAGCAGGCTGCGGAAGCGACGACGGGGCACGTGATTACCGGAGGGTCGGAGCAAAGACACCGCGATGGTACAGCGTGGCGCCTCGGGGTCATGGGCGGCACGTTCGACCCCATCCACCACGGGCACCTGGTTGCTGCGAGTGAAGTTGCAGCAGTGTTCGATCTCGACGAGGTGGTCTTCGTTCCCACGGGACAGCCGTGGCAGAAAGCCGACACGGCTGTCAGCCCGGCCGAGCACCGGTACCTGATGACGGTGGTCGCCACCGCGTCGAATCCCAGTTTCACGGTAAGTCGCGTGGATATCGACCGTCCCGGGCCCACCTTCACCATCGACACCCTTCGGGACCTGAAGATCCAGCGGCCCGATGCAGAGTTGTTCTTCATTACCGGTGCTGACGCCATGGCCCAGATCCTCACCTGGAAGAACGCCGAAGAGCTGTGGTCGCTCGCGCATTTCATCGGAGTGACGCGTCCCGGTCACGAGCTCGACGACGGCGGTCGGGATGTCAGTCTGCTCGAGGTGCCGGCAATGGCCATCTCGTCGACCGATTGCCGGCAGCGTGTCGGATCGGGCAACCCGGTCTGGTACCTGGTGCCTGACGGCGTCGTTCAATATATTGCCAAGCATGGCCTTTACCGGGTGGGCGGTGCGCCCACCATGGGTATCGCCGACCACGACGTCCCGGTCAGGAATTCCAGGAAGGACTCCGGCGCCGTCCAGCAGACCGCCGGATAGACCCACAGTAGTTTTCAGTACATCGAAACAGATGCTCCGTCCCCAGGGGCGACGGCACATACAAGGAGATCAGTGAGCGCTAGCGAATCATCCATCGGGATTGCCCGGACGGCGGCCCGTGCCGCCGTGGACAAGATAGCCCAGGACATTGTTGCCATCGACGTCAGCGAGCGTCTGGCGATCACCGACGTGTTCCTCATCGCGTCCGCGCCGAGTGAGCGCCAGGTCAACGCCATCGTGGACGCCATCGAGGAGGAACTGTCGAAGCAGGACCTCAAGCCCGTGCGGCGCGAAGGCCGGAGCGAGGGCCGCTGGGTGCTGCTCGACTATGCCGAGGTGGTGGTGCACGTCCAGCATGAGGAGGATCGCCTCTTCTACGCGCTGGACCGCCTGTGGAAGGACTGCCCCTCGGTGGACCTACAGCTCGAGGGGCAGCAGGTTTCTCCGCAGCTGGCCGGGGAAGCTGCTTCGGGCGCCTCCGAGTCGTAGTGGACTTTCATGCCCATGCCGATCCCGCCGCCCGCAGGATCATTTTCTGGCGGCATGGCCGCACCGAGTGGAATTCCAACGGCCTCTTCCAGGGCCAGGAGGATATCGGGCTGGACGACGTCGGTCGTGAGCAGGCCGCGCGCGCAGCGGAAATCCTCGCCCTGCACCGGCCCGTGCGGATCGTCTCGTCGGATCTGACCCGGGCCTCGGACACCGCCAAATTCCTCGGGGAACTGACCGGGTTGCCCGTCGACCTCGATGTTCGCTTCCGTGAAACGGCTGCGGGCGCCTGGCAGGGGCTCAGCTTCGCCCAGATCGACGAGAAGTTCCCCGAGGCCAATGCCGCATGGCGTGGCGGTGATCCTCTGGTCCGTGCAGGTGGGGCGGAGAACCGTGAAGAGGTGGGCCAGCGGATGAGGATTGCCACCACCGAGGCCGTGGAACACCTGAACGAGGGTGAGACTCTGGTGATCGTCAGCCATGGTGGTGCGATCCGGTCGGGCCTGGCGTCCCTGATGGGACTGCCGTCGCTCGTGTGGGGCGCGTTGTCCGGTGTGTCGAACTGTCACTGGTCCGCTCTGGACGAGCAGGTCAGGGTGGACGATGCGCTGTACACGTGGCAGCTGCGGGAGCACAACGTGGGCATCGGATCGCTTCCCTCGGAGCCTGTCGAAGGGTAATCGCCGCGACAATCCGCCGATTTTGCGAAGGGCGAGAAGTTTACTAAACTGAACAAGTTGCTTCGGGGGAGACCCCGGTGCGGCGAAGGATTGGGGCTGTGGCGCAGCTGGTAGCGCACCTG
This sequence comes from Arthrobacter sp. CAN_A6, assembly GCF_015751715.1. Lineage (NCBI taxonomy): Bacteria > Bacillati > Actinomycetota > Actinomycetes > Micrococcales > Micrococcaceae > Arthrobacter > Arthrobacter sp. CAN_A6. The sequence continues at coordinate 154,124 of NZ_JADOUV010000007.1, forward strand.
CATGGCATGCAGGGGGTCAGGGGTTCGAGTCCCCTCAGCTCCACCAATGAACCGCTGGAAACCAGGAACACATCCTGGTCTCCAGCGGTTTTTTCGTGCCTGCGGCGGCCGATCCACGAGCTTTTCGACGCCAACGGGGTGCCGGACGTTGTAGTCGTGGTCTGCTTCGAGCACACGCACGCCCACGCCCCGATCCTGGGCTGGACCGGGGCGGATTGTGGATTGTCGGGAAGCCGGCTACGCCAGTGGGTGCGGGCTAGGAGGCCGCATCGGCGTCACGTTTCGCCGGCCGATAGCCGGCGATGGCGGCGCGGACATCGCCCTCCTCATGTCCGCCCTTCTTCTTGCTGATCGCATTGAGCAGCGGGTGGATGATAGCCATGACGACGAGGCCCCAGGCGAGCCCCAGGACGGCCGAGCACAGGGTGTTCACCAGCCAGGCCAGGAGGCCGCCCACTACCGCGATTCCGGCGAACGGGGCCTCGAGGACGTGGACCAGGTCGTACGGTGCGTGCCAGCCGAGGTCGTAGGCCCCCTGCAGCATGATGTGACCACCGACCCACAGCATGGCCACCGTCCCGACGAGGGTGATCGCCGTCAGCACGGTCGGCATCCCCTTGACGAGCAGCTCGCCAAAGCGCTGGGAGCCCGCGGAGTCCTTGGTGGTCAGGTGCAGACCGATGTCGTCCATCTTGACGATGAGCGCGACGGCCCCGTACACGATCACCGTGATCGCGAGTGCCACGACGACGAGGATGAGCGCCCGGGCCCAGATGGATTCGTCGGCCACCTCGTTCATCGAGATGACCATGATCTCGCAGGACAGGATGAAGTCGGTGGTAATGGCGCCCTTGGTGACCTTGGCTTCAGCCTCCGGGCCCTGCTCGACCGCCGGTGCCTTCTCCTTCGCGGAATGGCCGCGGAGCTTGTGCCAGACCTTCTCGGCACCCTCGTAGCAGAGGTAGGTGCCGCCCGCCATGAGGATGAAGGGGATGACTCCCGGGATGAAGGCGCTGATCAGCAGCAGCGCCGGCAGGATGATCAAGAGCTTGTTCCGGAGGGAGCCCCAGAAGATCCGCTTGATCATCGGCAGTTCCCGGGACGGGTCCGCCCCGGACACGTACTGGGGAGTGACTGCGGCGTCATCGATCACCACGCCGGCGGCCTTGACCCCCGCTCTGGCGGCCCCGGCGGCGACGTCGTCCACTGAGGCGGCCGCGATGCGGGCCAGGGCTGCGACGTCGTCCAGCAGGGCGACGAGACCGCCGCTCACAGAGCGTCCCCGCACTGCTCGAGGGTGGACTGCTGGGTATGAAAGATACAGTTGGGGCGCGGAATCTGCATGCTCAGAGTATACGGCGGCCGGAGCGTGCAGCGTCGGGATCATCAAGAGCGACGAGGGTCATTGCCTGCACCCTTTATGCCTTGATGGCCTTGCCGGCTTGCGCTAGTTGATACCTGGGACCGAACAGAACGTCTGCACTCCAACCCATCCACGATTCCGCAGCCCGGACCGGAACGTCAAAGAGATGAGGTAGCCGTTGACGCGGTTGGTTGGGCATCCAACGTGACCGTAGGCATGGACGCCGTGACGAGGGAACCATCCGCGCGTCGGGTCCCTTCGATGTCGCTCGTGGTCGGAGTGCCGGTCAGACGCGGGCCATGGTGACCGAGACTGACCGTGACAGGCTTACCGGTCTTCAGGTGCACTGATTCGCCATGCACCGAAACAGTGGCCGATTCACCCGATTCGACCGTCAGGGTGATTACCTCCTGGGTCACGTTGGCACGCACCCGTGTGCCGTGCAGTGTCAGGCGGAAGCTCATGCGGGTCCAGGCTTTGGGGAGACGCGGTTCGAAGGTGATGCGGCCGCCGTGGTCGCGCATCCCGCCGAACCCGTAGACGAGAGCACTCCACACGCCACCCGTCGAAGCGACATGAATGCCGTCCGACGTGTTGTGGTGGAGGTCGGCGAGGTCAACGAACAGTGACGACAGGAAATACTTCAGCGCCAGGTCGTGGTAACCGACCTCAGCGGCGATGATCGACTGAACGACCGCCGACAGGGTGGAGTCGCCCGTGGTCAGGGCTTCGTAGTACTCGAAGTCAGCGCGCTTTTCCTCTGCCGTGAAATCGTTTCCCTGTAGATGGAGGGCGAGGACGACGTCGGCTTGCTTGAGTACCTGGAAGCGGTAGATCACGAGCGGATGATAATGCAGCAGCAGGGGCCGCTTGCTTGCCGGTGTGTTCTCGAGGTCCCATAGCTCTTTCTCCAGGAAAGCGGCGTCCTGGGGGTGGATGCCTGTGCGCTTGTCGAAGGGGATGTGCATCTTGTCGGCGGCGTGCGACCACTCAGCGGCCTCGTCCTCGCCCAGGTTCAGGCGTGACACGAGCCGTTCGTAGGCAACGGGTTCAACTGCGTTGAGCCATTTAACCGCGCGCGCGGCTGATTGGAGGTTGGCGCGCGCCATGACGTTCGTATAGAGGTTGTCGTTGACGACGGTGGTGTACTCGTCAGGGCCGGTGACGCCATGGATGTGGAAATTGTCGTCGCCATTGCTGCGCCAGAAGCCCAGGTCTGCCCACATCCGAGCGGTCTCGACGAGAATGTCGATCGCTCCGCGGATGAGGAAATCGTCATCACCCGTCGCGGCGACGTACTGCATCAGGGCATAGGAGATGTCGGCGTCGATGTGGTACTGCGCCGTGCTGGCGGCGTAGTAGGCGGAGGACTCCTGGCCGTTGATGGTGCGCCACGGGAACAGTGCCCCGCGCTGATTGAGTTCAGCAGCGCGGGTCCGCGCCGGCTCGAGCATCGCCTGGCGGAAGCGGAGGGCGTTCCGTGCGACGAGGGGGGCGGTGTAGCTGAGGAACGGCAGGACGTAGACCTCGGTGTCCCAGAAGTAGTGGCCGCCGTACCCGGAGCCGGAGACGCCCTTCGCAGCGATGCCGCCCCCGTCGGTGCGGGCCGTGGACTGCGCGAGTTGGAAGATGTTCCAGCGCACCGCCTGCTGGATGGCCGGTTGGCCTTCCACCTCGACGTCGGAGCGTGACCAGAAGTCGGCCAGCCACTCGCGCTGTTTCTGGTACTGCTCCTCGGGGGGTGTCTCACGGGCACGGTCGAGGGTGCGGCCGCAGCGGTCGGCGAGTTCACGGACAGGAACACCGCGGGAGGTGTGATAAGTGATGTTCTTGACGAGCCGGATGGGACGCCCCGGCTTCGCCTTCACGCGGTAGACGTGTTTGGCGAGATCGTCGTCGATGTGGGAGGACTCGTCCCAGTCGTTGTGGGTGATCAGCTTGTGCTCCACTCCACAGGCGATGGTCATCGAGGAGTTGGTCGTGCGGTAACCGAGCAGATAGCGGGAACCGTCCGCTAGCTGAAAGCGTGGCTGGAGTACGCGGTCCTGGAACAGTTCCGCCTTGCGCGGGTCGAAGGCACCGTCCTCCGCGGACGGGCCCGGTTGGTACTCGTCGACGGCGTCCTGGCGGTTGAGGATCTGACTGGAAATGAGGATGGACGCTTCGGCGTCGAGCATCTCGACCTCATAGTCGATGACCGCGAGGTGACGATCGGTGAAGGAGACGAGGCGGCGCGACCGGATGAGGACGCGTTTACCGGAGGGGGTCCGCCACTCGAGTTCCCGAATCAGGATGCCGTCAGCGAGATCGAGGCGGCGGGAGTATCTCAGAATGTCGGCTTCCGTCAGGACGAACGGTTCATCGTCGACGTAGAGGCGGATAATTTTCGCGTCGGGGACATTGACGATCGTCTGTCCCACCCGGGCGAACCCGAATGCCTCCTCGGCGTGCTGGATCGGCCACGTCTCGTGGAAGCCGTTGATGAAGGTGCCGTAGGCGTACCCGTCACGCGCCTCCTCCACGTTGCCACGCAGGCCGAGGTAGCCGTTGCCCACGGAGAAAAGCGTTTCGGTACGGCCCTGGAGGGCTACGTCGAATTCTGTTTCGACGAGCGCCCACTCGTCCACCGGGAAGTGGATGCGATCGAGTGGGTCGGAGGAGATGAAATTCATGCGGGATGTCCTGGGCTACGAGGTGGAAGTGGTCGGGCCGACTGCGCCCGCAGAGAGGGGGAGGAAAGGGATGAGTTCGGCCACGTCATCGACAACGACGTCCGCCCCCTGCGCGAGCAGGGTGTCTGCTCCCACTCCCCGGTTCACGCCGACGACGAGGCCGAACGCCCCTGCGCGGCCGGCTGCGACTCCGGAAGGGGCGTCCTCGACGACCGCGCATGCTGAGGCTGGGAGGCCGAGCAGCTCGGCGGCGTAGAGGTAGGTATCGGGCTCGGGTTTGCCCGGAATCCGCCGCTCCGCTGCGAGGAGGCCGTCGACAACGACGTCGAAGCGGTCGCGGAGTCCGGCGGCCACGAGGACGGCGACGCCGTTGCGTGAGCTGGTTACAACCGCAACCTCGACGCCGACGGTGACTGCCGCCTCCAGGAGCGCAAGGGAACCCGGATACGGCGCGACGCCGACCTCTGCAAGGGTTTCGTTGAACGCGCTGTTCTTGCGGTTGCCCAGTCCGCAGACGGTCTCACGTCCTGGGGCGTCCTCCGGGAGGCCCTCGGGAAGCGTGATGCCGCGGGAGGCAAGAAGGGCGCGTACGCCGTCGTAGCGGGGGCGGCCGTCGATGTAGGTGAAGTAATCGTCGTCGCAGTAATCCTGCTCAATACCCCTTTCCCTCAGGTACGGCGTGAACAACCGCGACCACGCCTGCATGTGCACCTCAGCCGTCGGGGTGAGCACACCATCAAGGTCGAAGAGGATCGCGCGCAGGGATGACAGGCGCGTGGCGGCGGGGGAGGAGGTCACAGTACTAACGGCCTTCAATAGGGGGTCGGGAGGATTCGGATGAGCGCCACGTTGCGGATCGAAGCTGGTGGCGTTCAAGCACGGTCATCCTGAACTGGGGTATGGGGTGTCCGAGGAATTGAACTGATCCGGCAGAATCTGCGCCGGTGAAGCGGGAAACTGTGACGAGCAGCTCTGCGACGGACGCCCCATTCTGTGCCGTCAATTTGAGCCGTGTTTCAGTATATCGTCGCGATTTCTCCCTTCACGCCCGCGATCGGTTCAAGCGGTACCAGGCACGGGCAACAATATTGCGCTACCATCGCGCCACAGCTTCGAGGCCTTCTGCAACACTCCGAATCATGGTGTTGCAACGATCGGCTGAACCCAGGATTCCGCCGGCGGACGGGTGATCGTTCGTGGCACTACTTCACTTCGGTGTAGCGGGTACCGAGCGGGTCCGACAGGGCCGAGAGATCCAGGGGTTCAGGGTCTACCGTGCCCACCCCGACGTCGGAGTAATCGACGACGAACCAGTTTCTCCCCTCGGCGAAGTACACGGAGCCGTCAGACCCCGCAGCATCAGCCATCACCGCGTACGCGTCGTCTCGCGCTTCCGGCGACTCGAAGTAGAAGATCTCGACGGACTGCGTGCACTTCACGGACTCGGTGGGGATCTGTCCTTCATCACCCATGACCGCGGTGGGCAGGGGTGGGTCCTCCTCGCAATCGAGGTGTCCGGCGACAGCCTGCCGCGCGTCTTCCAGCGAGCTGTAGGACGGCAATCCATCGATCGATGGTCCCGTCGCGGTGCAGGCAGAGCATACGCCGACCAGCAGCGCGAGAAACAGGGCATTCACAGGAAATCGGCGGTTGAGCAGCATTACGTCCCCCATACGTTGTTCCGGCCATCGTGGCACAGTCGGCACCAGCGGTGGGGCAAGAGATGCTTCCGTCCTTCACCGCGCGTCTGACTATGCGGGTCGCCCTACTGTCACTTCGTTGTCAGGAAGCGCTGTTTGGAGGCACTCTGCGATTCTTTTCGCATCAGTATCAGCATCAGCATCCGTAGCTGTGTGTACGTCACCCTGTCGGATCCGCCCGCTTCCACTCCGTTGCCGCAACCCGCCGTGGATAGAACACACAGAAGCAGGCAACAGGTCAGGGATGGGTTCATCGACCCCAGGGCTCGAGAGGGAACTGCAGGCAACGATCCTGGTGATTTCCCCATGCAGTGATGATACTGCGGCGTTCCATTCAAGGTCCTAGGTTCACCCCCAATTACTGCCCTGACGAGCGCTTCACTACGTCACTTGGAATTGGCGCGGTCTCCCAGACTGTTTCCCCGCCGACCAGTGCAGATGTCCGGGCTAACCCGAGGCGTTCCGCAACTCGTGCGGATGCTGCGTGGTCAGGATGGATAAGGGCTCTGATCCTTCGGGGGTGAAGCGTCCTGAGCCAGTCGAGTACGGCCGAGGACGCTTCGACGGCGGCACCACGCCCCTGTTCGGAGGGAGTGATCAGCCATGCGATGTCCGCGATGAGGGCGCCATCGTTGTAGGAGAGGGACGATTGGACGAATCCGATTGCTCGATCGGAGGTTCGGTCGCGGACGATCCAGTTGAGCCACCCAGTTTTCCCGTCGGGTGATTGCCCCCGGGACTGCCGTTCATATTGCGCCTGTAGGCCCTTCATGGAAGGCGGCTCTCCACCGATGTAGCGGTACAGCTCCTGGGCACCGAGCGCGTTGATCATCTCTATGGCGTGCCGCACTGCCAGCGGTTCCAATAGCAAGCGAGCTGTCTCAAGGGGTTCAGCAGAAGGCCAGGTCACACCTCGATGGTCGCACGCCCTCCTCAGGTTGCCATTTCAATAGCGGGCCGGCCCGATGTGCGCATCCGCCAGAGGATGCTTCACCGGAACGGCTGCTTCTGGATGGTCTCCGTTCTGGGGGTGGCCCGGCTACCGGCAGGGCGGTTCAGTCGCACCCGAACGGCCACGCCGGCGCAGAGGATGACGGCGACTCCTCCGAGGATCGTGGTCCAGGTGAGTTGTTCGTGGAGGAGGAGCGCGGCCCAGAGGATGCTGAGGACGGGTTGGGTGAGTTGTATCTGGCTGACGTTCGACATGGGGCCGATGGCGAGCCCGCGGTACCAGGCGAAGAATCCGAGGAACATGCTCACCACTGCCAGGTAGGTGAAGGCAGCCCACTGGGTCGGAGTGCCGGTCGGTGGTTGTTGCACTGTTGCGGTGACAGCAAGGGCGATCATCAGTGGGGATGCGATGACGAGGGCCCATGAGACGGTCTGCCATGCTCCCAGTTCGCGTGCAAGCAGTCCGCCTTCCGCGTAGCCGATGGCAGCGGCGATCACGGCCGCGAACAGCAGGAGATCCGAGGAGGTCAGGCGCGCGAGTCCTCCGCCCTGTACCGTGGCGAAACCGACAGCGACGACGGCGCCGATGACGGCCATCACCCAGAACGAGGCAGGCGGGCGCTCCTTTCCCCGCAGAACGGCCATCACCGCGGTCGCGGCGGGTAGCAGGGCTATCACGACGGCCCCGTGGCTTGCTGGTGCTGTAGTGAGGGCGAAGGAAGTGAGCAGGGGAAATCCGACGACGATCCCGCCGGCGACCACCCCCAGCCGGACCCACTGCACTCCGTTGGGGAACCGCTGCCGGGTGAGAGCTAGTGCCGCCACCGCGAGCGCTGCGGCGATCACCGCGCGGCCCGACCCAATGAACAGGGGCGAGAGACCACCGACCGCTACGCGAGTGAACGGGACGGTGAAGGAAAAGGCAAGGACCCCGAGGAGGCCCCAGGTGAGCCCTGCCCAAGAGGGTGATAGCACGATCGGTAATCGGGGAGTAGCGCTACTATGAAGGTTCATGAACAACGATAGCAGTTCGAAAATCGTGACAGCCCTGCGAACTTGGGTCGCGGGTGCTCCTGCGGGGGCAAAACTACCTTCGACCCGCAGTCTGGTTTCGCGCTACGAAGCTAGTCCCGTCACGGTGCAGAAGGCCCTGCGCACCCTGAGCGGGCAGGGCCTGATTGAGAGCCGACCCGGGGTCGGTACCTTCGTCTCCGCTGTTCGGATAGCGCGGCCATCGGATTTCGGGTGGCAGACCGCAGCCCTTGGCACACCCCGCAACCGTTTGTCCTCATGGTCGACGACGATGCGACCGGCGCCCGTCGATGCGATCGCGCTGCATGGCGGGTACCCGGACCGTGAGCTCCTGCCCGAACGTCTGGTTCGTGCCGCCCTGGCCCGGGCAGGGCGTCATGACTCGGCACTGACCCGCTCACCGGTGTCTGGCCTTCCGGAGCTGCAGTCCTGGTTCGCCTCCGAATTGGCTGCCGCAACCCCTATCGGGGTGACCCAGGTTTCTGCCAGTGATGTCATCGTGCTTCCCGGCAGTCAGAGCGGATTGAGTTCCATCTTCCGGGCCCTGGTCACGGATGGGCGGCCGCTGTTGATCGAATCACCCTCCTACTGGGGAGCGATCCTCGCCGCTGCACAAGCAGGAGTCCGCCTGATCCCCATTCCTACCGGACCCGCCGGCCCGGACCCTGACGAGGTGGCCCGGGCTTTCGAGGAAACCGGTGCACGGGCCTTCTACGTCCAACCGAACTACGCCAACCCCACCGGTACCCAATGGTCTCCCGGGACCACACAACGAATCCTCGACGTCGTCAGGACCTATGGTGCGTTCCTCATCGAAGATGACTGGGCCCACGACTTCGGCATCACCACCGACCCCACACCGGTCGCAGCCCGGGACGACGACGGGCACGTCGTCTACATCCGTTCCCTTACCAAAAGCGTGTCCCCGGCTCTCCGGGTAGCGGCGATCATCGCCCGCGGGCCGGCACGGGAGAGGATCAGCGCGGACCGCGCCGCTGCCTCCATGTATGTCAGTGGCGTCCTGCAGACAGCAGCACTGGACATCGTCACCCAACCCGGTTGGCAGACACACCTCCGAGGGCTCCGAATCCAACTGAGATCGCGGCGGGACCTACTCGCCGACAGCCTCGAGAAGCACGCACCGCAAGCCCATCTCACAGCCCTCCCGCCCGGCGGGCTGAACCTCTGGGTCAGACTTCCTGATACCACAGACCTGCCCGCCTTCACCCGGGAATGCGAGGCCGACAACGTCCTCATCGCCCCCGGCGACGACTGGTTCCCCGCTGAACCGACCGGACCGTATATCCGCCTGAACTACTCCGGCCCGAACCCCGGCGCCTACCAGAAAGCAGCCCGCGTCATCGGTCGCGCGCTCGAACGATCCGGCGGCTGACAACGACGATCCTTACTACCGCCGGCTCCCCGGGCAATCGTTCCCGGCTCGGACTACCGTGTCCTGCGACGAGTGAAGACCAGATGGAGCACCCCGGACGGAGAAGGGGTTGTTTCGATGTCGAAGCGTTGTTCGAGTCCTTCGAGGCCATCCCAGAGCCGTTCGCCCCGGCCCAGGACGATCGGCACGAGGACGATGTGCATATGGTCGATCAGATCAGCCGCGAGAAACTGTCGGACAGTGCTGGCTCCGCCACCGATCCGGATGTCGAGGTTACCGGCCAGGGCGCGCGCCTGGTTGAGCGCTGCGACGGGATCGGCATCAACGAAGTGGAAGGTCGTTCCACCCTCCATCTCGAGTACCGGCCGAGGGTGGTGAGTCAGAACAACGACGGGGGTGTGGAAGACAGGGTTGTCGCCCCACCACCCCTTCCATTCCTCGTCCTCCCAGGGACCGCGTTGAGGTCCGAACTTGTTGCGCCCCATGATCTCCGCGCCGATCCCGGGACCCGTTCTGCTTGCGAACGCATCGTCGACGCCGAAGGACGCCTCGGTCTCCCCGGGAATGCCCATGTCGCGGAAGGTGCGCGTTCCGACAGCCCAGTCCACTAGCCGTGACCCTGCATGACCGAAGGGAGCGTCGAGTTGCTGGCCCTCCCCGGTGCCGAAGCCGTCGAGGGAGATCGAGAAGTTATGGACGCGGACGAGGGACATGTCATCTCCTGAAGGGCTTGTCGTTCGCATCACTCTATGGTGATCGAACCTGACGACTCAAGACCGACGATGGTGGCGCGGACCTCCACACCGGACGCCAAGCCGTCCCAAGCCGCCCCTACGAATCATCGGCCTGAATCATTCAGGAGGCGGATCCTTTGCCGCTTTGCTTCTCCATCGCAGGTGGGAGACTTGGGTTTCGCCGGCACAAGGGAAAGCAAGGCTCCGATGACTTCGGTTGTGACTTTGATTCGCTCCACCACTCTTCATGGTGCAGCGCAGTATGCGTATGCGGCTACCGCTCCAGCCGACGCGCGAATCATCTTCCTCGCGGGGTCGTGCCCCCTCGACGACGACGGAACCACGGTAGGTGAGGGCGACTACACGGTGCAGGCCGCGAAGTGCATCGAGAACATGGGCACTGCCCTTCGTGAAGCAGGTGCCACCATTCAGGATGTGGTCAGTACCCGTGTGCTTGTGGCATCCACGAATCGGGCCGACCTTGTGGCGGCATGGGAGGTTGTGCGCCGCGCATTCGGTGAGCATGACGCGCCGAGCACCTTGTTGGGAGTGACGGTCCTCGGTTACCAGAAGCAACTCGTGGAAGTCGAGGCCGTAGCTGCCGTGCGCGACTGAACCTTCATCAGCAGCGTCTCGTGGGCCGATGATCATCAAGCCCGACTGCCTTCGCGCCTTCGGAGTCCTTCATGACTTCGGCTTGGAGGGTGATGCACCCGATTGTTGACAACGGCAGCAATTCTCCCTTTTACCTGGCGAAGCGAACCCCTGGAGTCCCGCTTACCTCGGATAGCAAGACGGAGGGAGCGTGTTCGGTGAAGGATCTGTAAGCGGGACGGCGGGCCAAGATAACGAGAGCATTTCGCCCGAGCAGTCGAAGTTAGGCTTTGAATATGCCAGAAGCCTCCGAAGAATCACTTCAAGCTGCGGAACTGGCCGTTTATCAACGTAGATCTCTATCGCTCGATGCGGCAGCGGCCGCAGGTCTGCCTGGCCGGTTCGAGTCGTTCTGCATAGGTGGACTGCGGGCGAGCATGGCAACCGCGGACCAATATGGTTTCCTCAACACCGTCGAAGGCTTCGACGATCAGTCGGTTGAGGTACTGCCTGACGCTCTCAAGAGATTCGCGGGCTCCCACCAGCCAACCATCGTTGTAACGTGGCCATCGCAAAGCCTCACCGCACGATTGCTGAGCGATGGATACGCGCCGGCACCCATACGACCGATCGCCTACCTGCGACGGGGCATTGACATCTGGGTGGATGGCATCGTCACTGACAGGTGGCGAATCAAAGAAGCTTCCACCAGGAAGGAAATGCAACTCTTTCTGGAACTTCTCGGCGCCGGGTACGCCGCTTCGAGCGAAGTCGAAGCTTTGATCCGGGCCGAGCATGTCCTCCCGGCGGTTCGTGGTTTCATCGCTTCCCACAACGATCGGCCTCTCGCCGCTGCGGCCATGTCATTGCACCCCACCGGGGCGGTACTTGGTGGTGCGTCCACCCTTTCGTCCGCGAGAGGCACGGGAGCCCACGCCGCCCTCCTGATACACAGGCTGCGGCTGGCGAGAAGTCTCGGCATCCCTTTGGCGACGGCTACCGCAGCTCCCGGAGCGTCAAGTATCCGAAATCTCGCCGAGCTGGGATTCACCATTGTTGAACGACCGGCCTGGCGCCTCGACTCTGCAAGCCGCTTGTAATTCCGGGCCCTTGCTCCTCAGACCTTGAGGGGGATCGGGTGTACCTCGTCTGCAGGATGACCCGCGCGCTCGTGGATACGCCTCACGGCGTCCGCCGAAGGCGCCTCGGACAGGCAGTAGACGACCCCGGCCTCGGGATCCGCCCAAGCAGACTTGAATACCACGTCCTCCTCACTCTGAATCGCGACGTCGGCATCGTGGGCAGCTTGAAGATCCTCCTTGGTCAGTCCAGTCATGTTGCGATGCACATCCATGAATTCCGGCATGATGCACTCCTTGGTGTGGCTCGATGCTTGTGGTCAGGATGCCGCTGACGATAGACCTGCGGCTACGCATCGTCAATACACGTGCGGCACTCCTCGAATGAACGGAGGAGGCTACCGCGACCGTCGAAGCTCCCCTCGCCTGTCCGTGGGTCGCTCCTCGACAGGGATATTCGGACGGTTCCATGCGATTGGGAAGTTGCAAACTAGCTAGTCTGGCTATATGGGTGATCGATACAGCGAGGGCATTACCGTCGTCGCTCATTCTTCTGATTGGGCGCGTCAGTTTCTCCTCGTCGCTGAGGAACTGGCGTCGATCTTGGCCGAATTGCCGGTCGACGCCATCGAGCATGTCGGTTCGACCTCGGTCCCGGGCCTGTCCGCCAAGCCCATCCTGGACATCGACGTCATCGTGCAGCGCGAGGTGAGAATCACTGCCACCCGGACGCTCGAGAATGCCGGCTATGTGCATCGCGGAGACCTGGGAGCGATCGATCGTGAAGTCTTCACGGCACCGGATGAGACGCCGCCCCGCAACGTGTATCTTTGCGTTGCCGGCACGCTGCATGTTCGAAACCACCTTGCCGTTCGAGGTGCACTACGAGCACATCCTGACCTTCGCAATCGCTACGGCGCTGTGAAGCTTCAACTGGCAAGCGAACCCGACATGGACATCCGCCGATACCTTGCTGGCAAGTCCTCGGTACTGCAGGACGTTTTGGCTCTGTCGAACCTAACGGCAGAGGAAAAGCAGGCGATCCTCGAGCTGAACACACGAGGACCGTGATCGCTCGTGCGTCACTTAGGTCTCAGGCTCGTATCCGATGAGCCAGTGGAGGCCGTGACGATCTATCACCTGGCCATCCGAGGCGCCCCAGGGCTTCGGTGCGAGGGGATCGACCACCGACCCGCCCGCAGAGAGCTTGTCGAACCACTGGTGAAGCACGGTAGATCCGGCGGCTCCCAGCAACGAGAGCATGACTCCTTCGAACTGGACCGTCTTCTCTCCTGCTGCTGCATCCGATCCCGCCAGGGAAACCACCCCGCTGAGCACTCCGTGGGCTATTGCGCCTGCCGGACCGTCCTTCCTGCCGAACTCCTCATAGGTATGCAGGGATAGTTCACCACCGAAGATGCTCGCGTAGAAACCCAGTGCTTCCCGGGCCGTTCCTGGGAAACTGACATAGATCTGAGGCACTGCAATGGAGTTGGCGACATTGGCGACAGGGGTGAGTGCGGTGCTGTTGTTGAGTCGGTCGATGGTGGCACCCCATCCGTCGCGGGTGCCCCCCAGGATGAGCCTTTGCACCTCGGTGAGGTCGAGACGCTCGGAGAACTGGACTGTGAGGACGAGCTCCGTTCCGGAGCCAAGGTCGCTGAGCTGCACTGTGACAACAGGGGCAAGTAGTTCATTGTCGCCGTCGAGGTCGGGCCAGCCGCCGACGGCTCCCCAGCGGAAGCTGAGGCGTTCGTCAGGAACGATCTCGAGGTAGATCCCGCCGGTGGGATAGCTGAGATCGTCATTGACGTTCATTTGCTGTTTCCATGTTCCCCCGACTCGGAGTTCGACCTCGATGGGTCTGCTCGGTATGGGCATGTCGGGGTTGTAGAACCAAGCGAGGTGCTCGGGATCGGTCCATGCCGTGAACACCGCCTGGCGTGATGCGGCGAAGGTTCGGGTAAGGGCGAAGCTCCGATCCTGCGTTGTGTGGTCGGTCATCATCTACTCCTTCGGCTCGGTGGCGTTGGCGCTTGGACCGGGGCTTCTGGTGAGCTGAGCGTGGAGACGTTCAGGCGTGTGCCAGTTGGAGCCCGCCGAAAGTTCGGCGGGCTCCTTGCGATGAAGAGACTCAGGCAGTTTCTTCGCCCTTGTCGTCGACTTCCTCGACCCACGACGGCGGCTCGTCGCGGCCCTGCTCCTCGTCCTTCTCGGCGTCCTCCGGCGTCGCCTGCACAATGCCCTGCGCGTGGTGCGTGGGCGCGTAGATGGTGTAGAGGCGGAGCGGTTCGTCCCCGGTGTTCTCGACGTCGTGCCACGTCCCGGCGGGTACCTGGATGCTCCAGCCGTCCTCGACGTCCTGCTGGAACGAGAGGTCGTCCTTCGAGGACCCCATCTTCACGCGGCCCTTCCCGGCATCGATGCGAAGGAACTGGTCAGTGCCGTGATGCACCTCCAGGCCAATCGCACCGCCCGGCCCGATCGACATGAGTGTCACTTGCAGGTGCTTGCCCGTCCAGGCAACGCGGCGATAATCGGTGTTTCCCGTCGTAGCGCTCTCGATGTCGAATGCGTTCGGCTTTGGTCCGTTGTCGGTGATGTCCATGACCGCATTCTGTACCATTCCCGCGAGGATCGCCAAGGCCGGAGATGGACCATCGTCGGCCCACAACGGCCCATCGAACTTCTACTGGGCCGTCAGCCGAGCCCAGTAGAACGGATTGCGCGGCCGGCTCAACCGCTGGGCATTCCGCGGACGAGAACGGCTTGGAATCACAGCGACCCGATCGACGCCGTCCAAATTGGCGCTGGCTCAGCGCAACGGCGAACTCTTCGACCCGGACTGGGAACACGGAACGGACAACGCCTCACCTCCTGGAAAACCTCGCGGTCCCCAATCCCGCTGCACGACCGCCGACACACGCGTCAGCTGGACCACGACAATCCTCCGCTGAGCAGTGCAGCGCATGCGCCTGGGAAGTTCCGTTGCCACTAACCTCCCGAGGAGTCGTCGCGTCCACGAATTCACCAGTAACACAGGGCTGGGCCCTGAGTTCGCCACAGGCTACGTCCGACGGTGGCACGGTTTGTATCAGACTATGCATGAGGAACTCCTTTCCAGAGAACTGGCATCGGACGCTGTTTTCGTCGAATCTTCAGGAACACGAAGAGTCCGAACAGAACCACGGTCCCTGCGTACGAAATGAACCCCAAGAGTAGGAGAACGGACACGATCAGCGGAGGAGCAGCGAACATGCTCGCAGTGACCGCTGCCGCAAGGAGACCTGCTGAGAGGCCAGCCAGCCTCCACGCACGAGAAAAGCCGGCATGCGTGGTTCTCAGTCTCACCACTAGAACCCAGGAGCCCGCCACTACCGCAGGTATGACCAGGAAAGGGACCGCTGCGACCGCGAGTAGTTCCAATCCGATGAACACAACGGCCATCACGCGATTTCCGGTACCGGTCATTCCATCCCTCGACTTCAAAGCTGCACCGACTGTACCTGCGGCATGTTCACCCAGGAAGGATGGTGCGATGGGCCGCGCGAATGGTCCCCATGCGGATCATTCCGCAGCTCGGTGTCGGTTGAAGGAACACGAGGACTTTGGAAACCTGGAGGATTCCGTGTGGTGGTGCCAAGCTGGGTGCTATGAGGAGTCATCACGTCAGCCGCGTCATAAGGGCCCCCAGCAATGCTGTCTACGATTTCGCGTCGAACGTCGCAAACTTGCCTGAGTGGGCCGTTGGACTCGCACAATCAAGGGTTGTTCAAAAGGGCGCTGTGTTACTCGTTCAGTCGCCGATGGGACGGGTGAAGGTTCAATTCGTCGAACGGAACACTTTTGGAGTAATCGATCACGACGTGACTCTCCCGTCTGGAACTGTCGTCACCAACCCGGTCCGAGTGCTCCCACATCCGCACGGCGCGGAGGTGGTTTTCACCGTCCGTCAGATAGAGCGGGATGACGCGGAGTTCGCCCGTGACATCGGTATCGTCCAGGAGGATCTCGACCGCTTGGCGCACGTACTGGGTGACCCCACCTGACTTCCCGTCCACTCTTCGCCGCGCGACCTCCCGACGCTGTTGCCCACCGTTCCACACGACCGGTCGATGTCCGGAGAGTCGGATCGATTGCTGATAATTACGTCCTGTTGCGTTTAGGAAGTAGGTTTTCAGCTGAGCCTTCCACTCGAAGAATGCGAAGCCGGTCACGGTGGAAAACGCTGCCGCACCACCGATCTGGAGTACAAACAATTCTGACGAAGGACCACTGGCGAACGCTATGGCCAGCCGAAGTGCTGTCAGGCTAGCGGTGTAAATGAGGTAATTGGGACGCCTTCGGAATGCCACACTTATATGTATTGTCCAAGCGAAGGGCCGTTCTTCTATCCTTTTGCCAGAGCGTCGTTGATCAGTTGCTCAAGTTCTGCCTGCGCTTCGGGTGCGATTTCCGCGCCGATCTTGACGGCGGTGACCCCGAGGGTTCCCTTCGTTCCGGAGATCGACATGATCATCTGCTTCTCTCCGGTGGCAAGGCTTTGGGTGGTGAGGGCACCAAAGGACATCTCGCCGTCGGTTGTTGCCTCGATCGGGGTGACCTGGCTGCTGATTTTTTCACCGTCCTTTTCGATCTCGTAGGTGGCACACTGGTCGACAGCGTCCTGAGAGGCAGTTACTTCGTCGGCGAGAACAGCCAGGTCCTGGACCGCGATGACGGTAATGGTCGTCTGGGTCTTCTCCGCAGCTGCGAGGCTGGCACCGGCAGCGTAGGTGCTTCCATCGGGAACAGGAGTGCTTTCCGCGGCGAAGACGTTGCAGGCCTCAGGTGTAATGGTGGCGGTGGCCACCAGTGCTTTTGCTGCGGCAACGGCTTGGTCCAGTTGTTCGGCGGGAACCACGGTGAGGGGGTTGCCGTTGATGTCCGTCAGTGATGCCACGAGGGCGGTGAGTTCCTCGTTGGTGTAGGTCTTGGCAGCCGCGATGGTCGGTGTCGGTTCGGTCGAAGTTGATGGAGTTGCCGCCGGTGCCGCTGGTGTCGACTCCGGCGGTGCTGTGTCGGTAGTGGGGCCTGCCGGTGTTTCGCCGCAGCTGGTCAGGAAAAGGCTCGCGGCGAGCAGTACGCCGCATGTTCGAGTGGTCTTTCGCATGGACTTCCCCAGTCTTGTTGATGCCCGCTGCCCCGGATGGAGGGGTACAGGTGCCACCAGGGCACGGAGTGCGCGTCCTGTCCTGCGATCGTATTCATGCGAATAAGGCGTAGGCAGGGAGGGCACTACCAGTTTCTTGACGTTCAGCAGACTTCGTTACTCGGATAATTGCGGGCCAACTCTTGTAGTTACCCGAATCAACAACTCGCACGGAGTGAATCCGGCATACGCCGACGAAGCTTTCATCGTGGAAGCAGGAATTGTGGAGATGTATTTGCCTGACGATCCACGCGCCGGATAATCAATCGACCGACCGACCGAATAGCAGCACGTACTCCTGCAGTACCTGACTGCTCTCTCGGCAGAAGAACTCTCGTACGAGAACTACTGGCACCTCCGCCGGTCACCAGAGCAACGGTGTTCCCCGATCTTGGAGGCTAGAACCGGCAGACCTCTTCCACGGTGACGACCGCTTCGTCCAGTTCGGCCAGACGCTCGGAGTCTTGCTCAAGCGCCTCGGCGTCTTCGACCCGCTCTTCGAGGATCTCCGACAACAGCTCGAGCTCATCCTCCAGCGGGTCCGATGCCCTTTCCGAGAGTTCGCCAAGTTGGTCGGACGCAGTCCGGAACCGCTCTTCGCGCCCGGACTCTCCGCCGACAGCAGAGAGAATGGTGTCGATCTCCGAGCAGGTGTCCTCTGACGACAGTTGCTCGGTCAGTAGGTTCTCCGTCGTGAGCGGCTGTGCGCCGCAACCAGTGAGGGCGAGAAGCAGGACAACGGCGAGCAGTGATTTCTTCAAAAGGCCCCCTTGATCAGGCAGATAGGACACCTCATCCTAACGGGGTACGAACACGGCGAGGCTCCATGCCGAACAGATGAAGGGGAACGTTGATACTGATCGACAGCGGAAATCGATGACCGCCGACCTTGTGTAGCCGATGCACCGCCGCGGGTGCTGATCACCGGCGGCGCGCTTCATTATCACGGGGAATCACACGCGCACGTGTCCTGGAGCTGGCGGCTCTTGAATTGATGAGGAGGCGCTGAAGCAGCTTCTCGCCGGCGGTCCGAGGATCCGGTTCGAAAGCCCGGGGAGGGGTGGGACGGCTCACTCAAGTGCCGGACAAATTGTCATCCAATGTTCATACGAAGTGCAGGTCGATACCCGATCAGCCGCCCATAGGATCGTGCGATCAACTATGAAAGGGGTTGGGGCCATGGGCGCCTGACTTTGAAGACGGCTGGTTTCGGGCGATGCTCAAGACCGGCCTGGGACACCTCGGGTCCATCGTGTTCACCGGATCGGGTCCGGACACGCGCGTCACCTTTGATTGAGCTGTCCGGCCGGAAGTGCGAGTTCGAGCAGACCGAGGCAGAGATCCACGGCGGAATCGTGATCGACGAGGAGACCCGCGCAGCCATGTGGCCCAGCTGGTCCGTTGCAGCTGCCTCCGTGGCGGTCCTTTCCATCCACGTCGAAGAAGCCCTGCGGTCCGCCGAAAGTGATGCGGACACCATTCGCCTCACCAGCGCCGGCATCGAAGCGGTGTCGACACGTCCGGCTGGTGCTGAACTGCACCTGATCTAGGAACCGGGTTTCCTCCTCGCACTCAGCGGAGTATCGATCGCCGATCATCCGCGAGCGAGGCCGTCACCTTCGAAGTAGCAGTAGCAGTAGCAGTCGCCGGTCCGATGCGTCGAGGTCTGTCATGCCGAACGGATCCCGCCTCGGCGCATTGCGGACGCATCTCCGTACCGAGCCGGCGCAATATGGTCCCCCTATGGCGACACTAGGGGTAGTCCAGTTCTGGTCTGGCGAGGAAGGATGGGGAGTCATGTCCTCGCCGGAGACCTCCGGGGGCTGCTGGGTGCACTTCAGCACAGGTTCCGACGTAGGTTTTCATGATCTGGTGACGGATCAGTTCCTCGAAATGGAGTATGAGAGAGTCCAGCAGGATGGCAACCACAACCGCGCCAGGCTCGGCGATCCGGGCGTCATCGCGGCCCATCAGGAGACACTCTTCACCGGTCACGGAGTACTCACGTCCAGTCAGGGGTGGCTGTGGTACTCCCATCCCGGGACGTCCAAACCGGGCCGCGGCTCGCCTGCGCGGAGGCGCCGCGGTTCGCGTTGCGGTGAACAGCTAGTTACCAACCGGTAAACCAAGGTTGAACGGGTAGCGTAACGGTACTAGGCTTCGATAGGCCCGAGAACGGGTTGAATGTCAAGGGTGTTCGGCGAACACGCGGGCATTCGGAACGCGAGGTGTTGTCATGTCTGGCCAGATTCTTCCCGTGACCCGACGGGTCGGCGCCGTCGTGGGACGCGGCCTGGTCTACGTCCTGATCTGGGCGGGACTCGCGCTGCTCATCGCCGCCGTCGGCATCCGTTTCTACTGGGGCAAGATTTCAGTGGGTCAGATGCTTCTGAACCTCGTCTCCGTGGAGACCGACGGCGGGGGCGGACCCATCGTTTGGATCGGCATCCTGGGTGTCGGCGTCGTTCCCCTGCTCATTACCGTTGGGATCGCGCTGTGGCAGCGTTCCCGGCGCCGCACGCGCCGTCGCGATCGCCACGCCGTGCGTCCTCGTCGTTCGCCATGGATCATGCGCACCGTGTCCACCGCCCTGGTGGCCGCGGTGGTCGTCGGCGGCACCACGGCCTTCGCCACCACGGTGGGCATGAAGGATTACATCGATGCGGCGAATTCCCCGTACGACATCGGCGACTACTACGTGGAGCCGACCGTGACCAGCGACAAGCACAAGCGCAATCTCGTGTTGATCTACCTCGAGTCCGGCGAGGCCACCCTCGCCGACGATCAGCTCTTCGAGAAGGACGCGTTCGCACCTCTCAAGGAGGCCACCAAGGTCTCAGACGGCTGGCAGAGCGTGGCCGATTTTCAGCAGTACAACGGTGGGGGCTGGACCATGGCCGGTCTCACTTCGACGCAGTGCGGCGTCCCGCTGAAGGGTATCGGCTCCGCCTCGGGCAGCGGCACCCTCGATGAGCCCGACGGCGGCGTCGACACCTATCTGGGAGGGTTGACCTGCCTGGGCGATGTCCTGACCGAGCACGGCTACAACAACGTCTTCCTGGGCGGTGCCAACGCCTCCTTCGCCGCGAAGGACACCTTCCTGAGCAGCCACGGCTACTCCGAGGAAAAGGACCTTTCCGACTGGCGCGCCGCCGGCGAACCGGAGAAGAGCTTCCGCAGCGACTGGGGCTTGAGCGACGAACGCCTCATGGCCTACGCGAAGGAAGAGATCGACGCATTGCATGCCGAGGCGGAGAAGACCGGTCGGCCGTTCAACCTCTCCATGCTGACGTTGGACACACATGAGCCGGTGCACGTCTTCGACTACTGCAACGTGGATACGCAGAACGAGGTCACCTCGGTGTTCTCCTGCTCGATGACCCAGGTGGCCGGGTTCGTGGACTACATGAAGGAGAAGGGTTACCTCGACGACACCGCCGTGGTGATCATGGGCGACCACCTCAAGCACATGAGCGCCGGCGATGCCTTCCACGAGCAGTTGGATTACCACCCCAACCGCACCATCTTCAATCGGATCTGGATTCCGGGCCAGGACACGACCAGCACGCTGCGACCCGGAGCGGACCAGCTGAACATGTACCCCACGATCCTGGAGGCCGCCGGGTTGACGCTTGAGGATCATGAGGCCGGGTTGGGCGTGTCCGCCTTCGTCTCGAAAATCCCTGACAGTTCAGCGCAGGCCATGGAGCCGGGAATCTACACCGAACTACTGGAATCGCTTTCCCCCCGGTTCTACGCGGAGGCTTGGACGCACGAAAACGCCACCCAATAGGACTGTCCGCCACCGGCCGGCGATGACCAGGCGCCAATGCTTGAGACCATCTTTCCGGCAGGGATCGAGAAATATTTCGAGGAGATCGAACGCTTCGATCTCACGCCCCCGTTGGAAATGGGCGCACCCCCACCTGCGCAGGGTGCGTGATGAATCGCCCCGCCTCGCAACCACCCTGGTGTCCGGAGCGGGATGCTGCTAGCAACCCCACTCGATGACCTCCGACGCGCATTGCAGCAAGGGCTTCAGCTCGGGCCGGTCGCCGTATCCTTGTCGACAGGTGCCGCTGACAGCACTTGAGGGTTGGTCGAGGAAATGTAATGCTCGAGCGCGGACTCGGGGATTCGGTAGGAGCGCCCGATACGGACCGAGCCCATCTCACCAGCATGGACCAGCCGGTACACCGTCATCTTCGATACGCGCATCGCCTCTGCGACTTCCGCGACCGTCATCAACGGATCGCTGCCCAGTACCTCAGCCATTCCCCACCTGTTTTCCCGACATGTCTGCCGCTCGCGTATGCCCATGCTCGATCAGCGGGCCGAGCGAAAACAGCGTACCGATTACCTGTGACCTTCCTCCCGATGCAGGTAGCTGGGAGCTGGTACCACCTGCCACTCGTCCAGATACCTGAGTGCCCCAGAGCGAGTGAGGACGCCATGGCTCTTTCGCTGCGTCTCCGGCATAGTGGCAGGGACGAACGACGGGGTGTCTCCGCTCGTGCCGCAGGAAGGCAATACATTGAGCAATGATGACTGAGGTGTTGTCCGGGTTGGGCCGGCTGATCGCGTGGATCGTCTTCGAATTCTTCGTGGACAAGGTCCTCCGCTCGCGTCCGAAAACCACCGACGATGAGCAATCAGCGGATTGATGCACCACGTTGCGGAGGATTCCTCCTCGACAGGAGAGGGTGCGCCGCTGCCTGGGGAACTGGCAGCGACGCACCCTCTGCAGGAATTGCCGGTTCCTGAATCAGCTGTTACGCCGGCGATCCATAAAGGCGCCGCCTGCGGCAGCAGCAAGGACGACGCCTCCACCGAGGGCAATCATGCCCAGGTTGATCTCACCTGCATCAGTGACGCCGGTGTCAGCACCGCCTCTGGGCACGGCTCCCATCTGCTGGGCGACCAGGGATCCGCACAGCGCCGGTGCGGTCGCCCCCACGGTGAGGTCAACGGTGATCGTTCCGGTGCCGGTGGTGCCGTTCAGCTGCCCCAGCGTTGATGAGTAGGTGCCGTCGGCGCCGACGGCAGTGGCGGGTGCGCCGGACATCGCCAGAGCGGCGATCGAAAGAGCGGGTACTGCAAGGAGACGCATTTTCCTGTTCGTGAGTTTTCCCTTCAGAGTGCGGTGATGAACCGGGGGGGATTCCCTGCGAACTGCCTCGTGGCACATCATCGCTGGCCTCAAAGTGGTCCTTCTGCATCTTCATCCTGCCGGCGGAGGAAAGCAGGAGCGTCCAGGGCGTAATCTACCGGGATGGACATCATCCTGGTTCCGGCTTCTGGTTGGACGCATCGTCATGGGAGAAGGTCACGCCTCCTCTCGTTGCCGCCGGACACCGGGTCCTGCCACTCACGCTGCCGGGGCTTGAGGCGATCAACGCGCCGCGTGCCGGCATCGGGCTGAATGACCACATCGACGCAGTGGTGGCCGTGATCGACAGCATCGACACCCCGGTGGTTCTCGTGGGTCATTCCGGGGGAGGTGCGATCATCCACGGCGCCGTGGACGCCCGCCCGAGCCGCGTGGCCCGAGCCGTATACGTCGACAGTGGGCCGCTGGGGGAGGACGGCGTCATCAACGACGAACTGGCGGCCGACGGCGACGACGTGCCTCTGCCGCCATGGGACAGTTTTGAGCAGGCGGACCTCGTGGACCTGGACGACGAGCTGCGAGCCGCGTTCCGCAAACGCGCCATTCCTCAGCCGCGAGGCGTCGCGTCCGACAGACAGCACCTTTCCGATGAGCGCCGCTACGACGTCCCGGCCACCATCATCGCGTGCCAGTTTCCCTCTGCCATGCTCACCGAGTGGATCGAGGTAGGCCATCCGTTCGTGGCTGAGCTCGCCCGGATCAACGACGTCGAGTACGTGGACCTGCCGACGGGGCACTGGCCGCAGTTCACCAGGCCGGCCGAGCTCGGCGCTGCCATTCTTGACGCCGTCGACCATTGAGTCGGGGTGAACCGGGTGCTTCCAACGAGCGGCTATCTCCGCCACACTAAGTCCATGAACATGCGCATCTGTGCGGTCGTAGGGATGAGTGCGATGGGAATGATCGTCCTTGCGGGCTGTGCCGATGTCGCGCCTCCGCAGAGTGGCTCCGTCGACACGCCTGCAGCATCTGAGACACCGGCAAGTGGTGAACTTGTGGGACAGGGAACGGTGCTGCAGCAGGGCGATGAGCCGCCTCAGTTCTGCCTGGGAAGTGTTGCAGAGTCATATCCGCCGCAGTGCGCGGGGCCGGTTCTTCGGAACTGGGACTGGTCGACGGTGGATCAGTTCGAAAGCGCATCGGGCGTCACCTGGGGCGCCTACGCCGTGCAGGGGACCTGGGACGGTTCGGTATTCACGCGGACGAAGGAGCCCATTCCACTCTCGCTGTACGACACCATGCCGTACGTCGACCCGCGACTGGCCGAAGGAAAGACTGGTGACGGCGATGAACACCAGCTCAGCACAATTCAGGCAGAGCTTTCCGCCTCGGGTGAGCTGGACCTCCTCGAGTCCTGGATAGCCGATGGCTTCCTCGTCATCACCGTGCCTTTCGATGACGGAGCAATGCAGCAATCCCTCGACGAGCAGTACGGGCAGAACGTTGTTGTTGTTCAGTCAGCCCTCCGGCCGCCCCCATGAATGTCCTGCCCCCTCTCGCAGTCACCGGAGGCACGGGCGCCGTCGGCGGGGGAGTGGCACGCCTCCTCGCCGGTGCCGGTGTAGCTCTGCGGCTCCTGGTCCGCACTCCGGCAAGAGCACCGCAGCTTGCCGAGGCGATGGTCTTTCGGTCCTCCTACTCCGACCGTGCTGCCTCGCGGGCAGCCCTGGCAGGGGTTGAGACGTTATTGATGGTCTCGGCCTCGGAGGACGTCGACCGCCTCGGCCAGCACCGCGCCTTCATCGACGCCGCGGAAGAGGCAGGAGTGCGGCACCTCGTCTACACGTCCTTTCTCGGCGCAGCCCCGGATGCCACCTTCACGCTGGCGCGAGACCACTCTGCCACCGAGGAATACATCAGGGCCACCGGAATGGGCTACACGTTCCTGCGCGACAGCCTCTACAGCGACCTGATAGGTGCGCTCGCCGGCAAGGACGGAATCATTCGGGGTCCGGCAGGAGACGGCAGAGTCGCCGTCGTCAGCCGCGCCGACATCATCCGCACTGCCGCAACCGTGCTCAGGGATCCGGCTGCCCATCGGAACAGGACCTATGACCTGACCGGACCGGAAGCGCTCACCCTGACCGAGCTCGCCCGAACGCTTACCGCGGCGCGCGGAACCCGGATCACCTTCATCGATGAGACCCTTGCCGAAGCATACGAGTCCCGCAGAGGCTTCGGTGCGGCGGATTGGCAGGTGGAGGCGTGGATCTCCACCTACACCGCAATCGCCGCCGACGAACTGGCGGTGGTCAGTAGTGACATTGAAACCATCACGGGAAGGCGCGCAGTGTCCTTCGCCGAATTCCTCGCCGGGGATCAAAGCTGACGTCGCTCACTGGCCGCGAGCGGTCGCCAATCAAGCAGCAGGTCAGGCAGCCGTTCCAGGTATACGCTCCGCACTCATGCGTAGCGCGATCTCTAACGGATAGGTCAGCAGCTCTATCTGCCGCTTCGTGAAACGATCGGGAAAGCTGATGGCCAGGTGGGCGGACTGCAGGGACGAGCAGATGTAGTACGTGCCCTCGATCCCGCCCATGACCTCGGTCACCAGTGCGCGGATGCGGACCGTGTCGATCTGCCGGCCCGAACCGGCCATCGCCCGGGCCGCGCCACGGTAGGCAGTATGCGCTTGCGATTCCCGGTTGGCTTCCGCGACGGCGATCAGCTGCTCGCGCGTCCACGCCACGTCGAAGATGCGAGGCGATGGAAGAACTGCGGTCTTCATGATGCTCCTCGGAAACCAGGAAACGGTCCGGCAACTGCGGCTTCCACCAGCGTGCGTGGATATGGGTCATTCGTTGCGGAGCCACCCGCAGGATTGCTGCCTTCCAGGTCTGTCCCGGAGCTTGGGGGACCGCTACCCTTCTATTGCATCATCCGGCGCCGACGTTTTGAGTCGGATGCCCTGCGGGTCAGATCGGTGAGGGCCAGAACCGTGATGATGATCGAAACAGCCACGAGGGCAAGCATCAGATACAGTCCGGTGAGCATGGCCATCGGGGAGCTTGCGTTCCCCAGGACGTCCAGGGCACCGACTCCTCCAGCAACCCAGAAGCTCGCGACCGCCAGCAGGGCCACATATGCCGGAATCGACTTTTTTTTCTTCCTCAACCACTGCATACTTCTACCCCCACCAAAGATTGTTCATACCCCAGAGACCATTCTCCAGCCGACCCAGACGGATCCGTGGGACTTCCGGATCTCGAGTCGGACTCGATTGAACGAAGGTTTGGTTACCTTAGAGAACCCATTGCGGACGGTCTTCCCAGAAGCCGTCCCGTTCCATGGCCAATATCGCCGCCCGAACACTTTCCGGGAGGATTGGTCCGTGGTCATCGAGGGTCACTAACCCCTCGTACATCCGGAGGTCGCACATCTCGTTGGCGTAGTGCAGGGCCTTGACGTCGTCGTCGCTCAGGGAAGCTGCCCCATCGGCGAGTGCTTCGAGCGCTCCCTGGGCATTTCCGAAGGAGATAGCGGCGGCCAGGTCCGTTCCGGCCTGCGGCGCGATGGCTCCGTTCGCCAGAACGTCAGCCCAGCGCTGCAGTGCACCGTCGGAGTGTGGATTATGGACGTAGCTGCCGTGCTGTGTCGTCATGTTTCCCCCTGTAGATAATCAAGGGTTGCAGGGCGCCAGTTGATAGGGCAACCCTCTTTTGCGGCTTGATTCCGAGTTGTTGCAACCCTGTTACCTCTGGCAGCCCACCGTTCCTCCTGAAACGAATGAAACCAGTAGGACTCCCATGGCAAACTGAGGGCATGTCTTCGACCCCTGATCAGCAGCCCTTGGACGATTCCTCATCAAACACTTCTGACACATCGGGCCCAGCCCAGGGAATCCCGGGTAACGCGGAGGGCCTCGATATTGCTCCCGTTGAGGTGAAGGAGCGCACCCACCTTGCCATGAGGATCGACGAGGCGTGGTTGTCCCTGCAGACGCGCCTGGCACTGAAGCGCGGACATGTCGAGACGGTCATTCCGTATACGGGCTATGGCACGACGAGCTGGCTTCGGGTCCTTGCCCGGGTGGTCCTTGCGGATCCCCGGGACAGCGAACCGGTACCCGCGGCCGGTCCGCTGAAGCCGCTCAAGGAGGGCATGCGCGGCTGGCGCAACTTCACCAGCGCTGCGGTGGGCGGCGCGGTGGTGCAGGTGGAGGTCAATGGCTCGACCCACGAGGTGAAGGCAGATCGGGGAGGGGTCATCGATGCACGGATCGAGGTGGACCTCGAAGCAGGCTGGCACACGGTGCGCCTGCACTCGGGCGATTCGCGGGTGGCCGACGCCCCAATGCGTGTCGTTGACGAGAATGCACCCTTCGGCGTCGTCTCCGACATCGACGATACCGTCATGGTCACGGCGCTGCCGCGCCCTTTCCTTGCAGCATGGAACACGTTCGTGCTTGATGAGCACGCCCGCACCCCTACGCCGGGCATGGCAGTCCTCTACGAGCGCATCACCCGCACCGTTCCCTCAGCACCCGTGCTCTATCTCTCGACCGGCGCCTGGAATGTGGCTCCTACCCTGACGCGATTCCTCTCGAGGAACCTGTACCCGGCCGGCCCGAAGCTGCTCACGGATTGGGGTCCCACGCGGGATCGGTGGTTCCGCAGCGGGCAGGACCACAAGCGCACATCGCTGGAGCGGCTTGCGGGTGAGTTCCCGGACACGAAGTGGCTCCTGGTGGGCGACGACGGCCAGCATGACGAAGTGATCTACGCCGAGTTCGCCCAGCGCCACCCCGAGAACGTTCGAGCGATCGCCATCCGCCAGTTGTCCGCAGGTGAAGCGGTCCTGGCCGGTGGCCGGTCCAAGAAAGCGCCGAAGGACACCACTCCCGGCATCCCCTGGGTGTACGCGCCCGACGGCGCAGGGATGTCCGAACAGCTGGAGGAAATGGGCATCATCGACCGCGATCCCCAGCCGCGGGGTCAGCTCTAGCCCGCTGACGGCGGTGGGGCCGGACAACCCGGCCACACGGGAGTAGGTTTCAGTGGCGCGGTTCCCGCCCGGGCGGCTGCCGCGGCGGTGACGTTGCCGGGTTCGGGGCGGTCAGTGGCGACGTAACCGGGTGCGTCGCGGTCAGCTCCAGCAGTGCTCCGTCGATCCGGATGGGAACGTTCTGGCTGCCCTCATCAAGCAGCCGTACGGTGGTTCCCGAACGGGTCGTTTCGACGGCGATGCGCTGGCCACGCCACCGAAGACGGAACGCGATCCGGTGCAGCTTGTCGGGCAGGCGCGGGGCAAGCTGCAGTTGCTCATCGTCCGCCCGCAGCCCGCCGAGTCCGCTGACGAGCGCCAGCCATGCCCCAGCGCAGGCGGCGAGATGCACTCCCTGGTGGCTGTTGCGCTGCACATCGCGGAGGTCGGTGAGCGCGGTTTCGCGCAGATAGGCCAGGGCGAGGTCCAGATGACCTACCCGCGCGCACACCACGGATTGCGCAGCAGCCGACAGGGACGAATCACGGACGGTGCGCGCCTCGTAATAATCGAGATTACGAGCAGTCTGTTCTGCCGTGAATGCGTCGGAGCACCACCAAAGCGCCAGGACAAGGTCGGCCTGTTTGACGACCTGGCGACGGTAGATCTTTGCATAGTGTGAGTGCTCCTGCACCGGGTAGGAGTCAGGGTCGGTGTCGAACTTCCATTCCCGGTAGGTCGTGAACCGTTCGTTGGCGGGATGGACTCCCAGCTCGGCATCGTAGGGAACGTACAGGGCATCGGCTACCCGACGCCATTCACGGATTTCCGAAGGTACAACACCGAGTCGCTCGGCATGCTCTGCGAACACTTCGCACGCCGTGGCCGCTGCCTTCAAGTTGAGCTGGGCCATGAGGTTCGTGAACACATTGTCGTCCACGACGCCGGTGTATTCGTCCGGCCCGGTCACGCCGAAGAGGTGGAACAGGCCGTCGTCGTCCCGGTGCACCGTGCTCGCCCACATGCGCGCTGTTTCGACCAGGACGTCGACTCCGTCAACGGTCGGAAGTGCTGATCCCGTCGCGTGGGCGTGGAAATTGAACGCCAGCGAAATGACCGCGTTCAGGTGCATGGCTGCGGTACTCGCCGGCCAATAGGCGGAGACCTCATGCCCGTCGATGGTGCGCCAGGCGAAGGATGCGCCCTTGACTCCGAGGACTTCGGCGCGCTCCCGGGCCGGACCAAGGGTTGAGGCCCTCCATAGCAGCAGGCGCGCCGCCCCCTCCGGGTATAGCAGCGTAAGGGTCGGCGCGACGAATCCCTCGATATCCCAGAAGGTGTGCCCGCTGTAGCCCGAGCCGGTGAGGGCCTTTGCCCCGATCGGTGCCAGGTGCAGGCAGGCTGACGCCTGAAGGACGTGGAACAGGTCGAAGCGAATCGCCAACTGAAGCTCGGCATCCCCTCCTACTTCCACGTCCGCGCCGTCCCAGAACTGGTCGAGGAATGAACGCTGGTCGGCGTTGAGTCCTTCCCAGCCGCGCTCCCTTGCCCCATCCATCGCGGCAAGCACCTGCGCTTCCAGGTCCGCAGGGACGTCGTCCATCGACCGCACGTGGCACAGGTATTTGGTGAAGCCGACCTTTTCGCCGGGCCTCAGATCGGCCACCACAGTGGTAACCACCTGCTCATCATTCCCCTGGGTGGTGACCTGGCCACCGGCGGGCATCTGCACGGCGTGGTCGACCGCGGCGGCCACCCCGATCCCGCTGCCGTGCGTCGAGTGGACCAGAAGCCCACCGGTTCCATCGCTTTGGCTGGCGCAGGACCGGAATGGCCGTTCCAGAGCCTGGCCGGTTCGCGGATCGGCGTTGTCCACCTGCACAGGCGTGCCGTTGACGACCAGTTCGGAACGGATCACCACCTGAACCGCGTGGTCAAGCGCTTCTATCTCGTAGTGGATCGCCATGACCGAACGCTGGGTCAGCGACACCAGACGGGTGGACACCACTCGCATCCGTTGCCCTGCAGGGGTGACCCACTGTGTCTCACGGCGTAGCGTACCGGCACGCAGATCCAGGACGCGCTCGTGATGTTCCGGCGGCGTCTCGCGAATATCGAGAGGTACGCCGTCGACCTGCACGCGAATCGGAGTGCCGTCGGCGACACCGATGATCGCTTGACCGTGCTCGGGATTCCCGTAGCTCTCCTCGGGGTATGACAGCGGGTGATACTCGTATACCCCTGCCATGAAGGTGCCGGGGGACAGGCTCGGCTGCGCTTCGTCGAGGGTGCCCCTGACCCCGACATATCCGTTGGCCAGTGCGAAAACCGACTCCGCTACCCCTGGACCATCCCAGTTGCAACCTGATTCATGGATCGACCATGGCTGAGCATCACTCGAGAAGTTGGGCACGGGACAATATTAACCGACCGGAGCAGCGCCGCCTTCGCCAGCAGTCCAGGCCGCTGGTCTCCGATGCGCGCCGAGCGAGCGGCACGTCGTCGCTTGATTCGCGCCCTTGTTCAGCCGCAGCTGCCTAGGACCGGGCGCTGCACCACAGGTCGCTGATGGCTTTCCGCCCGCCTGGGAGCAGCGCCACGCCGCCTGCGCCGAGGAGGGCGGCCCCGGCGAAGGCGCGCTGTGCGGTGCGCCGCTTGCCGCTCCAGCCTCCGGTGACGGCGGCGTTGTCCGGATCGGGGGAGGGCGCGTACAGGTTTCCGGACGAATCAACGGCTGCTTCCTTCCTGGAGAGGTGCGTATTCTCCACCTGGACTGCCATCATGGTTTCGATCCGCCCGGGCATGAACCGGTGCTGGCGCACCATCGAACGCCCGATCCGCCCCACCACCACTTCGCCGCGTGGCTCCCCGATCAGGGCACAGATGGTCTTGGCAACGCGATCCGGGCTGTAGACCGGGGCATGGCAAGAACACGCCGCCCGGTGTAGTTGGCTGCGTGGTCGAAGAAGGGGGTGTCAATCGTGGCGGGAAGGACGGTGCAGGCGTGTATCTTCTTCTTCCGCTTGTCGAGGCGCAGTTCGGAGCGCAGGCTGACGCCCAGGGCACGGACCGCTGCCTTCGACATGGAATAGGCAGTGGTGTAGGGCTGCGGAACCTCGCCGACGATCGAGGCGACATTGATGAGCATGCCGGAACCCTGCTGCTCCATCCGTTCGAGCGCCGCACGGGCGCCATGGACGTAGCCCATTACGTTGACGTCCAGAACTCGGCGGAAGTCGTCGAGGGGAACCTTCAGGAAGGGTGAAAAGTAGGACACCGCCGCGTTGTTGACCCAGACGTCGAGCCGGCCGAAATGCTCGACGGCGCGGCAGGCAAGTGCCTGGACGGCGTCGGCGTCGGTCACGTCCGTTGGTACCGCGATCGCTCGGGCACCGAGCGCCATGCAGTCGGCTACCAGGGACTCGAGCGCGTCCCCTCGCCGCGATGCGAGGACAAGGCAGGCTTTCCTGCGGGCGAAGTGCAGGGCGGTCGCCCGCCCGATTCCGCTTGCTGAACCGGTGATGACGACGACGGAATTCTTGACGCGCATGGCTTGCTCCTCTGCAGTAGAGCCTCGGCGGTGCCTTGGAGTGCCTGCAGCGACCGGCATGCCTGCTTCGAGGGTAGCGAGGCGGAAAAGCAGGCTCAACGGATATCTGCTGTCTACTGCGGGGAGAAAAAAGCTACGCCGTGTGCTTGGGTGCGATCCTTTGCGCTTTGAGGATCTCCGCGAGCTGGTCCATGAAGAGCCGCACCCGGATGTTGTGCCTGTCCCCGGTCTGCAGGGCGAAGATGCTTCGCGCGAGACGGATCTCCGGAACGTCGAGGGCCACGACGCCGTCGGGCCGGTTCAGCATCGCGAGTTCGGGGACGAGCGCTGCTCCGAGGCCGGCTGCCGTCATTTCGAGGCTGGCGTTGAAGTCGTCGCAGTAGGCGATGACGCGGGGGTGCAGGTTACAGCTGGCAAAAAGCCGTTCGATCACGGTGGCGTCGGCGGTTCCGGGGTGGTGGAGGATCCACGGCATGTCGGCGAGCTGGTCGGCGCTGACCGTCGAGCCGGGCCGGATGCCCCACGAGGCCGGAAGGATCACGCGGAAATTGTCGTCCCCGATCCACTGGCGGCTGACGGAGGACGGCCAGGCGAGGCCGGCCTGGCCCACCTGGTAGACGAGCGCCAGATCGAGTTCACCGCCTGTCCGCAGTCCCTGGATCGTCTGGGCCGGTTCCGCGACGTAGACCTTCAGGCGAATGCCGAGCTTCTGCCATTGCTGGGTGCCCAGCAGGCGGGGCAGCGCAAAGGTCGCGAGGCTCGGGAAGATGCCCAGCCGGAGCTCCTCGGCGGTCCCACCGTCGGCCCGTGCCGAGGACGCCAGGAGCGCGTCGATGTCGGTGAGCACCTTCGCAGCGTGCCGTGACATGACGACGGCGGCTTCGGTCGGGGCGGCGCTCCGGGCACTCCGGGCGAAAAGCGTTGTTCCGGTGTCCTTCTCCAGTGCCGACATCTGCTGGGAGACAGCGGAGGCCGTGTAGCCGAGGCTGGTGGCTGCTCCAGCGAAGGAACCGTGCCGGATGACCTCCAGAAGGGTTCGCAGATGGACCGGGTTGACCACGGATGCTCCCTTCCTGCTTCGTTGGACCGGCAGAGGGCCGGGCATGGTTTTTCGAGCATACCTTCGGCGACGCCGGGGGGTGTCCGCCGCGTTTTTGCGGCGCTGCGACACGCCGAAAAATGTCAATCCCCAAATTTTTTTATCTTGTGCGCAACTCCTGCACAGGGTGTGGACACCTCGTGGAAAAGGCCCGTTATCCGGGCTTTCCGGGCCCTCTGCCTGTGGATTTCGTGTGGACTACTCAGCCCCGGAATGACATACTTGTAATACATCATCTAGGGGTCTGTAGCCGCACGGCGTACTAGATGTAGTATCTAGATATCGAATAACTCGCTGGCAGGGCAGGGCCGAAAGACCGGAAATTCCTCGGAATTCCTCCTTTCCTGGAAAGCCTCACATACACCCGCAAGACACAGCATTTCAGCAGGATGAGAAGGGGAAGAGGGACATGACCGTCACGGTTTACACCAAGCCAGCATGCGTACAGTGCAACGCGACCTACCGGGCTCTGGATCGGAAGGGAATCACGTACCAGAGCGTCGATATCTCACAGGATCCCGCCGCGCTGGAGCGTGTTCGCGCGATGGGTTACCTGCAGGCGCCCGTCGTGGTGACGGACAAGGATCACTGGTCCGGTTTCCGGCCCGACAAAATCAATGAGCTGGCTCATTCAGCCGTCAGCTCGGTCGCCTGATTCGGTTCAGGTATCGGGCATTTCGCCCCTCGAATGACCATCACCAGTAAGTCAGCAACCCGCGAGCCGGCCGCTCAGGGGGGCGTCACTGACGCTCCGCTGATCTACTTCTCCTCGGTTTCGGACAATACCCACCGGTTCGTGCGGAAGCTGGCAACGACGGCGGCCCGGCTGCCGCTCCGAACCAGCGACCCGACCCTGACGGCTCTTCAGCCCTATGTGCTGGTGCTTCCGACCTACGGCGGGATCACCGGCAAGGGAGCAGTGCCGCGGCAGGTGGTGAAGTTTTTGAACGATGCAGGAAACCGATCGCTCCTTCGGGGGGTGATCGGTGCAGGCAACACGAATTTTGGTGAAACCTACTGCCTGGCGGCGGACGTCGTCGCCGCGAAGTGCAACGTTCCTGTTCTCTACAGGTTCGAAGTCATGGGGACGTCCGAGGACGTCGACCGTGTAAATCAAGGATTGGAAGAGTTTTGGACATGAGTGTTGCAGAGACGGAAACGGCGGGAGCCTCCGCGGCGTCGGCCGAGCGCTACCGGGACATGGGATACCACGAGCTCAACGCGATGCTCAACCTCTACGGTCCCAATGGAGAGATCCAGTTCGGCGCCGACAAGGAAGCTGCCCACCAGTATTTCCTGCAGCACGTCAACAACAACACGGTGTTCTTCCACGACCTCGAGGAGAAGCTCGACTACCTCGTGAAGAACGAGTACTACGAGCGGGAAACCCTCCACCAGTACACGATGAACTTCATCCGCGACCTCTACAAGCGTGCCTACTCGAAGAAGTTCCGCTTCGAGACCTTCCTCGGCGCCTTCAAGTTCTACACCTCGTACACCCTGAAGACGTTCGACGGGAAGCGCTACCTCGAGCGCTACGAGGATCGCGTGTGCATGGTGGCCATGCACCTGGCGCGCGGTGACGAGAAGCTCGCCACCCAGATCGTCGACGAGATCATCGAGGGCCGGTTCCAGCCCGCCACCCCCACCTTCCTCAACGCCGGCAAGCGCCAGCGCGGGGAACTGGTCTCCTGCTTCCTGCTGCGCATCGAAGACAACATGGAATCCATCGGGCGCTCCATCAACTCGGCACTCCAGCTGTCCAAGCGCGGCGGCGGCGTGGCCTTCGCGCTGACGAACATCCGCGAGGTCGGTGCGCCGATCAAGCAGATCGAGAACCAGTCCTCGGGTGTCATCCCCGTGATGAAGCTCCTCGAGGACAGCTTCTCCTATGCCAACCAGCTCGGTGCGCGCCAGGGCGCCGGCGCGGTGTACCTGCACGCGCACCACCCGGACATCAACCGGTTCCTCGACACCAAGCGCGAGAACGCCGATGAGAAGGTCCGCATCAAGACCCTGTCCCTCGGCGTCGTCGTTCCCGACATCACCTTCGAACTCGCCAAGCGCGACGAGGACATGTACCTGTTCTCCCCGTTCGACGTCGAGAAGGTGTACGGCATGCCGTTCTCCGACATCTCGGTCACCGAGAAGTACTACGAGATGGTCGACGATTCGCGGATCAAGAAGACGAAGATCAAGGCGCGCGAGTTCTTCCAGACCCTCGCGGAGATCCAGTTCGAGTCCGGCTACCCGTACATCATGTTCGAGGACACCGTGAACCGGGCCAACCCGATCGACGGCAAGATCATCATGTCCAACCTGTGCTCGGAGATCCTTCAGGTCTCGCAGCCCACCACGTACAACGATGACCTGTCCTACGCCGAGACCGGAAAGGACATCTCCTGCAACCTTGGGTCGCTGAATATCGCGAAGACCATGGATTCGCCCGACTTCGGCCGAACCATCGAGACCTCGATCCGCACCCTGTCGGCGGTGTCCGACATGAGCAACATCACCTCGGTACCCTCGATCGCCAAGGGCAACGACCAGTCGCACGCCATCGGCCTGGGCCAGATGAACCTGCACGGCTACCTGGCCCGCGAGCGGGTCCACTACGGCTCCGAAGAGGGCCTGGACTTCACCAACATCTACTTCTACTCCGTGCTTTACCACTGCCTCCGGGCGTCCAACCTGATGGCCATCGAGACCGGCAGCACGTTCGCCGGGTTCGAGAAGTCGAAGTACGCCAGCGGTGAGTTCTTCGCCAAGTACACCGACCAGGTGTGGGAGCCGGCCACCGAGCGCGTCCGCGAACTCTTCGAGCACGTGGCCATCCCCACGCAGGCGGACTGGCTCGCGCTGAAGGCCTCCGTCATGGAGCACGGTATCTACAACCAGAACCTGCAGGCCGTGCCGCCGACCGGTTCCATCAGCTACATCAACAACTCCACCTCCTCGATCCACCCGGTGGCCTCGAAAATCGAGATCCGCAAGGAAGGCAAGCTGGGCCGCGTGTACTACCCGGCTCCGTACTTGACGAACGACAACCTGGAGTACTACCAGGACGCGTACGAAATCGGCTACGAGAAGGTCATCGACACGTATGCCGCCGCCACGCAGCACGTGGACCAGGGCCTGTCCCTGACGCTGTTCTTCAAAGACACCGCCACCACGCGTGACATCAACAAGGCCCAGATCTACGCCTGGCGCAAGGGCATCAAGACCATCTACTACATCCGTCTTCGCCAGCTCGCGCTGGAAGGGACCGAGGTGGAGGGCTGCGTCAGTTGCATGCTTTAGGCAACTAATTTAGGAAGAGAACGACGGCGGGCCACCGCCCGCCGTCGTACGTTTTAGCTTAGATAGAACCCAACTTTTAGGGGAAGAAATGACCGAGAAGGTCAAGCTTCTGACACATGTCGAAGCAATCAATTGGAACCGCATCCAGGATGACAAGGACGTGGACGTCTGGAACCGCCTGGTCAACAACTTCTGGCTGCCCGAGAAGGTGCCGCTGTCCAACGACGTCCAGTCATGGGCAACGCTCACCCCGGACGAGCAGCAGCTCACCATGCGCGTCTTCACCGGACTCACCCTCCTCGACACAGTGCAGGCAACCGTCGGCGCCGTCAGCCTGATTCCGGATGCGCTCACCCCGCACGAGGAAGCTGTCTACACGAACATCGCCTTCATGGAGTCGGTGCATGCCAAGAGCTACTCCTCCATCTTCTCCACGTTGGCCTCCACCAAGGAGATCGACGAGGCGTTCCGCTGGTCTACCGAGAACGCGAATCTTCAGAAGAAGGCGCAGATCGTCATGGACTACTACCAGGGCGACGATCCCCTGAAGCGCAAGGTCGCCTCGACCCTGCTCGAGAGCTTCCTTTTCTACTCCGGCTTCTACCTGCCGATGTACTGGTCCTCACGGGCGAAGCTGACGAACACCGCCGACCTGGTCCGCCTGATCATCCGCGACGAGGCCGTGCACGGGTACTACATCGGGTACAAGTTCCAGAAGGGCCTGGAGCGCGTTTCACCTGAAAAGCGCCAGGAAATCAAGGACTACACGTTCGAGTTGCTCTTCGAGCTGTACGAGAACGAGGTCCAGTACACGCACGACCTCTACGACTCCGTCGGCCTGGCCGAGGATGTCAAGAAGTTCCTGCACTACAACGCCAACAAGGCGCTGATGAACTTGGGTTATGAGGCGATGTTCCCGGCTTCCGTCACCGATGTGAACCCGGCGATCCTGTCGGCGCTCTCACCGAATGCTGACGAGAACCACGACTTCTTCTCAGGGTCTGGTTCGTCGTATGTCATCGGTAAGGCCGTCAACACCGAGGATGACGACTGGGACTTCTAGCCGACTGTATGACGTGAACGTCCAGTTGCGACGTTTGAAGACTTTGTCTGATTTTTGGGCATGTACTTGCGACTGAGTCGTGACCAAGCCTCGGCCATCGTCGCCTCACGGCGCCATAGTGCCGCCGGGAGGCAATTCGCGAGTCAGCGAGGCTAAGGCCAGCAAAAAGAGGAATCGCGGCGGGGAACGGCGGGCAGGGTGCATTTTTGTTCAGCTACATTTGAAGCGACGTGAGGACACATGCGATTCTGGCCGAGTTTCTCGTCGAATCGCACGGATTTCGACCGGCGTCTTTCCTGGTGCCGTCAGCCGAGTCCGAAGAGATCGGCCGCTGCCTGGCCGTCGCCGATCCTCGTAATGGCCCACCCCACCCCACCCAGGGCGTAGAGGGAGACGGGTACCAGCATGCACCATTCCCGCAGAGACCCGGCGTTCCCCAGGAGCGGCACCGCAATGTTGCCGTTAGGGCGCCACACCTGCGCAACCACGGGAAACTTCCCCAGACCCCGCGGACGGCGAAGCCTCACGGGGTAGATGGGATTACAGCCGCCTGTGGTGAGCATGTCGCCGAGAATGTGAACGATCACGCCGATAGCCATGGCCATCGGGAACCAGTACTGCTCCTCGGGCGCGAAAGCCGTAACGAAGGCCCCGGCGGTCAGCCCTACCACCCACGGCGCTCGTCGCATGCTGTCCGGGATGATCTTCAGGGCCTTGGCCGCGAAGGAGACGAGGAGCACCGTGAGTAGGCCTGCGCCTGGATACACGGTACCGAATTCGGCGGTCTCGATCGTCCAGAGCCCAGCCATGAAGGCGACGGCGACGAATGCAACGACGCCGAGCAGCGAATGGGTGCCACGGCGGTGCCCGCCGGAGACGGCGCCGACACCGGCACACAGCAGGTTGGAGAGCGGTGGCAGGGAGTGGGCGATCGTGGCATTGTGGTGATCGGCGTCCGGCAGGAGTGCTGCCCCCGCCGTCACGAGCGCACCGGTGACGACTCCGACCGGGCTGACGTCCAGTAGCCCCACACCGAGGTGAACGGTGTCCGGCAGCATGGGGAGGAACCGACCGATGTGCACCTCGATCTGGGTCGTGGCGGCAACCCAGGCGGCGGCGCCGCAGGCAGCATGGTGGGCGCCCATCATGGAGGTCCCTCTCGATAGAAATCGGCTCGACTGCAGGATTCTCGCCGGTGGGAACCATCCTTGCGCGTGCCACCCCCATTCTCCGCACCGGCCTGCACGCCTAGCACTGAATGACCGACGCGGTGGGCACACTTACATCAGCCAGCGCCACCATCGCGACGGTTCTGGTTCCGGTTCTGGTTCCGCGGCCGGTTCCTCTCCCAGGGCAAGGGCAGCCTCGACGATGTCGTCCGTCGTGAGCGTCATCACCGCGTTCCGATCGAGCGTGTCGAGGTTTCGGTCCTCGTCGAGCGACAGCCTCAGCGCCTGCCGGTTGAGCGCCTGCTCGAACAGCGTGCGGGCGAAGCGCGCATTGCCGGAGTCCTCACCGGCGTGAAGGCCTGAGAAGATGCGGCGCAGCATCTGGTCCGCGCCCGGCTCCAGTACGTACTCGTGCTGGGCCAGCATGCGGTTGAAGATTGTCTGAAGCGCGTCGACCGAGTAGTCGGGGAAAGTGATCTCGCGCGCGAACCGGGAGCGTAGGCCGGGGTTCGAGAGAAGGAATGACTCCATCAGCTGAGGGTATCCGGCAACGATTACCACCAGGCGGTGGCGGTAGTCCTCCATCCGCTTGAGCAGGACCTCGATCGCCTCAGGTCCGAAGTCGGTCCGGCCGTCCTCCGGGGTCAGAGAATAGGCCTCGTCGATGAACAGGACGCCGTCTAACGCCCGCCGAATTACCCGGTCCGTCTTGATGGCGGTCGCGCCGACGTACTGCCCGACCAGTCCCGACCGGTCTACCTCGACCAGATGACCTTTCTGCAGCAAACCGACCGCGCGGTACATCTCGGCCAGGAGCCGCGCCACGGTGGTCTTGCCCGTGCCCGGGTTTCCAAGGAACACCAGATGCTGCGATGTAGCTACCTCCGGCAGGCCGTGCGTCTTGCGGCGGGCCTGGACCTGAAGCAACGCGACGAGGGCCCTCACCTGTTCCTTCACGGTCTCCAGCCCTACCAGGGCGTCGAGCTCGGCCTGCACCTCGGAGAGAGGGCGGGCGGGCCCCGGCCGCCCACCGAAGAGATCACCGACCAGGTCATCGACCCGTTCCGACCCCGGCAGCTTGAGCTGTTCGGTGAGATGACTGAGGGTTTCGCGTAGGTCATCAAGTGGATTGCGGCTTGCAGCCATGCGTTTCTCCTGTGGCGACTAGTAGGCCGCGAGTGGATGGTTCGCGGTCGTCGGATCGGGTGCTGGTCGGCATGGCTTTCTGGCGGACGCGTCGCAACTGTAATACTCCAGCAAACTCGCTGCCAGGGCTTTGGACAAGCTACCGCAAGTAAAAGGGGAGCAGGAGTCCGTTCTCCCTATCCGCCTCGGACAGCAGCATAGAGGAACATGTCCACCCGTTCCCCGGAAATTTCCTGATGACTGCGCAGGCGGCCTTCACGTTCATATCCGGCGCGTTCGGCAACGCGAACCGACGCTGTGTTCCATGGCTCGATGTATAACTCGATCCTATGGAGACTCGGAATCGTCCATGCGAATGCGGTGAGTGCTGTCACTGCAGCTGCGGCAACGTGCCGTCCCCGTTCCTGTGGTGCAACACCATAGCCGGCCGTGGCCCGACCTTCGCTCAGATTCCGGACCCATAGCCCCACTTGGCCAAGGGCCCGGTCCGTCATGGCGTCTGCGATGGCGAAGGAGAACCCGGTTCCATCGAGGTGGCGTTGCCGTTGCCGCCGAAGCCAGAACAATGCTTCGCCGTAGGTTGCCTGAGCCGGCAGAGTCCCGATAGTCGGCACGTAGGAATCCTGGGACAAATCGAGCGCCATCGGGACGTCTCGGTCCTCGAACATCCGTAGGCGGATCGGCCCGTGGGTAGGAGGGTCGACGGGCCAGGCGGGAATCTCGCGATTATCCATCGTGCTCCTCCGGACAGGTTTCTTTGACGCCAGCTGGAGCGGATCCGCTCCCGGGCACATTCTGAAGAGGAATGACCGTCAGCCGGGAGTTCCGTTGGCCGTCCTGGGCGATTCCGCCGCCTTCGATCGCTCTGCCCCGATGAAGGACCGGCTGTGGCGGCTTCCGGACACCGGAGGTTCGAATTTGGTATCTTCCAGCGTTGCGCCATCATTGAGCCATCCCCGGTTGCTGTAGAAGGTGATTGCTCGATCATTGTTCTTTTCCACCCACAGAAAGGCCCGTTCATAGCCCAGGTCGATCAGCTCGTGTTCGGCAGCAGCAAAGAGAACGGACCCGATGCCTTTCGCCCACCAGGCCGGGTGCAGATTGATCGCGTAGAGCTGCCCGGTGCCTGGCTCCGAGTCCCCGGTGCCTGGGCCGAGAATGGCGAATCCGACAACCTCATCGTCGTCTTCGGCTACCAGGTGCACTGTCCCCTCTGGGGGAGTGAGTATGCTCCGACGCCAGGCGGTTGCTGCACGTTCGGCATCCATACCATCGAGATAGTCGTCCGTCATCACTGACCGGTAGGTAGCTCGCCATGCCGCAAGATGAATCTCAGCCAACCGCGGGGCATCCTGTTCGGTTGGCTGCCTGACAGTGACTTTCGAGGTGGTCATCTGTCGAACCTATCAACCGGCACCGTTGGGGGTGTCAGTGCTGGGTGGCTGTCAGATGAGGTGCGAGGGTGAGGTACTGGGGGTTGTCGGCGAGGAAAGCGAAGGCGCTGGGGCATTGAGGCACAACACGCAGGCGTCGCTTATGGGTGTTGAGCATGACGTGGCGCATCAGTACCATGTCGGCGCCCCTGTCGCGGAAGCCGGGCTGTTCGACGCCGTCGGTGAGGTTCATCTGCCCGCCGCGCATCGTGTACTTCATGTACGCGGCGAGGGTACCGTCAACGTACAGTTCGAACCGGCAGTACAACGGGTTGTCCCGGAAGACATCGTGCGCATGTTCGTCGGATGCGGGGTCCTTGTCCCGGCCGGAGCGCAGGTCGAGTTCCTCGGCGATGGCCGCATAGCATTCCATCGCCCCGGCGGGTGGAAAGTTTGCATCGATGAGCCGGTACAGCTGGTTCGCCAGCACCCGCAATTCCCTCAACGAGGCCTGGGAGAAGTCCTCGATCGCCAGTGCTCGTTCCAGCCAGACGGACTCACGCCCCCCTGGGGAGCGGGCTTGAAGCGCGTTACGGGAGATTTCTTCGGAGAACCCTTCGGCCGGCGGCGTTGCCGGCTCCATGGTCTCGGGGGAGCGGGTGGTTTCGGTGTGCAATTGCTGGGTCATGGTCATTCCTCTGCTGGGCAGCAACCACGGCCTTTTTCTGGACCTGGTACTCTCCTGACACTAACCAGAAATGCGCCAGAAGGAAACTCAGCCGACTGATTTTTCTTGTTGCACGACCGCTGCCGCGTCATTCATGTGCTCACCATCGAAAACTCACACCCTTCTGAACGCTTGCAGGCTTCCGCACCGGATCAGTGAAGGGGAGAAACCCACATTTCAGCCTGCACGCGGGCAGCGAAGGTCCTCAGATCCTGCTCGTCGTCCTCGGTGAATGCTCGTGGCCGGTCATCAATGAGGCACAGTGTGCCGATCCGCCACCCGCTGGCAGTGGACACGGGGTGGCCCGCGTAGAACCGGACTTCCGGCCCGCCGGCGACAAGGGGATGATCGCGGTAAGTAGGATCGGTGCTGGCATCAGTGATCACCAGGGTCCGGTCCTTCTCAATGGTCCGCGAGCACAGGGAGAGATCGCGCGGTAGATTCTGGCCGATCGGCCCGATGACGGACTTGATGATCTGGGAGTCCTCGGTGATCAGGGCAATCGAGGCGGAGCTGACGCCGAAGTGGTCCCGGACTTGTGCGGTGATCCTGTCGAATCTCGCCTCCGATCCCGCCTCGATGAGCCCCGACTCGTACAGTGCGTGGCAGCGCCGGAACTCGATGTCGTCAGCCGCAGCGGTATCCACCCCGGCATCATGGGCCCCCTGGAGGGCGTGGGGTGTGCTGCTACTGGTGCTGGCATCGCCGATGGGTGGCACATTGAAGGCATACCCGTCCGGGGTGAGGACCAGTGTCCGGAGGTACTCGCCGTACCCCGAGCCGGCGGTGATGTCATCCGTGCTGTAGTGGGCGCCGTCGACGAGCGATCCGGTGACGTCCAGCAGTTCGTTGATCGCTTGCGCTACTTGGTCCCGCTCCAGGGCCGGGATCATGACCAGGCCTGTCAGATATCCGGTGACGTCGACCTCATCGCTGGCACCACCGATACTCAGGTACGCCAGAAACACCTCATCGAGACGCAGGTTCGACGCGCGAACGGTCTGAAGAGCGGTCCACTGCTGCAGATAGTCATCCAACATGTCCAGTCCTTCCTTCGTCCCTTGTCCAGCGTCCGGAGTCTGGCGACCCAAGTTCAAGGGTAGAGGATCCGCGGGCCGGCCTCATATCAGCTTCGTCACACCGTTGTGGGTCGACAGCGGGGGCGGAGGATGCATTCCGCCGGGCGTCGTGGGGATATTCGGAGTAGCGCGGGTTCGGGCGGATCAGAGGTGGAGTGCGGACAGCACTCTTACGCGAAGCAGTTTGTACTCCTGGACGTAGGCGCGGGGGCCTCCTGGTGGTCGAACGACGACGCGGGGTACTCCAAGCACCCGGTGGGGTGTGAACTGCTCACGGGTCAGGTCGATCTCGAGTCCGCTGGTGAACCGGTTCCAATAATGAACCTCGTCCTCTTCATTCTCTACCGTAACGTCAGCGATGAGGAGGTCACCGCAGAGAAGGTCCTGAACGATGAGGGCCGTAGGCCCGCACTGTCCGTAGGCAGGGTTGTTCGGCCGCCATTCCTGAAGGCAACCGGCACTGAGGCAGGTGGTGTCCGCACCCCAGGACCGGCGGAAGGCACGCTCGAGCTCGAGCAACGTGAAAGTCACGGTTTCCGGGCGATGATCGTGTAGGTGCAAGGCAGGAGATCACGCTCGGCCTCCGGCCAGGCGAATCCTCCGGACACCTCGACCATGCGGGGCGAGAACTTCCACGGGAGGGTTGAGTTCTCGTCCATGCGGAGGATCTGCAACCCGGCCGTGATGAGGGAATTGATGATGTCGGACAAGGGATGCGCCCATTGATATGTCCGCGGATGAGTCACCGTGCCGTCTCCCGCGTAGGTGGATCCCTCGTCCCACACCTGTGCCTCACCGTTGCTGAAGTACGGGTATCGAAGGCGCAGCACGTCGGCATGCTCGTCGATCGCGTAGAGAGCCGGGTGCCCGTCCCGAATATAGAACGTCCCGCCGACTCGGAGGAGCCCTGCTACCTGGCCGGCCCAGCGATTCAGGTCGGGGAGCCAGTTGATGGTGCCGATGCTGGTGTACACGAGATCGAAGTCACCCTCCACGGCGGCACGGGCATCGAGGACATCGGTTTCTACCCACGTCGCATCGAGACCGAGGTGCTCCGCGAGGCGGGCTGCAGAGCTGAGGGCGGCCGGGGAAAAATCGACGCCGGTCACTCGTGCTCCTGCCCTTGCCAGCGATAGCGTGTCGGTGCCGATGTGGCACTGAAGGTGGCACACGTCCAAATCCGCAACCGTCCCGTTCGGGAGGAAGGGCGCCAGCGCGGTCAGGTCGGTCCGGATGACC
The DNA here is from genome assembly GCF_015751715.1 of Arthrobacter sp. CAN_A6. NCBI lineage: Bacteria > Bacillati > Actinomycetota > Actinomycetes > Micrococcales > Micrococcaceae > Arthrobacter > Arthrobacter sp. CAN_A6. The sequence goes on from NZ_JADOUV010000007.1 coordinate 196,671, forward strand.
GAACTCAGATGGCCAGGATCCTCCAGGTCACTGATCCCATACGCCTTTTCGTGCAGGGGTACCCGATCTTCCCAGTTCTCCCGGTTGCTCGCGCGTGCAACGTGCCAGTCGATCGCCATCCGGTCATCACTCATAGGGCGAGCTTATGAGGAAAAGGAAAAAGGTGGGCGAGGCCCGTCCTCCCTCGTGGCCTCACCGGGCGATACGGTGGAAACCATGACGGGTATACCGGCTCAGCGTGTTGTCTTCCATGGCGTGACCGGCAGCGGGAAAACCTCAGCCGCCCATGCCTATGCCAGGGTGACCGGCGTTCCCGAATTCTCCGCCGACGATGACCTGGGGTGGCTCCCGCAGTGGCTGGGCCGCCCGCTCCAGGACCAATACCGGATCGCCGCCGGCATCGCCGCACAGGACAGGTGGGTGCTCGATAGTGCGTACTCGACGTGGCGGAACATCATCCTGGCACGGGCGGAGCTCATCGTGTTCCTCGACTACCCGAGGGGGCTCTCCCTCGGGCGGCTCCTCCGGAGAACCACCCGCCGAATCATCGGCAAGCAATCGGTGTGCAGCGGCAACACCGAAACCCTGCGCCGGGTGCTCGCGAAGGACTCGATCATCCTGTGGCACTTCCGGACCTCCGCCCGGAAACGGGACGCGATCAGCCAGATCATCGCCGACCCCTCGATGCCTCCCGTCCTGTCATTCCAGCGCCCCTGCGACCTCCTCGCATGGATCGCAGCAGGCGCCTCGGCCCACCTCCCGCCAGGACAGATGGGTCCCGCTGAAGGACCTGCTGCTCCTAATCCTGCCGGACGCCCACCAGCTTGAGCGTGCGGGCGTACCGGCTCACCAGGGATGCGGTCCGCGGCGTGGAGGAAAAGGAATCCGATCCAAGTCAGCAGCATCGATGATCGTTACGGAGCCAGCCGTGGCACGAGCCTGCTCCGCCAGCCCCCGACGTCGTCGTATCCATCACGAAGGCGAAGCGTTGGCCGAGCCTCGGCACGCTGACATCCTTCATACGAACCCCACCGATGCTTCCCTCGCGTTGCAGGGTCCGACGTCGGGTCCCGAGATGCCACCAGCCCGGCGCTGCCATGGGGATGGAGTTGGAGGTCGAGTCCCGGAGTGGCGAGCGACACGAGCGACCGGGAGACGCCAGGCGCAACCGGGTCGTGACGGTCTGAGCGGAGTTTGGAGAAGAGTACGCGGCTCCCGCGGGCAGGGTGCCCGGCAGATCTGCATCCTGGCCATTGCCAAGGCAACCGGACAGGGCCAAAGTGAGGTACGTAATGTCCAGGCCGGGAGCCCGGCCGCAGTTCCCGACGGAGCCGGTACCCGGCGTGGAGGCCACCCATGAGCACACCTTCTGATCAAGTGTTCGACGCGACTCCCGAAGGGAATGAACCCGGACTCAAACGGGTCCTCGGACCCAAGTTGCTCCTCCTGTTCATCGTCGGCGACATCCTGGGCGCCGGTGTCTATGCCGTTACCGGAACCATGGCCGGCACGGTCGGCGGCATCGTCTGGCTGCCGTTCCTGCTCGCCTTCGTCGTCGCAACCATGACCGCGTTCTCCTATCTGGAGTTGGTGACGCAGTATCCCCAGGCGGCCGGTGCAGCCCTCTACACGCACAAGGCGTTCGGGATTCACTTCGTCACGTTCCTGGTCGCGTTCGCCGTCGTCTGCTCCGGCATCACCAGCGCCTCGACATCAGCGAACGTCCTTGCCCAGAACCTTTTCGGAGGACTTGAGATCAACGGTTGGATGGCCATGCCCGGACAGGGCGCGATCACCGCGGTTGCGCTGGGATTCATGTTGCTGCTGGCGGTGATCAACCTCCGCGGCGTCGGGGAGAGCGTGAAGTTCAACGTGGTGCTCACCCTCGTGGAGGTGGCTGCACTCTGCATCGTGATCGGGGTCGGCTTCTACGTGATGGTGCAGGGCAACGGAAACTTCTCCGAGATCACCGTCTTCAACGACTACCAGGACAAGGGCCTTTTCCTGGCAGTCACTGCTGCAACGTCCATCGCGTTCTTCGCGATGGTCGGTTTCGAGGACTCGGTGAACATGGTCGAGGAAACCCAGAACCCGGAGCGAATCTTCCCGCGGACGATGCTCACCGGTCTGGGCATCGCCGTCATCTTCTACATGCTGGTGGCCGTCTCCGTGGTCACCGTCCTCTCGCCCACCGAGCTCGAGGGAATTCGGGAGGCCGAAGGCGCCGCGCTCCTCGAGGTCGTATCCAAGGGCTCGCCGGACTTCCCCATCGAGAACATCTTCCCGTTCCTTGCGGTCTTCGCTGTGGCGAACACGGCGCTGATCAACATGCTGATGGCCAGCCGCCTGATCTATGGAATGGCCCGCCAGGATGTCCTGCCGCGGCCACTGGGCAAGGTGCTCCCGGGACGCCGCACGCCCTGGGCAGGTATCGCGTTCTCGACGATCCTCGCGCTGGGGCTGATCTGGTACGTCACCAGCGATCCGGACAGCAATATCGTCGCGAACCTCTCCGGCACGACGGCGTTCCTGCTGCTGTGTGTGTTCACCGTGGTGAACGTGGCCTGCGTCGTCCTGCGCGGCAAGAGGGACCCCCACCGCAAGGTGTTCTTCACCTCGCCGGGGCCGCTGCCAATCATTGCGGCCCTCCTGTGCGCCTTCCTCGCCGGACCGTGGGTCGGCCGGGATGTCATCCAGTACCAGCTCGCCGGAGGGCTGATGGCAATCGGCGTCGTGCTGTGGGTCATCACCTGGTTCATCAACCGGAGGACCAACACCGGGCCGGGTGAGCCGGTCGGCATGCAGAACGTCGGCAAGGACACCTGACTCCCGCTGCCGTTCCGCCCCGGTCGCATCACCGGCCGGATCCGGAACGGTTCCGGTCAGCGGCGCTCGATCTCGACTGTTCGCGTTGCCGCGCTTCCCAAAACCCAGTGCAGTGATCTACAGTGAACCGAAATAAATGAACGTCGTTCATTTTGTGGCGTGGGTCATTCTGCAAAGGACAAGGAAGCTATGAGAACCGTCGAAAGTGACGTCGTCGTGATTGGGGCCGGGCCGTCAGGGCTGACTGCAGCGAGAGAGCTGAGGAAGGCGGGCCATTCGGCGACCGTGCTGGAAGCGCGGGACCGGGTCGGAGGGCGGACCCATACGGACATCATCGAAGGCGCGACGCTGGAGATCGGTGGCCAGTGGGTGTCGCCGGATCAGCTGGCTCTCATCGCACTGCTCAAGGATCTGGGGTTGGAGACCTATTCCCGCTACCGCGAGGGTGAATCGGTCTATATCGGTGCTGACGGAAAGGCCATCCGCTACACCGGTGAGATGTTCCCGGTCTCCCGTCGCACGGGTGGGGAGATGTCCCGGCTGATCGACCTCCTGGACCTCCTCGTCTGGCAGACGGATCCCAAGGCGCCCTGGGAGCATCCCCAGGCTCGCGAGCTGGACACCATCTCGTTCCATCACTGGTTACGCCAACAGTCCGACGACGAGGAAGCCTGCAACAACATCGGCCTGTTCATTGCCGGCGGGATGCTCACCAAACCCGCTCATTCCTTCTCCACGCTGCAGGCCGTCCTGATGGCGGCATCTGCCGGTTCGTTCTCACATCTCGTGGATGAGGACTTCATCCTCGACAAGCGTGTGGTGGGAGGAATGCAGTCCGTTTCGGAACGAATGGCCGCCGATCTGGGGGAGGAGCACGTCCTCCTCGGCAATCCGGTCCGGACCCTTCGGTGGTCCGTTCAGGCGGGCGGGACCACGCGGGTGACGGCTCTCTCGGACAACGTGACGGTCAACGCCCGGTTCGCCGTCATGGCCGTGCCGCCGAATCTCTATTCGCGGGTTTCCTATGAACCCGCCCTGCCCCGGCGGCAGCACCAGATGCATCAGCACCAATCGCTGGGTCTCGTCATCAAGGTCCACGCCGTCTACAAATCGCCGTTCTGGCGGCGAAACGGGCTCTCCGGCACGGGTTTCGGCCCCGGCTCCATCGTGCAGGAGGTCTATGACAACACCAGTCACGGGGATCACCGCGGAACGATCGTCGGGTTCATCTCGGACGAGAAAGCCGATGCGATGTTCGCCCTCGAGCCCGCCGAGCGTCGTCAACGGATCCTCGAATCGATCGCAGGGTTCCTGGGGCCCCAGGCGCTCGAGCCCGAGGTGTACTACGAGTCGGACTGGGCATCCGAGGAATGGACCAGGGGAGCCTACGCCTCCAGCTACGACCTCGGCGGCCTTTCCCGGTACGGACCGGACCAACGCACCCCGGTGGGGCCGATCCACTGGTCCTGTTCCGATATCGCGGCAGAGGGATACCAGCACGTCGATGGTGCCGTCCGCATGGGCCAGGCCACCGCGCAGGCCATCACGACGGCGCTGGCGGCACAATCTGCGGCCCTCGCCAGCTAGAACTACACGTCCCTACTCATCTTCCAGAACCAGCACCCATGTTTGGAGCACCCGTTGAAAGAAGTTTTCGCGCTTGACCCCTTGCCCTCCTTGAGCCGCACCGAGGGCAGCAGCAGGCCCCCGTTGAGGGTGGGCCTGATCCAGCACCGCTGGCACGCCGATGCAGCAGTACTGCGGGAGGAACTGCTCACCGGCATCGGACGCGCTGCGCAGGTCGGGGCGAAGGTGGTGTTCCTTCCTGAACTGACGCTGTCCCGATACCCGGCTGACACGTTGCCCGATTCGACTCCCGGGAGCGCAGCGGAGGACCTCCTGACAGGACCCACCTATCGATTGGCATCGGAGGCCGCCGCCAGGTACGGGGTCCTCGTTCACGCGTCGCTGTATGAGAAGGCCGAAGCGCAGGACGGGCTCGGCCTGAACACCGCAATCCTCGTCTCCCCGTCGGGGGAGCTCCTGGGCAGGACGCGAAAGCTCCACATCCCCGTCACCGCGGGATATCACGAGGACAAGTACTTCCGGGCGGGCCCTGCCGGCGCCGATGCCTACCCCGTCTACGAGAACGCGCAGCTGGGAGGGGCGAAGCTGGGGCTGCCGACCTGCTGGGATCAATGGTTCCCCGAGCTGGCACGCCTGTACTCCCTGGGCGGGGCCGAACTACTCGTCTACCCGACGGCCATCGGCTCGGAACCGGACTTCCCCGATTTCGACACCCAGCCCCTGTGGCAGCAGGTCATCGTCGGGAACGGGATTGCCAACGGGCTGTTCATGATCGCCCCGAACCGCTGGGGCGATGAAGGAAACATCACCTTCTACGGTTCATCCTTCATCTCCGACCCGTACGGCCGCATCCTCGTCCAGGCTCCTCGGAACGAATCCGCTGTCCTCGTCGCGGACCTCGACCTGGACCAGCGCCGGGACTGGCTCGGACTCTTCCCCTTCCTGGCCACGCGCCGTCCTGACACCTACGGCGCCCTGACCGCATCCGTGCAGGAACCCGCGAAGTACGCGGGAGCGCACCACGAGAACACACCAGTATGAGCTGGAGCATGCCCGCGGAGACGGCACCACAGGACCGGACCTGGATGGCCTTCCCTCCCGGTGGGTACACCCTCGGGGAGACCCCGGAGGAGGCGCACGAAGCCCGGGCCACCTGGTCGGCCGTGGCCCGAGCGGTTCTTGAGTTCCAACCCGTCACCATGGTTGTGGATCCGAAGGATGCCGGTACCGCGGCCCGCTACCTCCCCGCGGAAACCGACGTCGTCTACGCGCCACTCAACGATGCCTGGATGCGCGACATCGGTCCCACCTTCGTGAAGGATCGGGCCGGTGCGCTCGCCGGAGTGGACTGGACCTTCAACGGTTGGGGACAGCAGGAGTGGGCCCGCTGGGACAAGGATTCGGCCATCGGCGAACGCGTCACCCGGTGGGCCGACGGAAAACTCGTCGACTCGTCCCTCGTGAATGAAGGCGGCGCCATCCACGTGGACGGCCGCGGCACAGTCCTGGTCACAGAAACAGTGCAGCTGGACCCTGACAGGAACCCGGGAGCCTCGAAAGCAAGCGTGGAAGCCGAGCTGGCCCGCACCCTCGGAACGACCAACGTCATCTGGCTGCCGTGCGGGCTCACCCGCGACTCGGAACAGTACGGAACGCGGGGCCATGTGGACATGACCGTGACGATCCCCGCCCCCGGCACCCTGCTCGTGCACTCGCAGGAGAACCCGGCACATCCCGATTTCCTCGTCACACAGCGGATCCTCGAAACCCTGAGGCGGTCCACCGACTCCGACGGAAACCCCTGGACCATCATCGAGGTGCCCGCTCCCACCGTCCTACAGGACGCCGAGGGCTGGGTCGACTACAGCTACATCAACCACGTGGTCGTGAACGACGGCGTCATCGCCTGCAGTTTCGATGACCCGGCAGACGAGGCGGCTCGGGACATCCTCGCCGCCGCATACCCCGGACGGCGGGTTGTCAGTGTCGACGCCCGACCGCTCTTTCACAGAGGAGGCGGAATCCATTGCATAACCCAACAACAACCAAGCTGAACCGACAAGCCGGCAGGCATCCCCGGGAAAACCACGGCCGGGAATACCTTGAAACGTCAGCCAAAGGACTGGCCACAGGCCAGCTCGGGCTGCTGGCGATCGTTGTCATCGGTATCTCGACCATCGCCCCCGCCTACGTCCTGACCAGCACGCTCGGCCTGACCGTCGCCGAAATCGGGGTTCACCTCCCCGCTATCTTCATCGTCGGCTTCATCCCCATGTTCCTGGTCGCGCTCGCCTACAAGGAACTGAATGCGGACTCACCCGATAGCGGCACCACCTTCACCTGGGTGACCAAGGCCTTCGGCCCCTTCGTCGGATGGATGGGCGGATGGGGGCTCCTCGCGGCCAACATCATCGTGCTCTCGAACCTGGCCGGCGTCGCCGTCGACTTCTTCTACCTGTTCCTGGCCCAACTCACCGGCAATCCCGATCTTGCGGACCTGACCGCGAACAAACTGCTGAACATCCTCACCTGCCTGGCCTTCATGGGTCTGGCCGTCTGGGTGTCCTGCCGGGGGATCCGTACCACCCGGTCAGTGCAATACGTCCTCGTCGGTTTCCAGCTGCTCGTGCTCACCTGGTACACCGTGCAGGCCTTCGCCAGGATTGCTGCCGGCAACGCCTCGGGTCTCGCTTTCAGCTGGGAGTGGTTCAACCCGCTGGGCATCGAGAGCTTCTCGGCCTTCGCCGCAGGGCTGTCCCTGTCGATCTTCGCGTTCTGGGGGTGGGACGTCTGCCTCACCGTCAGTGAGGAGGCCACCAACGGACGGCGGACGTCGGGGCTCGCCGCTACCATCGCCGCGGTAGCCATCCTGGTCATCTACCTGCTGGGATCCATAGCCACCGTCATGTTCGCCGGGGTAGGGGACACCGGACTCGGGCTCAACAACCCCGACAACTCCGAGAATGTCTTCACCTCGCTCGCGACGCCGGTGATGGGGCCCTTCGCGATCCTGCTCTCCCTGGCGGTCCTGTCCAGCTGCGGAGCGTCACTGCAGTCCACGTTCGTCTCACCGGCCCGGACCCTCCTCGCCATGGGCTACTACCGAGCCCTTCCGCAGAGCTTCGCGAAGGTGAATCCCCGCTTCAGTTCCCCGATCTACGCCACGATCTTTGCCGGCGTCGTCTCCGCCGCGTTCTACGTGCTCATGCGCATCATCAGTGAGAACGTCCTCAACGACACCATCCAGGCACTCGGGCTGATGATCTGCTTCTACTACGGCCTCACCGCCCTCGCCTGCGTCTGGTATTTCCGGGCATCGCTCTTCAGCAGCGTCAGGAACTTCATCTATCGGCTGTGCGCGCCGCTCCTTGGCGGAATCGGGCTGACCGTCGTGTTCCTCCAGACCGCCATCGACAGCTGGGATCCCAGCTTCGGCAGCGGCTCGGAACTCTTCGGTGTGGGACTTGTCTTCGTCATCGGCATCGGCATCCTGCTGGCCGGAGCGCTCGTGATGATGGTGTTCTACCGGCGCAACCCGGACTTCTTCACCGGCCGGACACTGACCAAGGACACCGCATCACTCGTCATCCCCGAGTAAGTACGGAGAGTCCGAGGGTCTCGACCCAGGGAACCCCGGCGGATCGTTCCGCCGGGGTTCCCTGCGCAGTGCTCTCGGTTCGATCGCTGACCCCAGCGGCTCGGCAAAGGTGGGCTACAGGTAGGGGCGGTATCAGCGCACGTCGATGGTCTTGACGATCCTTCCGCGCAGCCGCGGCACCATATGGTGCAGGCCCATCAGGCCGAGGCCGTACTTCCGCACCCGCCTCATCGAGGTGGCCACCCTCAGCTGGGAATCGATGTAGATGGAGGAACGCCCGAACATCCTGGATATCTTGACCGAGTAATCGATATCCTCGTCGCGCTGCGCTATCGAGGTGCGTCCGAAACCCCCTACCGCTTCGTACGCCGTCGCACGCGTAGCCATGTTGTGCCCGGCGACGAACCGCAGGTAGTGCGGGTTGAGGTAACCGATCGCCATCATCATGCGCAGGGCCTTCAGGGCCGAGGGCATCACGACGTCGTCGCTTCGCCGGTAGTACTGGTCGTCCAGCGGCACGCTGCTGCCACCCACCAAGCAGAGGGCGGGCCGGTTCCTGAAATGGTGCTGGATGCGCGTCGTCCAGTCCGCTGACGGAACGCTGTCGCCGTCGGTGCGGGCGATCACGGTATGGCCGTCCGCGATCGCCCGGCGGAATCCGGTGTCCGAGGCTGCTCCCGTGCCCTTTTCCTCCTCGTCAAGGATGGTCAGGGGAAAACCCTCCCTGGAGCGTAGCCAGGACTCAACCAGCGCGCGGGTACCGTCAGTGGAGGCGTTGTCCACGACATAGTGCTGGACGACGCCTTGCAGGTCCTGGGCATACAGGGCGTCCAGGGTCCGCTGGATGAGTGGTTCGTTGTAGACGGGGACAACGACTGCCAGCCGCTCACCGCGACCTTCAGTGGAAGGTGCATCGAGCTCTGCCCTGGCATCAAATCCCATAAATCAATACTAAGCGTGCTGATTGATGCGCATTGCACTGCGCCTGTTCCCATCCTGTAAACCAAGTGGAACAGTAGAAGGGTCCACGCTCTCCGACATTTCCCCTGGTGCTTGCGCCGAGAGGAACAGGGGTTGCGCCGCTGCGTTCCAAGGAGGTTCCGTGAATCTACTGCACGTCATCATCGACTCCATCGAAGGGCTCAAGCCGCTCGACAAGGTCGCGGACCCGGTTGCCGCAGCGGTGAGCAAGGTCGTTCAGCCGCGACACATCCGGAACACCCTGAGCGGTGCTGCGATCGGGCACTCCGTCCACCCCGTGCTCATCGTCGTGCCCGCCGGAGCCTGGCTCATGGCTTCGTTCCTCGATTTCGCGGGGGGAAAGGGCTCGAGCCACGCAGCGGCCCTTCTGGTGAACGTCGGCATCGCCTCCGCGGTGCCCGCCGCCGTCACCGGCCTGCACGACTGGTCGGACACCCAGGGGAAGGAGCGCCGGGTCGGCCTCGTGCACGCGGCAGGCAACAGCGTCGCGTTGGTGCTCTACGGGGCGTCCTCGATCGCGCGCGTCAAGAACCACCACGGGCTGGGAAAGCTTCTCGGTCTCGCCGGCCTCGGATCCATGGGCTTCAGCGCCTACCTCGGGGGCCACCTGGCCTATGGCAGTGGCGTGAATGTCAACCGCACCGCCTGGCACGAGGCACCCACGGAATGGACACGGGTCGCAAGTGACGCCGACGTCGTCGAAGGCGGACGCCATACGACCGAGGTCAACGGTGTGCCGATCCTGCTCCTGCGCCACGACGGGAAGCTCACGGCCATGGACAGTGTCTGCAACCACCTGGGTGGTCCCCTCGAGGACGGGACGGTGAAGGACGGCTGCATCGTGTGCCCGTGGCACCAGAGCATGTTCCGGCTCGACGACGGCAAGAACTACCGCGGGCCGGCGAGTGTGCCGCAGCCCGTCTTCGAGACCCGTGTGACGAGCGACGGTTTCATCGAGCTGCGGCAGCCCGTGTCCTGACCGGCCCAGCAAAAAGCCCCGCCCGGACGTGAACTGCTTCCAGTTCGGGCGGGGCTTTCCGTGGAGATCGTCAGTGCACGGGCGACGGGGCGTCGTTGGATGCGGGTTTCCGCACGAAGAACGAGGCTACGACGGCCACCAGGAAGATCACCGCTCCGTACAGGAAGGCGGCACGGATGCCGCCTGCCATCGCGGGGAGTTGCGCGACGCCGTCGGACGCGAGCGCTGTGGACTGGAGGGTCATGACCGAGATGAACAGCGCCGTTCCCGCGGCGCCCGCAAGCTGCTGGGTGGTACCGAAGATGGCGCTTCCGTGCGAGTACAGGGCGGGCTTCACGGACCCGAGCGCGGAAGTCAGCAGGGGAGTGAACATCAGGGCCAGGCCGATGCTGAGCATCACGTGGGCAATCAGCACGAGGTGAACCGGCGTCGACTCGGTCACCTGCGTCAGGGCCCAGAACACTGCGCTCACCAGCAAGGCGCCCGGAACGAGCAGGACGCGTGGCCCGTGACGGTCGAAGACACGCCCGACGACGGGCCCGAGCAGTCCCATGGCCAGACCGCCCGGCAGCAGGAGCAGGCCGGAGGCCAGCGGGTCCATCCCGAGAACGTTCTGCACGTAGATGGGCAGAAGGATGATGGTGCCGAAGAGCGCCATCATGCTCACCGCGATGGCGATGATCGACACCGTGAAATTCATCGAGGTGAAGACGCGGAGGTCGAGCAGGGCGCTGTCCCTGCGTTGGAGCACGATCTGCCGGATCACGAACAGCGCCAGGGCAACAAGCCCGACGGCGAGCGGCGCCCAGGGCGGCAGAGCGCTGCCCTCCGACGCCTCACCGAGCTGGCTGAAGCCGAAGATGATGCCGCCGAAGGCGAGCGCCGACAGGACTACCGAGAGAATATCGATGGACGAGCGTTTCGGAGTGGTGACGTTCTGCATCTTCACCGCGCCGATGGCGAGGGCTCCCAGGGAGATCGGCAGGACGAGCCAGAAGATCCAGCGCCAGTCGAGCACGCTCAGGATGGCGCCCGAGATGGTCGGGCCGAGGGCGGGCGCCACCGAGATGACGATCGAGATGTTGCCCATGGTCCTGCCGCGCGACGCCGGCGGTACGAGGGTCATGACGGTGGTCATGAGGAGGGGCATCATGATGGCGGTCCCGCTGGCCTGGATGACGCGGCCGACGATGAGGATCCCGAAGCCCGGCGCGAGGGCTGCCACGAGGGTACCCAGGCTGAAGAGGGCCATTGCAGCCAGGAAGACCGGTCGGGTATGGAAGCGCTGCAGGAGGAATCCGGTCACCGGGATGACCACGGCCATGGTGAGCATGAAGGCGGTGCTGAGCCACTGGCCAGCGCCCACGGTGATTCCGAGGTCCGATACGAGGCGGGGAATTGCAACGCCCATGATGGTTTCATTGAGGATCACCACGAAGGCGGAGATCAGCAGCAGGGTGATCACGAGCTTGTTGCGTGCCTCGGTGTCGGCATCGCCGGTCGGGCGGCTGAGCGGGGCCGAAAGGGCGGGTGCCGGGATGTCGGCTGATGTGGCGCCCGCGAGCTGGGAAGGTGGACTTTGCGGCATGGAATGTCTTTCGGAGCATGGGAGGATCAGGAAATGCGTACGCCACACCTACTCGTTCCGAGCACAGGGCTATCAGTGGCGACAACGACCCCGGCCTTCGCTTCTATTCCTGCTTTACACCAAGGACTGCTCCTATGACCGATTCCTATTACCGCACCCTGGCGCCCGGGCACTTCGAATCAACGATCCACGCACAGGGCGCCTGGAATCCCGAGGAGCAGCACATGGCTCCGATTTCCGGCCTGCTGACCCAGTGCCTCCTCGACCACGAACCGCGCCCGGGGATGCAGCTGGCACGCATCAGCTTCGAGATCCTCGGCATGATTCCCGCCGGCAAGTTCGCCGTCGAAACCCGGACCGTCCGCCCCGGGCGCACCATCGAGCTGCTCGAGGCAGAGATGACGGTGGACGGCAGATCCATTCTCCAGGCACGGGCCTGGCGCCTCGCAGCAGGGGACACCGCCGCAGTTGCCGCCGTCGAGGATTCCCCCATGCCCGGCCCGGAAGAGGCGGGGCCATTCGACGGAATGACCCAGTGGCCCGGCGGGTACATCGAATCGCTGGATTTCCGGGTGGTCGAAGGCCACCGGCCCGGCCGTGGCCAGGTATGGCTCCGGACGCCGTACCCGATGCTCGAGGACACGTCCTCGCCGGACCTGGTGCGGCTCGTCGGAATGGCCGACGCCGCCAACGGGATCGCCACCAGGGTGCCTCCAGGACCGGGCAGCTGGATGTTCCCCAACGTGGACCTGCAGCTGCATTTCCACCGCATGCCGGCGGGCGAGTGGCTGGGCCTCGACACGCGCGTCACCTTCGGCACCCATGGGGTGGGGCTGACGTCGTCCGTGCTGCACGATGCGGCCGGCCCCTTCGGCCGCTCGGAACAGATCCTCACCCTGCGCAAGCTCTGACGTCGCCCGGACCCGACTACGCTTTCCAGAGGCATCACCACCTCGAACACCAAGGGAGATCAATGATGGAGTACCGGAAACTGGGCAACAGCGGAACCGCCGTGTCCGCCTACGCGCTCGGCACCATGACGTTCGGTGCTGAATCGGATGAAGCGCAGTCCCACGCCGTCCTCAACGATTACGCTGCCGCCGGCGGGAACCTGATCGACACCGCCGACGTCTACACGGCCGGTGCCTCGGAAACGATCATCGGGTCCTGGTTGGCGAAGAACCCGACCGAGCGCGACGCCATGGTTCTTGCCTCGAAGGGGCGCTTTCCGATGGGCGAGGGCGTCAACGACCTCGGTCTCTCCCGGCGCCACCTGCGACGCGCCCTCGAGGCGTCCCTGACCCGCTTGGGCGTCGACCACATCGACCTCTACCAGGTGCACTCCTGGGACCCGCTGACACCCCTCGAAGAGACACTAGGTTTCCTCGACGAGGCGGTGCGGAGCGGAAAGATCAGCTACTACGGCTTCTCCAACTACACCGGCTGGCAGTTGACCAAGGCGGTCCTCACGGCCCGGGCGCGCGGCTTCAGCCTGCCCGTCACGCTGCAGCCCCAGTACAACCTGCTGGTGCGCGAGATCGAGGCGGAGATCGTCCCGGCAGCGCTCGACGCCGGCATGGGCCTGCTGCCGTGGTCGCCGCTGGGCGGGGGCTGGCTCACCGGAAAGTACAAGCGGGACACCTCGCCTACCGGCAAGACCCGCCTGGGGGAGGACCCGGCGCGGGGCATGGAGGCGTGGGACAAGCGCAACTCCGAAGAACGCACCTGGCGCATCGTGGACGCGGTGGTGGACATCGCCGCTCAACGGAAGGTGACGCCGTCCCGCGTCGCGCTCGCCTGGGTCGCTGCACAGCCGGCAGTCACGTCGGTGATTCTGGGAGCGCGCACGCAGGAACAGCTCGCCGACAACCTGGGAGCAGCCGCGCTTCGACTGTCCTCCGAGGAGATGGAACTGCTCGACACCGTCAGTGCACCCACCTTCGGCGACTACCCCTACGGCACGCCGGGGATCGAACAGCGGAGCAGGAAGATCGACGCCGGCCGCTAGCCCGAGCTCCCGACCAGCCCGCGTTGCCCGAGAAGCTGCGCTATAAATGAGGGACTGAATCCCAGCTGTTGCAGGTGACGTACGAAATGGAGCCCGGCCACATGACGAACGCGTGGTCGGGCTCCGGCACTCTCACCGTCCAGCGACTGGGGGAATCAGCCGGCGCAGCCGAGGACCTCGACGCGGGCATCGAGTTGCTCCGCAAGGTTGGGGCGGGTACCACGGGTGCCACCCTGCGGTTGTACCGTCCAGCGCCTACGATGGCCTTCGGGCAGCGGGACTCGCGCCTGCCGGGATTCCCTGCGGCTGCGGCTGCCTGCCTGGACCAGGGCTTCGAGCCGCTGGTCCGCCGGGCAGGCGGGCGGGCGGCCGCCTATCACCAGGGCTGCCTCGTCGTCGACCACGTGGAGCCGCACGCCGACGCAGTCGCCCGGACGAAGGCACGCTTCGTGGCCTTCGGAAATCTTTTCGCCGAGTCCCTGCAGGACCTCGGGATCGACGCCGCCGTCGGCGAGATTCCGGGGGAGTACTGTCCGGGTGAGTTCAGCGTGCACGGGACCGGCGAGCACCGGCCCCCGGCGGAACCGCTCAGCGTGAAATTGGTCGGCACGGCGCAGCGGGTCATCTCCGGTGCCTGGTTGTTCTCTTCGGTGATCGTGGTCGAGGACTCGGCGCCGATCCGGCGGGCCCTGACCTCCGCGTACTCGGCACTGGGGCTGGACTGGGATCCCCGGACCGCAGGCGCCGCCGAGGACCTCGTGCCGGGCATCACAGTGGACGACGTCGAAGCGGCAGTGCTGAGGGCCTACGCCCGGACGGTGGACCTGGCATAGCTGGAGCGACGCGCTGCAGGCAGCGACATCCGCCCGATCGGTTCGGAATGTGATGGGATACACATCGTGCAGTGACCTCTCAAAGGAGATAGTTTGATACCCCGCCATGCCACCGTCGTCGTGCTCACCGCCCTTGTTGCAGGCTCCATCGCTGCGTCGCCGGCCCTCGCTGCCCCCAAGGAACCATCGCTTCACGCATCCACCCCGCCGGCCTCCGCCGCCCAGCACTCGCTGCGCGCCGCCGTGACGGACGAGAACTTCTACTTCGTCATGGCCGACCGGTTCCAGAACGGTACGTCGGCCAACGACGACGGCGGGCTCGGTGCCGACCCGCTGGTTTCCGGTTTCGACCCGACCCACAAGGGCTTCTACAACGGAGGCGACCTCCTGGGCCTGAAGGACCAGCTCGATTACATCGAGGGCCTGGGCACCACCTCGATCTGGCTCACCCCGAGCTTCAAGAACCGCGCAGTGCAGCCCGAGGACGGGTCTGCCGGCTACCACGGCTACTGGATCACGGACTTCACCCAGATCGACCCGCACCTCGGCAGCAATGAGGACCTCAAGGCCCTGATCGATGCCGCTCACGCGCGGGGCATGAAGGTCTACTTCGACATCATCACGAACCACACCGCAGACGTCATCGGGTACGACGCCGGCGAACGGGCGCCCTACATCTCCAAGGACGAGGAGCCCTACCGCGACGCGGACGGCAACGAGTTCGACGACCGCGACTTCGCAGGTACGGGCACGTTCCCCGAGCTGGATGCGGCAACATCGTTTCCCTACGTGCCGGTGGTGCCCGAGGTCGACAAGCACCTGAAGGTGCCCGAGTGGCTGAACGATCCGACGCTCTACCACAACCGTGGAGATACCACCTTCGCGGGCGAGGATGCCTACTACGGTGATTTCTTCGGCCTTGACGACCTGTCCACCGAGAATCCGCGGGTGGTGAGCGGGATGGCCGATATCTACAAGACCTGGATTGCCGATTTCGGGGTGGACGGCTTCCGGATCGACACGATGAAGCATGTCGACGACGAGTTCTGGAAGACCTTCGGACCCGAGGTGCTGACCTTTGCCCAGGAG
Organism: Arthrobacter sp. CAN_A6; assembly: GCF_015751715.1. NCBI lineage: Bacteria > Bacillati > Actinomycetota > Actinomycetes > Micrococcales > Micrococcaceae > Arthrobacter > Arthrobacter sp. CAN_A6. The sequence continues at coordinate 212,160 of NZ_JADOUV010000007.1, forward strand.
CAGGGCAAGGACGAATTCTTCATGTTCGGCGAGGTCTTCGACACCTCGAAGGCCTTCACCTCGCAGTTCACCACCCGCAACCGGATGCAGTCGGTCCTGGATTTCCCGTTCCAGGCAGCCGCACGCGGCTATGCGTCCCAGGGTGCGCCCGCCAGCAGCCTCGAGTCCTTCTTCGCAGGAGACGACTGGTACACCGATGCCGACTCGAACGCCTACAGCCTCCCGACGTTCCTCGGCAACCACGACATGGGACGCATCGGCAGCTTCATCGCCGCCGACAACCCCGCAGCGGCCGAGGACGAACTCCTTGCACGGGACACCCTCGCTCATGAACTCATGTATTTCTCCCGCGGCAACCCCGTGATCTACTACGGCGACGAGCAGGGATTCACCGGCCCGGGAGGTGACCAGAACGCGCGGCAGACCATGTTCGCGAGCCTGGTCGACGAGTATCTCGACGACGACCTGCTCGGTACCGAGTCGACCCACGCGGCCGACAACTTCGACACCAGCCACCCGCTCTACACCGGCATCAGGACCCTCGCGGAGGTGACGGCGGAGCACCCTGCGCTGCGCAACGGCGCTCACCAGCACCGGTACGCCTCGGAGGGACCCGGCGTCTACGCCTTCTCCCGCATCGATGCCCGGGATCAGCGCGAGTACGTCGTCGCCCTGAACAACAGCACTGAACCCCAGAGCGCGTCCATCCCGACATACACGGACAAGCGCAATTTCGACCTGGTGTACGGCGACGCCGCAGGACGCGTCAAGTCCGCAGCGGATGGGACTCTCGCGCTGACCGTTCCCGCGTTGTCCACCGTGGTCTACCAGGTGTCCGGCCGGATCCCCCGTTCCGAAGCGGCACCCGGCGTCACCCTCCGGGAACCCGCACCGGCAGCCGAGGACAACGCCCGCATGAGGGTTGCCGCCGACGTCGGAGGCTCCTCCTTCTACGAAGTCACCTTCGAGGCCCGGACAGCGGGAGGGGACTGGGAGAGCATCGGCACCGACGACAACGCCCCATACAGCGTCTACCACGACGTCAGCGGCCACGCGACCGGTGCGGTCCTCGAGTACCGGGCGGTGGTGCTCGACAACGGCAAGCACACGACGATGTCCGCCGTGCGCCCGGCAACCGTACCTGCGCCGAAGCTCACCATGGGCCTGCCCGTCGAGGGCTCACGGTTCCAGGGCGACGTCGAGGTCACCGCGACCGCGAGCCCGGAGAAGGCCGACCACGCAGTGACCCTTCAGCGCAGTGTGGCCGGCGGGGAGTGGACAGCAATCGGGGTGGACGACTCGTCCCCCACATACACCGCCGTCGATGATCTCGCTGTCCTGGACCTGAGCGAGGGCACGGAAATCCGTTACCGTGCGCTGCTCGATGGGTCCGCAAGCGACATCCGGACGGTGACCGTCGGTTCGGCGGCGATCGAACAGCCGGCTAGCGTCGGCGTCGCCGGAAGCCTCGACTCGGAACTCGGTTGCGGGTCGGACTGGGACCCTGCGTGCGACAAGGCCCAGATGCGCTTCGACGAGGCAACCCGGCTATGGATCCTCGAGGTCGTGGACCTGCCTGCCGGACAGTACGAGTACAAGGCCGCCCTGAACCGTTCCTGGGACGAGAACTACGGCGCCGGCGGCGGCAGGGACGGGAGCAACATCGCCTACGACCACCCCGGCGGACCGGTGACTTTCGTGTATGACCACGACACCCACATCATCGCCACCAGGTAGGAGTCGGACGACAACGGCCGGGCCCACAGGGGCCCGGCCGTTGCTCATCCAGCAGGGCCGCAGATCAGCGACCCCTGCTGCCGGACCGCACGCTAGTGTCCGCGGGCAATCCACTCCTCGAGCTGCGGAGCCTCGGCACCGATCGTCGTGCTGTCGCCGTGACCCGTCCGGGCGATGGTGTCCGCCGGAAGCGTCAACAGTTTCGACCGGATCGACTCGATGATGGTGGGGAAGTCGCTGTAGGAACGCCCGGTGGCGCCAGGTCCGCCCTGGAACAGCGTGTCCCCGGTGAAGACCGTGCCGGCTTCCTCGAGGAAGTAGCACACCGACCCGGGGGAGTGCCCTGGAGTGTGCAGCGCACGCAACGTGACACCGGCCACCTCGACGGTATCGCCGTCGAGGATCTCCTGGTCGGGACTCAGCTCGGGAAACACCTGGTTCCACAGCACGCGGTCCTCCGGGTGGAGGTAGATGGGTGCGTGGACGGCGTCGCACAGTTCGCCGACCGCGCGGATGTGGTCATCGTGGGCATGCGTCAGCAGGATGGCCTTCACGGCACGCCCGTTGATCTGGTCGACAATGGCGGCGGCGTCGTGGGGGGCGTCGATCACCACGCATTCGACGTCGTCCCCCACGATCCAGACGTTGTTGTCGACGTCCCACGTGCCGCCGTCGAGCGAAAATGTTCCCGATGTCACGAGGTGCTCGATCCGCGCCGCCATCAGAGCTCCACCACCGAGCGCAGCACGGTGCCGTCATGCATCTTGGTGAAGGCTTCCTTCACCTGGTCGAGTCGGATCCGCTCGGTGACGAAGGCATCCAGATCCAGGTTGCCCTGCAGGTAGTGGCTGACCAGCATCGGGAAATCCCGGCTCGGCAGGCAGTCGCCGTACCAGGACGACTTCAGTGACCCGCCGCGGCCGAACACGTCAAGGAGCGGCAGTTCGATCGTCATGTCGGGGGTGGGCACGCCCACCAGCACCACGGTGCCCGCAAGGTCGCGGGCGTAGAACGCCTGCCGGTAGGTTTCGGGGCGGCCGACGGCGTCGATGACGACGTCGGCTCCGTTGCCCCCGGTCAGCGCCCGGATCGCCTCGACGGGGTCCTCCTCCTTGGAGTTGATGGCGTGCGTGGCACCGAGGCCCATCGCGAGTCCGGTCTTCCGCGAGTCGATGTCGACGGCGATGATCGTCGTCGCTCCCGCGAGTTTCGCTCCGGCGACCGCTGCGATGCCCACCCCGCCGCATCCGATGACGGCCACCGAGTCACCACGCTGCACATTGCCGGTGTTGATCGAGGCGCCGATGCCCGCCATGACGCCGCAACCCAGCAGGCCCACGGCGGCGGCGTCGGCGTCGGGGTCGACCTTGGTGCACTGCCCCGCAGCGACAAGTGTCTTCTCCGCGAAGGCACCGATGCCGAGGGCGGGCGACAGCTCAGTGCCGTCCTCGAGCGTCATCTTCTGGGTAGCATTGTGCGTGTTGAAGCAGTACTGAGGCTCTCCACGGCGACAGGCGCGGCATTCACCGCACACAGCACGCCAGTTGAGGATGACGCGGTCTCCGGGCTCGATCGAGGTGACGTCGTCGCCGACCGCGCTGACCACGCCGGTGGCCTCATGCCCCAGGAGGAAGGGGAAGTCGTCGCTGATGCCGCCCTGCTGATAGTGGAGATCGGTATGGCAGACACCGCACGTCAGAATGTCCACGAGCGCCTCGCCGGAGCCTGGGTCGGGGACAAGGATCGTTTCGACGGTTGCCGGGGCGTTCTTCTCTCGAACTACAACAGCCTGGACTCTATGGGCCATAACGGGACGTCCTCTCGGTGGGAGCTGGCCGATGATCGGCCTGCTCCAGCATATTCGCGCGGAGCCCTATGCGCTCAGGCGGCTCTTGACCTCGCTGAGGGAAGGATTCGTTGCCGCTGAACCATCAGGGAAGAGGACCGTCGGAACCGTCTGGTTCCCACCGTTCAGCGATTCGACGAGCTCCGCGGTCCCCTCGACGTCCTCGATGTTGATCTCGCGGTAGCCGATGCCCTGCGCGTCGAGCTGCGACTTGAGTCGCCGGCAATAGCCGCACCAGGTGGTCGAGAACATGGTGATGGTTCCTGCGTCGGGCGTGAAGTCCACGGTGCTCCTCGGGTTGGATTCGGGTGCACGTCTTGAATCGTGCACAGGCGTCAACCACGGCGACGGGCAATCAATTCCTGGACGACATCCCGGACACCCCGACTATCTGCCTCGGCTCCTGGAGTTCCTTCGGCCTACCGCGCTTTCAATTGTCGATAGTCTCACTACATGGCCGATGACACGACAGACACCGCAGGAAAGCTCAACGCCGTGCGCGAGGCGATCAACGAGGTCGACGAGCAGATGGTCGCCCTGATCTCCCGCCGTGAGCGCCTGGTGCGACGCGCAGGAGCGCTCAAGCACGACGACGCCTCCGTGCGTGCACCTGCCCGCGTGGAACAGGTCATCAGCAACGTGCGCGGCTATGCCGAGAAACAGGGGGTCGACCCGACCGTCGTCGAGGAAACCTACCGGGCCATGATCTCGGCGTTCATCGAACTGGAGCTCAAGGTGCGCCGCGAGCTCTGACAGCCCCGGGCCCGGACTGCGCGGCGGAAGGCGTGGTATCGAGTGTCACGCCCGCATACTTCCACACCCGGCGTCGGCCCTGCCAGAAATGCCCGCCCTGTCGCTCAACGCGTGGCACCGGACATCGCCGGGCGTTTCCGGGATGGATCGGAACCGTTTCCGTGCCGTGGCTGGTTGGTGGGCCTACTGGCCAACCGATACGATCGACAGGAGCCGCCCGCCGGAAGATCTGGAGGGCATGCCCCGGCCGTAACCTGCGGATCCGGTATGTTCCTGCAGTTCCAGCATCCCAAGGAGACCATCGTGTCAGCGCCCCCTATTACCCTCGTCGTCGATGGCGAAGAGCTTGAGGCGACTCCGGGCATCACGGGAGCGGAACTGTTCCGGGAACGTCGCGACGTCGTCGTCGCCCGCGTCGACGGGGACCTGTGGGACCTCGCCCGCGAGCTGACCGACGGCGCGAGGGTCGAAGCCGTCTCCATCGATTCGCCGGCCGGCCTCGAGGTGCTGCGTCACTCCGCGGCGCATGTCATGGCCCAGGCGGTGCAGCAGTTGCGGCCCGGTGCCCAATTGGGAATCGGTCCCTATATCACCGACGGTTTCTACTTCGATTTCGACGTCGAGGAACCCTTCACTCCCGACGAGCTGAAGCAGCTCGAGAAGATGATGCTGAAGATCGTGAACGCCAATCAGCTGTTCGTCCGGCGCGCGGTCTCGGAAGACGAGGCCCGTGAGGCCATGGCGAACGAGCCGTACAAGCTCGAGCTGATCGGACTGAAGGGCGCGGCAGGCGACGACGACGGCGCATCGGTCGAGGTGGGGGCGGGAGAACTGACGATCTACGACAACGTCGACCGCAAGACCGGCGACGTCATCTGGCAGGACCTGTGCCGCGGGCCGCACCTGCCCAACACGAAGCTGATCTCGAACGCCTATGCACTGACCCGCTCGGCCGCCGCCTACTGGCGGGGGAGCGAGAAGAACAAGCAGCTGCAGCGGATCTACGGAACGGCGTGGCCCACGAAGGACGCCCTGAAGGCCTACCAGGAGCGCATCGCCGAGGCCGAGCGCCGCGACCACCGTCGGCTCGGCTCCGAACTGGACCTGTTCTCGTTTCCCGACGAACTCGGGTCGGGCCTGCCCGTCTTCCACCCGAAGGGCGGGGTGATCCGGAAGGCCATGGAGGATTACTCCCGCCAGCGCCATACCGACGCCGGGTACGAGTTCGTCTACACCCCGCACATCACCAAGGGGCATCTGTACGAGGTGTCGGGCCACCTCGACTGGTACCGCGACGGCATGTTCCCGGCCATGCACGTGGACGAGGAACTCAACGAGGACGGTTCGGTGCGCAAGCCGGGCCAGGACTACTACCTGAAACCCATGAACTGCCCCATGCACAACCTCATCTTCCGGTCCCGCGGGCGGTCCTACCGGGAGCTTCCACTGCGCCTGTTCGAATTCGGCTCGGTCTACCGGTATGAGAAGTCCGGCGTGGTGCACGGCCTGACGCGCGTGCGCGGCATGACGCAGGACGACGCCCACATCTACTGCACCCGCGAGCAGATGAAGGACGAACTCACCGCAACGCTGAATTTCGTGCTGGGGCTGCTCAAGGACTACGGCCTCAACGACTTCTACCTCGAACTGTCCACCAAGAACGAGGAGAAGTCCGTCGGGTCGGACGAGATCTGGGATGAGGCCACCCGTACCCTCGCCGAAGTGGCGGAGGCCTCCGGGCTCGACCTCATGCCGGATCCGGGCGGCGCTGCCTTCTACGGCCCGAAGATCTCGGTGCAGGCGCGCGACGCGATCGGGCGCACCTGGCAGATGTCCACCATCCAGCTGGACTTCAACCTGCCGGAGCGCTTCGAGCTCGAGTACCAGGCGGCCGACGGAACCCGCCAGCGCCCCGTGATGATCCACCGGGCACTCTTCGGTTCGATCGAGCGGTTCATGGGCGTGCTGACCGAACACTACGCAGGCGCATTCCCGGCCTGGTTGGCGCCGGTCCAGGTGCTGGCCATTCCCGTGGCCGAGGCGTTCAACGACTACCTGTTCGACGTCGTCGACCAGCTGAAGGCCGAGGGCGTCCGCGCCCAGGTGGACGCGGGTTCGGACCGTTTCCCGAAGAAGATCCGGACGGCGAGCAAGGAGAAAGTGCCCTTCGTCCTGATCGCCGGAGGCGAGGACCAGGACGCCGGTGCCGTCTCCTTCCGCTTCCGCGACGGCAGCCAGGACAACCAGGTGCCTGTTGCCGAGGCGGTCCGGCGCATCGTCGAGGCTGTGCGCACGAGGGACGCGTCGATCTGATGGTCGGGCATGGGGGTCCGCAGGACGGGAGCATCACCGATGACTTCGAGATCCCGGGCGTGCCGGATGCGTTCCAGCGGCTGTGGACGCCCCACCGCATGGCCTATATCAAGCGCGGGCAGGACCAGGTCACGTCGGAGGCCACCTGTCCGTTCTGCCTCGCGCCCGGCAGGAGCGACGAGGACTCCCTCATCGTGCACCGCGGTGTCCACGCCTATGTGGTGCTCAACCTGTACCCCTACAACCCGGGCCACCTCCTGATCTGCCCCTACCGCCATGTGCCTGATTACACCGACGTCGACATCGCCGAGACAGCCGAGATCGCCGCCCTGAGCCAGACCGCGATGCGGGTGCTGCGGCAGGTTTCGAGCGCCACGGGGTTCAATCTCGGCATGAACCAGGGTGTCACGGGAGGAGCCGGGATTGCGGCGCACCTGCACCAGCATGTGGTCCCGCGGTGGGGAGGCGACGGGAACTTCCTTCCCATCATCGCCCAGACCAAAGCCGTCACCCAGACGCTGGGCGAGGTACGAAGCCAGCTCGCGGCGGCCTGGCCGAACCTCCCGACCCCGAACGGCGCCGTGCCGGGTCCCGCCGAAGGAATGGGCTGAGCGTTGCTGAACAAATACGCCAGGACGTTCTTCACGACGCTACTCACCCCGCCGGCCAAGCTGCTGCTGAAATGGGGCGTCACTCCGGACGCCGTCACGATCACCGGGACGCTCGGTGTCACGTTCGGTGCACTGGTCTTCTATCCCCTCGGTGAGCTGTTCTGGGGGACCCTCTTCATCACGCTCTTCGTCTTCTCCGACCTGCTGGACGGCATAATGGCCCGTATCCGGGGCAAGAGCGGTCGATGGGGGAGCTTCCTCGATTCGACGCTGGACCGGGTAGCCGACGGCGCCGTATTTGCCGGCGTCGCCCTCTGGTTCTTCACCGGCGGAAATTCCACGGCGGTGGCCGTCGCGGCCCTGCTGTGCCTGGTTCTCGGCATGCTCGTCTCGTATGCGCGCGCCAAGGCCGAATCATTGGGTTTCACGGCCGACATCGGCATTGCCGAGCGCGCGGAGCGGCTTGTCGCCGTCCTCGTGGCCACCGGCCTCACCGGTCTCGGCCTGCCGGTCGGGTTCCTGCTGACCGTGCTCGTCCTCCTGGCGTTGGCGAGCCTCGTGACTGTTTTCCAGCGGGTGGCAACCGTACGGCGGCAGGCGCTGGCGCCGAACAGCGCCTGAGCGTTCCGCCCGGCGCGTAGGCGGGGTTCAGCGCAGCGTGCCCCGGGCGTATCATGGATTGTTATCCTTTATCTACTTTTTAGGGGCAAGTTGTGTCCAGCGTTGAAGAGAACTCGACAGCCACGGCCCAGACCGGCGGTAACCGGGTCAAGCGCGGAATGGCAGAGATGCTGAAGGGCGGCGTCATCATGGACGTCGTCACCGCGGAGCAGGCCCGTATCGCCGAAGATGCCGGCGCAGTGGCGGTCATGGCCCTCGAGCGGGTTCCCGCCGACATCCGTGCGCAGGGCGGCGTCTCGCGGATGAGCGATCCCGACATGATCGACAGCATCATCGCGTCGGTCTCCATTCCCGTGATGGCCAAGGCCCGTATCGGGCATTTCGTCGAGGCGCAGGTTCTGCAGTCGCTCGGGGTGGACTACATCGACGAATCCGAGGTCCTTACCCCCGCCGACTTCTCCAACCACATCGACAAGTGGAAATTCACCGTTCCCTTCGTCTGTGGCGCAACCAACCTCGGGGAGGCCCTCCGACGCCTCAACGAGGGTGCCGCGATGATCCGCTCGAAGGGCGAGGCCGGCACGGGAGACGTCTCCAATGCCACCATGCACATGCGGAAGATCCGCTCGGAGATCAACCGGTTGTCCTCCATGGCCGACGACGAGCTCTACGTTGCGGCGAAAGAGCTCCAGGCACCATACGAACTGGTCAAGGAAGTGGCGAAGGCCGGCAAGCTGCCTGTCGTGCTCTTCACCGCCGGTGGTATCGCCACACCTGCCGATGCGGCCATGATGATGCAGCTCGGCGCCGACGGCGTGTTCGTGGGCTCCGGTATCTTCAAGTCCGGCAACCCTGCCGAGCGGGCCAACGCGATCGTCCAGGCGACCACGTTCCACGATGACCCCGACATGATCGCCAAGGTCTCGCGGGGCCTCGGCGAGGCGATGGTGGGCATCAACGTCGATGAACTGCCGCAGCCCCACCGCCTGGCGGAGCGCGGCTGGTAATAGCTGGTTCGCGGGCGACACAACGCCCTTGCAGACGACGGAAGTGCCGGTTCCAACCGGCGCTTCCGTCGTCTTCGCCGTTCACCGACGAACCGTTCATCAACGAGCCGATGTGCCGACGAGGCACAGCTAGAGCGTCAGCCAGTGCGTCCTTCCGCGCCCCACCAGGGTGAATCCGCGCTGCGAATACAACGCGAAGCCTTCCGGCGTCGCGTTGAGCGCAAGGTAGCGGGCGCCTGCCTCTTCGGCAGCCTGCGCTGAACGGCTGAGCAGTGCGGTGCCGAATCCCTGGCGCTGGTGCTCGGGAAGCACTTCCATGTTGAAAATGCCGCCCAGGCCTTCCAGGCCGTGCATGCCGGGCGGGTAGAAGGAGTAGGCGGCGCCGGAAATTCCCTCGCTGGTGCGGATCTCCGCATGCCAGGCCTGCCTCGGCTGCCCGTTCACCACGCGCAGCTCCCGCGCGAGCGGTCCCCGGTACTCCGCCACGGCGGTGGTCAGGCGCGCCGCTCCGGCGTCGTACGACGCCGGTGCGGCGACCGGTGCCGCCATCCACCACGGCTGCCACCCCGGTTCGAACCCCAGCCCCGCGAGGCCGGCGCTGTCGACGGATCCGTTGAGCCAGACGCCGACCGTGGCGGCACCCAGACGCGTGCCCTCGGCAAGTGCGGGACGCACACCGGCCGCCGAGATCCGCTCGGGAAACATCAGCATCAACTCGCGGCGCGCTGGAAGCCAGGCCCAGGTACTACCGTGCGTGGAGAAGGTCTTTCCCCCGGTGGCGTTCGCCAGTGCCGCGAACCAGGCGGTCTGCAGGCGCTGGCACTGGGCGATGGTCACCATGGGAGGCTCCGGTTCAGGCTAGGCCGCGCCGTTTCAGCAACGGCGCGATTTCGGCGTCGCGCCCGCGGAAGTTCCGGAACGCCTGGAGTGGATCGATGCTGTTTCCCCGTGACAGGAGCTCGCGGCGGAAATGCTCGCCGTTCGCCCTGCTCAGGCCCCCTGAGGACTTGAACCATTCCACGGTGTCGGCGTCCAGTACTTCGCTCCAGATGTAGGCGTAGTACGACGCCGCATAGCCGCCGGCGAAGATGTGTTTGAAGTATCCGGTGCGGTAGCGCGGGGGAATGGGTGCATAGTCGAGTCCGGCATTCTTGAGGGCCTGCTCTTCGAAGGCCAGCGGATCCTCAATGATCGTACCCGGCGGGATCGAATGCCACGCAAGATCAAGGAGGGTCGCACCCAGGTACGCGGTGGTCTCGAAACCTTCGCCCCAGGTTCCGGCAGCTACGATCCGGTCGATCGTTTCCCTCGGAAGCGGTTCGCCGGTCTGGTGGTGGCGGGCGTAATTCCCGACGATCTCCGGCCAGAGGATCCACATCTCGTTGACCTGCGATGGGTACTCGACGAAGTCCCGGGGAACGCTCGTGCCGGAGAACGTCGGGTACGTGACGTCGGAAAACAGGCCGTGGAGGGCATGTCCGAATTCGTGGAAGGCCGTGGTGACCTGGTCGAAGGTCAGCAGGGTCGGCTCGCCCGGAGCAGGCTTCGAGATGTTCAGGTTGTTGACCACGACGGCGCGGGTGCCGTTCAGCGCTGACTGCTCCACGAAGGAGTTCATCCAGGCGCCGCCGTTCTTGGTATCCCTCGTGTAGTAGTCGCCGAGGAAGAGTCCGAGGCCGCGGCCGTCCTCCTCGAACACTTCCCAGATGCGCACTTCCGGGTGGTAACCGATGAGATCGGTGCGTTCGGTGAAGGTCAGCCCGAACAGCTTGTTCGCTGCGTAGAAGATGCCGTCCTGCAGCACGCGCTCGAGTTCGAAGTAGGGACGCAGCCCCCCGAGGTCCACGTCGTACTTACGGGAACGGACCTTGGCCGAGTAGAAGTCCCAGTCCCATGCCTCGATCGGATGACCTGCCTCGGCCTCCAGTTCGGTTGCCTCGGCACGCGCATTGCGCAGCGCCGGAACGGCCAGCTCGCGCATCCGGTCCAGAATCGCGTCGAGGGAAGGCGCCGTCTGATTGTCGGTTGCGGAAGCCGCATGGTTCTCGAAACCGAGCAGAGCCGCCCGTTCCGCGCGCAGGGTCGCCATGCGTGCAGCAAGCTCCAGCGTGTTCAGGTTTCCGGGTTTGAAGCCGCGCTGAACGGATGCTTCGTGCAGCCGGCGCCGGACCTCCCTGTTCGTCAGGTTCTCGAGGGCAGGCTGCGCTGTCGGGAGGATCAGCGTCAACAGGAACTCACCCGGGTGTCCCGCTGCTTCGGCGGCACCCGCGGCGGACGAGATGTCATCCGCCGAGAGCCCGTCGAGATCCTCGGCCGAGTCGAGCAGGAGCGCTGACGCGTTGGTGTCCTTCAGCAGGCGCTGCTGATAGTCGGTGCTCAGCCCGGACAGTTCGGTATTCAGTTCGCGCAGCCGCGTCTGGGCGGCGTCGTCGAGCATGGCGCCCGCGCGGACGAAGCTTCGGCGGTATTCCTCGACGAGGCGCTCGGACTCGGCGTCGAGCCCGTCCACGGAGACCGCGCTGAGGCGCTGGAAGAGCTCCCGGTTCAGGAAGATGTTGTCCTGGTGGGCGGCGTAGCGTGGGGCGATCCCGGTCTCGAGTTCCTGGATCGTGGCCGTCGAGTGTGCCGAGGACCGATTGTAGAAGGCGCCGGCAGCACGGTCGAGTACCTGTCCGGCCCGTTCGAATGCCAGCACCGTGTTGTCGAAGGTTGCCGCGTCCGGGTTGGCTGTGATCGCCCGGATTTCTTCGAGGTGCTCCGCGAATCCTGCCTCGAATGCGGGAAGGTAGTGCTCATCGAGGATGTCCTCGAAGGGGGGCAGCTGGTAGGGGAGGGTGCTCGGGGAGAAGAAAGGGTTGCTCATAGTAACCAACTTTTGCACGTTCCCGCGCTTCCGTGGCGAAGGCGTGCGGTGCCTGGTATTTCGGTTGGGGTAGCGGGATGCCCGGCATAGGGTCGGGTGCAGGTCCTATGACGGAATCGGTTCGGAACGAAGGAGAGTCGGAAATGGAATTCCAGGAGGTCATGGAGGGGTTCGGCAAGGCCGTCGACGCGGCGGGGGTGGTGGCCATCGTGATCGGCGCGGCGGTGGCGACGCTGCTCGCGGCGATGGCGTTGCTCCGGAGGGGCATGGGAAACGACGTCTATGAGCAGTACCGTCGCCGGCTGGGGCGCTCGATCCTCCTCGGCCTCGAGTTGCTCGTGGCTGCCGACATCATCCGGACGGTCGCTGTGACACCGACGTTCGAGTCGGTGGGCGTGCTCGCGCTGATCGTACTGATCCGGACGTTCCTCAGCTTCTCCCTGGAACTCGAGATCACCGGGCGGTGGCCCTGGGAGAAAGCACCGGTCCCTGCTGTCGCAGGAGACGCCGCCGGAACCGTCACGTCCCGCGGAGAACCGAGTGCACAGCAATAACGGGTTATCGAGCTCTTCGCCGTTGCTGCGCACTCGATCACGAGGCGCCGCTGCTGCGCGCTCGATCCGGGACGGGTCAGCGCGGGCGGGTGGCGGCGTGCCGGCGTGCCGCTTCGGCGAGAGAATCATCGATGACGCCGGGATCGAAGGAGCCGTACTTCCGCTCGACGGCCTTGCGGATGAGGAAGTCCGCGATCGCAGGATTCTTGGGCAGCAGGGAACCATGAAGGTAACTCGCCACGATGTTCCGGTAGCGGGCACCCTCATGCTCGTCGGTGGCATTGTTGCCCTCACCCTTCGTCACCGTGGCGAGCGGGGCGAGCTCAGGGCCCAGGAAGGTCTGCCCGCTGTGGTTCTCGTAGCCGTGGATGTCGCCGAACTCCGGGCTGGTGGCAACGACGTTGCCGATCAGCCGCTTGTCGCCGCCGTGGGTTTCAAGGTCGAGGACCCCGATACCGGGAATCACGCTGCCGTTCTGGGTCCGGAAGAAGTTCCCGAACAGCTGGTACAGCCCGCAGATGAGCAGCATGGGCGAGTCATCCTCGGCAAGCCCCCTCAAGGTCGGCGCAAAGGCCTGCAGGTCCTCCTGGATGACCAGTTGCCCGCTGTCCTGCCCGCCGCCGCCGATGATGAGGTCGACGTCGGCGGGGAAGGGATCCCCTGCATTGTGCTCGAGGATCTCGGGCGTGTAGCCGTGCCAGCTGAGGCGCTGCTTGAGCACCAGCACGTTGCCCCAGTCGCCGTAGATGTTCATCTCCCGTGGGTACAGCTGGAGGACCCGGATGGTGCCCTTGGAGTTCGCGGTGCCGTTCGGCATCAGGAGACCACCTCGACCTTCGTGATTTTGGACAGCTCGCGCCGGACGGCGAGCATGGCGGTGTAGGTGCAGAAGATTCTCTTCGGCGACGCCTTGCTGCCCGAGATGAACTCCCGCAGCGCGGCTGGAAGGTCGGGTTCGACGGCGCGGACCGGAACGTCGTCGTACTTGAGCCGGAGTGCCATGTCATACGCACGCACCCCGCTGACGACCTCCACGCCGTCGAGGCCCAGCGAGTCGAAGTCCACGTCCCACAGCCAGGACATGTCCCGTCCGTCGGCATAGTTGTCATTGATGGCGATCATCGTGGCGCACCCCGCCGGGTCGAACGATTTCAGCCCGAGCCGGAATCCGCTGGGGTTCTTCACGAGAACCAGCTCGAGGGCCTGACCGTCCACGACCAGGCTCTCGCCCCGGCCGAACGCGGGCTCCACGGCAGACAGGGACGCGATGAGCGCGTCCTGCTTCACGGCTGCTCCGAGGACGGCGCGGGCCGTGGCGAGTGCCGCGGCGGCGTTGAAGATGTTGTAGACCCCCCGCAACCGCAGGTCGGCGTGCACCGTCCCGCCGGCTACGGAGCCAGCAGCCGAAATTCCAGGAGCGGCGTCGTTCAGGAGGAAAACCGCGGAATTGCCGTCCACTTTTTCCAGCACGACGTCGGCGGGCAGCGCTGAAGCCGGCGCGATCCCCGCGGCTCCCCGCAGTTCGTCGTCGTTCGGGAAGGTGCTGCGGAGCGAGGCATCGAGACCGAAATACACGACGTCCGCTCCGGTGACCGAGGCGGCGATACTGGCAACGCGCGGATCCTCCCGGTTGAGGACGACCGTCCCGGTGGTCGCCAGTGCGATGGTTTCGAGGAGGCGGGTGGTGGCGTCGATCTCGCCGAAACGGTCCAGCTGGTCGCGCAGCACGTTGAGCAGCAGGGAATAGCGGGGTGGAACGAGCCGGACGAAGTGCACGGCGTGCGCCTCGTCGAGTTCGAGGACGGCGATGTCCGCGTCGAGGCGGCCACGCCAGTCCACCTCCCCGAGCAGGGCGGCGGCCACCCCCCGTGTGAAGTTGCTGCCCGTCCGGTTGGTGAAGACCTTCAGTCCCTGTCCCTGGAGAAGCTCGACCACCATTTTCGTCGTCGTCGTCTTGCCGTTGGTTCCGCTGACCACCACCACGCCGTGCTTCAAGCCGGTCAGGGCCCGGCCCATGAAGCCGGGGTCGAGTCGCTCGACGACCAGGCCGGGTAGTGCCGAGCCGCCGCCCCGTAGCTTCGAGGCGCGGCGCACCGCTTTTCCGACCAGCACGCTCAAGGGATTCATGCCATTAACGCTAGCGCAGACACTGCCGGCTCAGGTGCAGGAACGGCCGGTGCTGCACCTGGTGCCGGCCCGGAATCGTCCGGGATTCGGTCCGGCACCTAGAATTGCATGATGACTTCCACAGCATCCGGACGGCCGCGCGTGCGGATCGGGGTTCTCGCACTGCAGGGCGATGTGCGGGAGCACATCCGCACCGTCGAGGCGTTGGGCGGCGAAGCGGGTCCCGTGCGCCGGGCAGGCGAACTCGACGGCATCGACGGTCTGATCATTCCCGGCGGCGAATCGACCACCATCGACAAGCTCACACGCACCTTCCACCTGGCGTCGCCGCTTCGCGACCTGATCGGCAACGGCTTTCCTGTCTACGGTTCCTGTGCCGGCATGATCCTGCTGTCCGGCAGCATCGCCGATCCGTCCCTGGACCGGAACGGCAATCCCCAGCAGACGCTGGGAGGACTCGACATGGTGGTGCGTCGCAACGCCTTCGGGCGGCAGCGGGAATCGTTCGAGACGGAGCTGCGGTTCGAGGGGCTCGCCGCTGTGGGAGGCGCAGCCCAGGACGACCCGGTGCATGCCGCCTTCATCCGTGCGCCGTGGGTGGAAAGCGTGGGGGAGTCGGTCCGGGTCCTGGCCGAGGTGCCGGCGGCACGTACGCCGCAGCCCGGGTCGGGGAGCCGCCGTGCGCCCGGGCCACGGCGCGACGACGGATCCGGGGGCGGCCAGGCTGAGGAGCCGGAGGCACCGCCGGTCGCTAGGATTGTCGCAGTGCGGTCGGGAAACCTGCTCGCCACCAGTTTCCATCCCGAAGTCACGGGAGAGCAGCGGGTCCACGAACTGTTTATTCGGATGATCAGAGGAGAAGCGTAAGCATGTCGGGCCACTCTAAATGGGCAACAACCAAGCACAAGAAGGCTGCAATCGACGCCAAGCGCGCCAAATCCTTCGCGAAGCTGATCAAGAACATCGAGGTGGCGGCCAAGGCTGGCGGAGCCGATCTGGCCGGCAACCCCGGGCTCGAGCTCGCGGTGTCGAAGGCCAAGAAGACCTCGGTGCCCATCGACAACATCAACCGGGCCGTCAAACGCGGTGCCGGCCTCCTCGGCGAGACCGTCGACTACCAGACCATCATGTACGAGGCGCGCGGCCCCCAGGGATCGGCCCTGCTCATCGAGTGCCTGACGGACAACAAGAACCGGGCAGCATCCGAAGTGCGCCTCGGCATCACCCGCAACGGGGGCAGCGTCGCCGACCCCGGTTCAGTGGCCTACCTCTTCACACGCAAGGGCGTCGTGACCCTCCCCAAGAACGGGCTGAGCGAGGACGAGGTGCTGATGGCGGTCCTCGATGCCGGGGCCGATGAGGTCAAGGAGTCCAGCGAGAGCTTCGAGATCGTCTCCGAGCCGCAGGACCTCCGCGCCGTGGTGGCCGCCCTCGAGGAGAACGGCATCGAGTACGAAACCGACGAAGCCGAGTTCGTCCCGTCGATGCAGGTCGAGCTCGACGCCGACGGCGCACGGAAATTCCTCAAGCTCGTCGATGCCCTCGAAGAGCTCGACGACGTCCAGAACGTGTACTCGAACGCGCATCTGCCCGAGCAGGTCCTGGCCGAGCTGGAGAACGACGATTAGCGAACCCTCCAGCTGCCCGGTGGCACGCCGGTGACCCTCCGGGTCATGGGCGTCGATCCGGGCCTGACCCGCTGCGGCCTGGCCGTGGTCGACGTCGAACCCAACCGG
Organism: Arthrobacter sp. CAN_A6; assembly: GCF_015751715.1. Lineage (NCBI taxonomy): Bacteria > Bacillati > Actinomycetota > Actinomycetes > Micrococcales > Micrococcaceae > Arthrobacter > Arthrobacter sp. CAN_A6. The sequence goes on from NZ_JADOUV010000007.1 coordinate 228,328, forward strand.
CACTCGACGCTCGTCGCGGTCGGAGTGGTGGGAACCGAGGCCGGCCGCAGCCTCGACCAGCGGCTTCTCGTGATCTCGGAGGCCGTGGAGGCCTGGCTCGACCTTCACCAGCCGCAGGTACTCGCCGTCGAGCGCGTGTTCAGCCAGCTCAACGTGAGCACGGTGATGGGCACGGCGCAGGCTTCCGGCGTCGTCATAGTCGCTGCGGCACGGCGCGGGATTCCCGTCGCCCTGCACACCCCTACCGAGGTGAAGGCCGCGGTGACCGGAAACGGGCAGTCGGACAAGGTGGCGGTGACCAAGATGGTCACCAAGATCCTCCGCCTCGACACGCCGCCCCGGCCGGCGGACGCAGCCGACGCCCTCGCCCTCGCCATCACCCATGCGTGGCGCAGGGGAGTAGGCCTGGCTGCAGCGGGCGCGGCGGTGGGCGCGGGAAGCGCGACGCCGGCGCAGCGGCTGTGGGCCGAGGCCGAAGCGAAGGCACGGCGCGGCAGGTGAAACGGCCGCGGTTGCCGGAACCGGTGTCGGTGCCCTGCAGGTCTCGGCCGCCGATACCGTAGCATAATAGAAACTATGTTCGGACTCTGCTTCGAACAGGCCCACCCACCATTGTCTTGGAGCTTCTCGAATGATCAGTTTCCTCCGCGGAACCGTAGCCTCCGTGGGCCTGCACTCGGCAGTTCTCGACGTGAACGGGTTCGGCATGCAGGTCCAGGCCACCCCGCAGACACTCGCCTCGCTCCGGACGGGTGAACAGGCCAACGTCTTCACCGCCATGATCGTGCGCGAGGACTCCATGACGCTGTTCGGATTCGAGAGCGCCGAGCAGCGGGAGGTCTTCGAGACGCTGCTGGCCATCAGTGGCGTGGGCCCACGGCTTGCCCTCGCCGTCCTTGCCGTCCATACCCCTGAAGCAGTGCGGATCGCCGCAACGGCCGGTGATGACAAGGCTTTCAGCAAGGTGCCCGGCATCGGGCCCAAGGGAGCTCGGCGTATCGTGCTGGAGCTCGCCGGCAAGCTCGTGCCGCTGGACGGCCCGGGAGCTCCGAAGCAGACCTGGCAGGGCCAGGTCCTCACCGCGATGATGGGCCTCGGCTGGTCGGAGAAGGACGCCGGCGCGGCCATCGACGCCGCCACCAAGGAATCGCCGGAGATTGCCGCAACGGGCGACGTCGGGCAGATCCTCAAGCTGACGCTCCGCCGCCTGGGCCAGGACGGCGGACGCAGTTCGACCCGTGCGAGGGTGGGCTGATGACCTCCCAGCAGCCGGAGGAGGCACCACTGGTCTCGCCGGGCTCGGATCCGGAGGACCGGGCTGTCGAGGCCGCCCTCCGCCCGAAGAACCTCGATGACTTCGTGGGACAGCAGCGCGTGCGCAAGCAGCTGTCCCTGGTCCTCGAGGCCTCGCGAATGAGAGGGCGCAGCGCGGACCACGTCCTGCTCTCGGGTCCGCCGGGACTCGGCAAGACCACTCTGGCTCTGATCATCGCTGCTGAAATGAACGCACCGCTGCGCATCAGCTCGGGCCCCGCCATCCAGCATGCGGGCGACCTCGCTGCGATTCTCTCGTCGCTCACGGAGGGCGAGGTGCTGTTCCTCGACGAGATCCACCGCATGTCCCGGCCCGCCGAGGAAATGCTGTACATGGCCATGGAGGACTTCCGCGTGGACATCGTGGTGGGCAAGGGACCTGGAGCCACCGCGATACCCCTGGACCTGCCGCCGTTCACGCTCGTGGGAGCCACTACCCGTGCAGGGCTTTTGCCCGGACCGCTACGAGACCGCTTCGGCTTCACCGGGCACCTGGAGTTCTACTCGACCGAGGAACTCGAACTTGTTCTCAGGCGCTCGGCCATGCTCATGGACATGAGGGTCAATTCCGCCGCCTTCGCCGAAATCGCGAGCCGGTCACGCGGCACCCCCCGAATCGCGAACCGGCTGCTGCGCCGCGTCCGCGACTGGGCGCTGGTGCACGGTGTGGACCTGGTCGACGCGCGGTGCGCCGGGTCGGCGCTCGACATGTACGAGGTGGACGCGAAGGGTCTCGACCGGCTCGACCGGGCCGTGCTGACGGCGCTCATCACAAAATTCGGGGGCGGTCCGGTGGGCCTTTCGACCCTCGCCATCGCGGTGGGTGAGGAGCCGGAAACCGTGGAAACCGTCGCGGAGCCCTACCTGGTCCGTGAGGGCATGCTCGGGCGAACTCCTCGCGGGAGGATTGCGACGGCGGCCGCGTGGAAGCACCTGGGCTGGGTGATGCCGCCGACCGTCGCAGCCGCCATGCCGGAGGACCTGTTCTCGGTCGAGCAGGAGGATTTGCCGCTGGATGATTGGTCCCTGCCCGAGTCCTGACAGGGAAGCCGGAGCCTTTCCCTTTACACTGGGATAAAACGCAGTGAAGCACGGTCCCCGCACCGCTGCACGCGCTGCCCCGGTTACAGGATTGGAACTTTTTCGTGCTCGCAAATGTAGTAGCCCAAACAGGCGATGCCGCCGCCGAACAGCCCTTCGATGTCTTCGGCCTGCTGCTTCCCCTCGCCTTGGCTTTCCTCATCTTCACCATGTTCCGCCGCCAGCGCAAGGCGCAGAAGCAGGTGAAGGAGATGCGGACGCAGATGGAACCGGGTACCGAGGTCATGACGCAGTTCGGTCTGTACGGCACGATTCTCTCGATCGACCAGGAGAACAACAAGGCCGTGCTTGAGCTGTCCCCCGGAAACACGGCGACAGTCCACACGCAGGCTCTCAGCAAGGTCGTCACCCAGGAAGCGCCGGTGGCGGGGGAGGAGACCGCGGCCGCCGGGTCCACCCAGGTTCCCGACGACGCGTCCTCCCTTGTCGGGGAGCCCCACCGCGACGTCGATCCGCAACGGGACGTCGAGACGAACCGTGGCGTCGAGTCGCACGGTGATGTCCCGGCGGCGACCGAGACTCCCGACGAGGCTGCCGACCGCATCCGCCGCGAGAACGACTGGAACAAAGACAAATAGCATCGCTGCAGGTTCTCGGCGTTAGCCCGGGTCCGCACCGTTCGGTCCGGCGCTTACTCCCCGCCGACTCTTAGAAAGACGATCAACCATGCCACGCACCGCCCCCGGCACGGCAGCCAAACGAACCCTTGTTTGGCTGGGCGTACTCCTTGCACTCCTCGCGACCCTGCTGGGAGCGGGATCCTACTGGAGCAGCGCCAGTTGGTCCCCCCGCCTCGCTCTCGACCTCGAGGGCGGCACGCAGATGATCCTCGCGCCGCGGGTTCAGGGCGGGGCTGAAATCACCGCCGAACAGCTGGACCAGGCGGTGGAGATCATCCGCCAGCGCGTTGATGGCAGCGGCGTTGCCGAGGCGGAGATCAGCACGCAGTCGGGCCAGAACGTGATCGTTTCCCTGCCCGGCACGCCGGACGCCGAGACCCGCGACCTCATCCAGGCATCAGCGCAGATGGAGTTCCGCCCCGTGCTCTTCGGCGGTCCGGGTCAGGCCCCCGCCGCCGAGACGCCGACGCCCGAGGACCAGCTCCCGGCTCCCACGGCGGAGCCGACCGACGCGAGTGATCCCAACTGGATCACCCCGGAAATCTTCCAGGAATTCGAGGCGACGAACTGCCTCGACCCCGCGGCCCTCGAGCCCCCCGAAGAACCGGCTCCTGCGGACCAGCCGATGGTGGCGTGTGAGCCCGACACCCAGGGCAAGTACATCCTCGGGCCCGTCGAGGTTCCGGGAACCGACATCGATTCCGCGTCCTACGGCCTGCAGACGGGTAGCCAGGGACAGTCCCTGAACTCCTGGGCCGTCAACATCGACTTCAACGACGAAGGCACGAGGACGTTCCGCGAAGTGACAGAACGGCTGTTCGCCATCGGCCAGGGCGATCCCCGGAACCAGTTCGCCATCGTGCTCGACGGACGTATCGTGTCCGCTCCCACCACCAACGCCGTGATTCCCGACGGCAACCCCTCGATCAGCGGAAGCTTCACCGAGGAGTCCGCAGCGGCCCTCGCGGAGCAGCTGAAGTACGGCGCGCTCCCCATCAGTTTCGAGATCCAGAGCGAGCAGCAGATTTCGGCAACCCTCGGGGCCGACCAGCTACGGCTGGGCCTGATCGCCGGCCTCATCGGCCTGGCCCTCGTCGCGGTGTATTCCCTGTTCCAGTACCGGCTGCTCGGTCTCGTCACCATCGTTTCGCTCGTTGTGGCGGGTTTGCTGACCTATCTCGCAATCTGCATCCTCGGATGGACGGAGAACTACCGGCTGTCGCTCGCCGGCGTTGCAGGCCTGATCGTGGCGATCGGCCAGACCGCCGACTCCTTCATCGTGTACTTCGAACGGATCCGCGATGAGCTCCGGGACGGCCGCGGAATGATCTCCGCCGTGGAGAACGGCTGGCGGCGCGCCAAGCGCACCGTGCTCGCCTCGAAAGCGGTGAACCTCCTGGCCGCACTCGTGCTGTACTTCGTGGCAGTCGGGAACGTGCGCGGCTTCGCGTTCACGCTGGGCCTGACGGCGATTGCCGACCTCATCGTGGTCTTCCTGTTCACCCACCCGGTGCTCCGCCTGCTGGCCAAGACGAAGTTCTTCGGGGAGGGCCACGCCTGGTCCGGCCTTGATCCCAAGCGCCTCGGGGTCACCCCGCTCTACCGGGGAGCGGGACGCATCCGGCGTCCCTCGGATACCCCGCCGGTTCCCGCACGCACACGGAACAAGGCGGCCGCAGGCGAAGCCGAACGCCGCCTGACCATCGCCGAACGCCGGATCGCGGAGCAGCAGAAAGCCATGGCAGGCCGTGGCCGCAACCCAGAGAACGAGGAAAACAAATGAGGGGCACCAGTTTCTCCCGGTTCGGCAATGAACTCCATTCGGGCAAGCGGTCCTACCCGTTCGTAGCCAAGCGGAACCTGTGGTTCCTGATAGCCGGGATCGCGGTGCTGGTGTCGATCATCATTCCGGTGGTCAAGGGCGGGTTCAACCTCGGAATCGATTTCCGCGGCGGCTCCGAATTTACGGTTTCGGACACGCAGAACACGGAGGTGGGCGCCGGCGAGCAGGCAGTCGACGACGTCGTGCCCGATGCCGTTCCCCGCGTCACGAACATCGCCCCCGAAACGATGCGCATCCAGACGGAGCAGCTCACCGACGACCAGACGCTCGACGTCCGGGACAACCTCATCTCCGCCTATGGGGTCAGCGAGGACCAGGTCACCTCCAGCTTCGTCGGTCCGACCTGGGGTGAGGACGTCAGCCGGCAGGCGCTGATCGGACTCGTGGTCTTCATCCTGTTGGCCGCGGTCCTGATGACCATCTATTTCCGCACCTGGAAGATGTCGGTAGCGGCAATGACTGCCCTGGTGGTGGTCATGATCGTCACCGCCGGCCTTTACTCGCTGAGCGACTTCGAGGTGACGCCATCGGCGATCATCGGTTTCCTCACCATCCTCAGCTACGCGCTGTACGACACCGTGGTGGTGTTCGACAAGATCCGCGAGAACACCGAGGATCTTGACCTGTCGACCAAGAGGACCTTCGCGGAGCAGGTGAACCTCGCGGTCAACCAGACCCTCGTGCGCTCGATCAACACCTCGGTAGTGGCGGTCCTGCCGGTGGCGTCGATCCTCTTCATCGGCGCTTTGCTCCTGGGTGCGGGCACGCTGCGGGATCTTTCGCTTGCACTGTTCATCGGCATCATCCTCGGAACGCTCGGCACCATTTTCATCGCGGCGCCCATGTACGCGTTCCTTCGGCTCAATGAGCCGGAAATGCGGAAGCAGGAGAAGAAGGTCCGGAACCGTCGTGTGCAGGAATCAGAAGCTGGCAGCGCAGCGCCGGCATTGACGGCGCATGGTTCGACGGCGCACGGAGCTACTGCGCGCGGCTAAACTGGAGGAGTCCATACGCTGGACATCCTGGAATTCCGGGGGATCGGACTGCTGGAAATAAGGGGTTGTGCATGGCTGAAGCGGTGAATCCCGTCGAGACGCCCGAGGGCGGCACCGCCAGTCCGTCGGGTGCAACGGCTCCGGCCGCTCCCGTGGAGCAGTCCTCGGTGGCGGCCGGTACCGGGTCAGTCGGCGGTTCGGCGACCGGAACCGCGGCGGCCGATCCTGAAACGGCCTCCTCGGCGGCAAATGCGGACCAGGCCGTGCCCGGCCGCCGGGGGCGCACGCGTGCCCGGATCGCCAGGCTGGCCGGGCGGGGGTCCTCGGGGTACTCGCCCGTGCTCGAGCCGTTGTTGCGTACCGTCCGGGCGAACAACCCGAAGGAGGACCTCGACCTCATCCAGCGGGCCTACCTGGTGGCGGAGCGTAGCCATGAGGGGCAGAAACGCAAGAGCGGCGACCCGTATATCACCCACCCCGTGGCCGTGGCCACGATCCTCGCCGAGCTGGGAATGACCGGCACCACGTTGGCGGCGGCGCTGCTGCACGACACGGTGGAGGACACCTCCTACACGCTCGATGAACTGCGCCGGGACTTCGGACCCGAGGTCGCGATGCTCGTCGACGGCGTCACCAAACTCGACAAGGTCTCCTTCGGTGACGCGGCGCAGGCGGAAACGGTGCGCAAGATGGTGGTCGCGATGGCCAAGGACATCCGCGTCCTGGTCATCAAACTCGCCGACCGGCTCCACAACGCACGGACCTGGCGTTTCGTCTCGGCTGCCTCCTCGGCGAAGAAGGCCAGGGAGACCCTCGAGATCTTTGCGCCGCTGGCGCACCGGCTCGGAATGAACACCATCAAGTGGGAACTGGAGGACCTTTCCTTCGCCGCCCTGCACCCCAAGGTGTATGAGGAGATCGTCCGGATGGTCGGTGACCGGACGCCGGAGCGGGAAAAACATCTGAGCCTCGTGCGCAACCAGGTCGAAGAGGACCTGCGCGCCGTCAAGATCAAGGCCACGATCACCGGACGCCCCAAGCATTACTACTCGATCTACCAGAAGATGATCGTGCGGGGCAAGGACTTCGACGACATCCATGACCTGATGGGCGTCCGCGTTCTCGTGGACAGTGTGCGCGACTGCTACGCCACCCTCGGTTCGCTCCATTCGCGATGGAACCCGCTGCCCGGCCGGTTCAAGGACTACATCGCCATGCCGAAGTTCAACATGTACCAGTCACTCCACACCACAGTGATCGGCCCGGGCGGCAAGCCAGTGGAAATCCAGATCCGCACGTATGACATGCATCGCCGCGCCGAGTACGGCGTCGCAGCCCACTGGAAGTACAAGAACGGCGGGGGAAAGGCGATCGAGGCGCCGGACAACGGCGACATGGGTTGGCTGCGGAGCTTGGTCGACTGGCAGCAGGAAACCTCCGATCCGGACGAGTTCCTCGACTCGCTGCGTTTTGAGATCAACGCCCGAGAGGTTTTCGTCTTCACTCCCAAGGGCGAGGTCATGGCCCTGCCGGCGGGGTCCACTCCCGTCGACTTCGCCTACGCCGTCCATACCGAGGTTGGCCACCGGACCATCGGGGCGCGCGTCAACGGGAAACTCGTGCCACTGAACAGCGAGTTGACCCATGGCGACTGGGTGGAGGTCTTCACCTCCAAGGCGGAGGGTGCGGGGCCGAGCCAGGATTGGCAGGGCTTCGTCAAGAGCCCCCGGGCACGCAACAAGATCCGCCAGTGGTTCACCAAGGAACGCCGCGAAGAAGCGATCGACAAGGGCAAGGACCTGCTGACGCGTGCCATGCGGAAGCAGAACCTCCCGCTCCAGCGCATGATGACCCATAGCGCCCTTTCCACGGTGGCCCACGACCTTCGGCACCAGGACATCGCCGCGCTGTATGCGGCGGTCGGAGATGGGCATACGTCTCCGCAGAACGTGATCGAGCACCTTGTCGCACTGATGGGGGGGCATCAGGGCGCGGAGGACAACATCGCCGAGACGGCAGTGGCGACCCAGCCGCGCCGGCCCAAGTTCACCGATTCCGGTGTCACGGTCCGGGGGGTTGGCGACGTGTGGGTCAAGCTTGCCCGCTGCTGTACGCCGGTCCCGCCCGACCCCATCGTCGGCTTCGTGACCAGGGGTTCAGGAGTATCGGTGCACCGGTCCGACTGCCGGAACGTCGCCGAGCTGCGCGACCAGCCCGACCGCATCGTGCCGGTGGAATGGGCGCCCACGCAGTCGAGCGTCTTCCTCGTCGAGATCCAGGTCGAAGCACTGGACCGGAAGAGCCTGCTGTCCGACGTCACACGGGTGCTTTCGGAGAACCACGTGAATATCCTCGCGGCGAGCGTCAATACCTCGTCCGACCGGGTGGCGTTGTCGCGGTTCGCCTTCGAGATGGGCGATCCGAAGTACCTGAGCCACATCCTCGGGGCGGTTCGGCGCATCGACGGAGTCTTCGACGTGTACCGCACCACGGGGGCACAGCGCAGGATCTGAGCCTTCCGGACCCCGCCGTTTGCTGACGGTCAATGCGCTCACCGCCGCGACACACGCTCTGCTTGTCACCGAGTCGCGTGTCTCATCTGTTGAAGGTCTATCCGAAATTGTCACAACGATCGCCGAGGTACAGGAGAACCTGAACGAGGACATCGAGCTGGTCGGTGTTGTCATCAATAAGGAGCGGTAGGTCGAATGGACCAAACGCACTGGATCAATAGGGTCCGCGAGGACTTCGGCGACTTGGTTCTTGATCCGCCACTGCCTGATCGCGAGCTGTTCGCGAAGGCCCAGGCAGCGTACCAGCCGCTGCGCTCTTTCGGATCTTCGGCGAACGTTCTCCTGGCCGATCTTGAGCTGCTGGCTCGGCAGATTTGGAAGGGGAGCGGAGAATGAGTACCGCTCCCGCTGAAGGTAGGGGAGGGGTAAGCAACCCGCTGTCCCAACTCAGACGTAAGGGCCTCAAGATAGCGCCTGATACGAGCGTCATCAAGGACATGGGAGCTGAAACCGCGGAAGTTCAGGAAGAGGCGACTCCGCACACTCCCGTGCTCGGCCGGCACCTGCCGCCTGACCTCGAAGCAGCCGTTCTTGTCGAGCCTGAGGCGCCTATTCCAACGGTTGCGGCGCCTGCCGTCCTCACTCCGACGCCAGAGCCTGCGAAACCGGCTGATGCGAAGGAGGCAGTTGGGTCTACTCGGCAGCGCGCATCCGAGTCTGCAACACCGGGAAAGCAGAAGATCAGCTATTTGTTGCCAGTGGACGTGGTGGAGCGGCTCAGGAACGCCTGCCCACGAGTCGGCTCGAGGGCCACAGGTCCCTTTTCGGGCTCTTAGCGCGCGCCATGGAGGTCGAAGCAGCGCGCCTCGAGGAGAAGTACAACGACGGTGAACCTTTTCCCGCCGATGACATCGGGATACCCAGGGGTCGACCGCTCACGTAAATCCTTGTGCGGTGTCGGAATCTATGGCTTGATGACCCCGGGCCGGTATCGATCTTAAGGTCACGACGAGATGTTGTTCGACGTGAATTGCCAATGGGTTTTATAAAGGACCGGCAGCAGCAGATCACGGGCCAGACCGACATTGCCCGAGGGGACGTCGACACCCCACCAGGGGCATCGGAGTAAAGGGCAGACGCCGCCAATTCAGTCCCCGTCATCGGGTGACACGGGCGTGACTGCGTTGAGCCACACCCAGCCTTCGCGCTGAATCATGATCAACGGTTCGAAGAACCGGATTTTGACCGCCGTCCGCGTGTAGGCAATCGCATGGGCTTGGATCCGGATGGCTTGGGAGGGGTAGCGGATCCACGCGTACACCCGCCGCGGCTCCGGGAACTTCGTGGGCCGGGTGTTCTCGAGGTCGAGCTCGGCCGCGGTGAGCATGATCAGCTCCTCGCGCATCACTAACTCCTCGATCCGCTGATCCATCAGCCCCGCCTAATATTCCGAATACCTTCTGTTGGCGCCCATGACCTTGCACTCGTCCCGCCCTTAGCCATCCGTGATCGTTTGTTCGGGTCAGAAGCCGGGGAGGCCGGCGACACGCCGCAGCCGCCAATCCGCCCACCGTGGATCGGCGCTGATATCGAATTCCAGCACTGGGGACGCGGGCCCGGTCTGGGCCTGGAACCGCCAGAACCGGGTCGTAATGAGGCTCCCTCGACCACCCAGGGGAGTGGCGTCGGGCTCCCACCAGCTGCTCGAGATCGACTACGACGTCGGATTACCGATGATCTGCCAGATACTGCCTCGCCAGCGCAGCGCCAACGGTGTACCGCTGGGCAGGAAACGGATGGCCGCGGGCTCATCCAGCACAAGCCCACCGGTGCCCTGGCTGTGAGGTGAGCCTCGTGGTGTGTCCACTGGGTGTGTTGTCATCGGTTGTGGTCCTTCCCGTGTTGTTGGTGGTGCAGGATTTAAAATAGAACACAGGTTCGATTATTTAGGAAGCTAGATTCCGCTCGGGACGTCGTGTTGCGGGTCATCCATCTGTGGGTGGGTGGAGCCCCGCAGTGCCAGTCGCACTGGTTCAGTGAGGGCTATGAGGTTCGATGATTTGCTCCTGCCGGAGGGGGAGTGCCCGGCCGGTGTGTGCAAGAAAAAGCAGGAATGGTTGTTCATGTACTTCCGCGGCATCGCGGTCGAGCGAATCGCCGTGATGTGCAGGGCGGATCTGCGGCGTGTCCGGTACACGATCCGGGTGGCCGAGAAACGCGACCCCACCCTGTTCGGGCGGCGCCTGGTCCTCCACGACCAACCCGCGGACAAGCCAACGCTCAAGCCGGTTATCACGTTGAAGAAGTTGTGGTGGGAACACTCCACCCGGTTGCTCGGTTTTTACTGACAGCACGGCCGGTTACCGGTGCAGAACCCGCAGGATGCCGGTGAGCTTTGGTTGTATGGGTGGTTGTATCGGCAGCGGAAAGCGTACCGGGCAGGGCCGGCTTACTAATGATCAATCAGCTGTTCTGGCAGGGCTGGGAGAGTGGCAGGGGCAAGCACGCGGTACCAGGGGTGATCATTGGAACCGGCGGCTCACCGGGCTGGTTCAGCTTGTGTCCGAGCGTGGGGTCATGCCCCTTTATCGGCCGGATAAGCCAACAGAGGAAAGAGTCCTAGCGGTGTGGGTGTCCAAGCAACGCAGTCGGCTGGCGGTCGGGGAGCTGGATGCGGCGCGACTTTCATAACTTGACCGGGTACTTCCGGGTTGGGGGATCACCCGGTAGGTGCTGATGGACAAGGGTTAGGTCAAGCGGTAGATACCACTGGGATTTGGTTTGAGTCGCCCGAAAGCAGGGGGTCCAATGGATAGGGACTGTGGAACGTATCTAGCAGAGGGCACTTCCGACAGTCGGTGCGGGGTTGCGGGGTGCTGCGATGGGTGTCCTGCAACCCTTCATTGTGTAGTACCCCCTCCTGGGGTGTTTCCTGGATTATCGGTATCAGCCGGCTTGAAGGCAGATGCCAAGTCGTTTGATGCCATCCCGGATGCGTGTTTTCGCTGTCGGGATAGGGATGCCCAGGTGGTGGGCGATTTCGCTGTACGTCAAGCCGGTGTGGAACGCCAGTTGGATCGCTTCCCGTTGAACCGCGGACAGGTTCTTCAGGCATGCAGTGACGGCTGCGCTCTTGTCGTGGGCGATGACGGTTTCGGATACGTGGTCGTAGTCGGTGGTCTGATTCTTGATGCCCCACCATAGATGGGACTGCTGAAGGTTTGGTTGACTCCTGACCTGTGAGGATAAGCCTCGCGGGTGGAAGGATGTTCATCATGCCCAAGGCCTTTCCCGAAGAGTT
>NZ_JADOUV010000008.1:0-235138 GCF_015751715.1 Arthrobacter sp. CAN_A6
CGTGTGTCCGAGCCGGACACACGCTTGATAGTGATTCGGAGCACAACCCGGGGCGGATTGGTTCCCCCCACCATCACCCCGGAACGCCAGCACCCACAGTTTCGGGGCGCTTATCCTCACTGTAAGCAGGAAACCGCTCCGCTGGATAGCCTTCTCATGTGACAAATGAGACACGTGATACTCATAGGTAGGTTTGAACTGCCAAAAGGCGGTTCGGGCAGACGGGGTAACTGGCGTCCAAGGTGTGGTGCAGAAGTGACCGGCCACCACTGGCAAGAGAGGTTTGGGGTATGACCATTTCTGAAGCGGACCGCCATGTCGGGTTCCTATTGGTTGCAGCGCGCAAGCAGAAGCAGAGTGATCTTGAAGCACTCCGCGATCGCCTTATGCAGCAGATGTTCGATACCCGCCGAGCGTGTGAAGACGTTGATGCCCTGTACGCCGGTAGCGGACCCGGTCAGGTCCAGAGGGTGCACCCCGATCAGGAACACGCCCAGTGGGTGCTGTGCGCGGCGGTGAAGGACATCGAGGACGTCGACGTCCTGCTCCAGCAAGCACGAGAAGAGAAATAGATCACTTACCATCAGGTGAAGCCCAGCCGGTGGGCGTAGGGTCTTAGCTATCCTCACGTGCGAGTGACTGATGGCCGGATTTTTTCCCGGTCGAAAGCGTCGGAGAACACAAGCGGCCTCCACCGGGTGTTCTCCGGCGCTTTTGTCATGCAACCACCCCGAGGCGTTCGGGACTGGCAGGGAAGCCTCAAAGAATGAGACATCGTCCTCCGCTCCGCTTGCCACCAGTCTTATGAGAGGGCCAATCCTTAAAGGGGTACGTGACGAATGTCATGTGGCGGAGGTTTTCTGGCAATGGTGCGTCGACTTGACTGAGGCACCGGACGTTGTCCCCCTAAGCGCCTCGCCGGAGGGTTTTATCATGATCTCAAGCAGAAAAGTTCTCAGCGTCGCTTTCACCGCAGCCCTGGTCGGGGGAGCAGGAATCGGATCCGCCGGGGTAGCGGTCGCCGCCCCCGGCCAGGTTTCCCAGGCAGTACCGGCCATGACTACCGGGCAGATGTCCATCAGCATCGATAACTTCGTGTTCTCCGGGCCGGGCACGGTCAACCCGGGCGGCGAGATCACGGTCACCAACAACGACACCGAGATCCACTCGGTCACCGCTGATGATGGGTCGTTTGATATCAGCATTCCCGGCGGGCAAAGCGCGACCTTCACTGCCCCCAGCGGTGCCGGGAGTTACGGTTTCTTCTGCAAATTCCACGGCAACATGACCGGTACCCTGACCGTAGGCGCCGAAGCCATGGCCCCAGCCCCCGCAACCCCCGCCCCGGCGGCACCAGCTCCCGAGGTCGCAGAGTCCAAAGTTCCGGATTCCGGCAGCGCGGGACACAGTGGAATGGACCAGATGGGTGCTGTTCCCAAGGGCGGCGCCGACACCGGAGTGATGAACGAAAGCACCAGCGAGGGATCAGTCGTTCTTGCTCTGGGTGGGGGACTGGCCCTCCTGGCCGCAGCCGGTGGAACCTACGCCGTCCGTCGCCACAACCACACCAACTAACCAGGTCACTAACCGGCTCAACAGTCCACCATCCATGTTCAACGGGCTCACTATTTTTGGGGAGAAACCATGAAATCACGTCACGGAATATCAGCTTTGATGCTCGCCGCGGTCCTCACCGCTACCACCGCGTGCGGGTCCGGCGCTGAGCCCAGCGGCTCGGAGGCGACCAGTATGGCAAGCGAGGCCGCGGCACCGGAATCAGCGGCGGCCACCACCGGCGCCGGCACCTCCTCATCGGGGTCGGCCTCAGCGGAAGCAGCACCGGCGGAGGAGGCCGTAATCACCATCACGGACTTCGAGTACATGATGCCCGAAACCATTACACCCGGCGCCACGGTGACGGTCATCAACGAAGACGACGCCCCGCACACGGTCACCGCCGAAGACGACGGCGGGTTCGACGTCGATGTTCCCGCCGGTGAAACCGTGACCTTCACCGCGCCGGAGGAAGCCGGCGAGTACGCCGTGATCTGCACCTATCACCCCGAGATGTCCGCCACCCTGGTCATCGGATGAGTAAGGCAGGCCGCGCGGTCGACAACAACAGGGCTGGACCCGCCGCCGAACACGGCTCAACGAAGGGGCAGCGTCGTCATCGATCGGGAATGATTGCCCTGCGGGTGCTCATCGCCGCAGGACTGATCGTCAGCGCGGTCATCCATTTCCAGCTCGCCCCCGGCTTCCAGCAAGCCTATCCAGGCGGCATTGGTGGCGGTAACCTCTTCCGGATCCAGGCCGTGGTCGCCGTCCTCGCTGCTTTATACATCCTGATTCGGGGAGACCGCCCCTCCTATGCGGTCGCTGCGGTAGTGGCGCTTTCAGCGCTGGCAGCCGTGGTGCTGTACCGCTACGTCCAGATCCCGGCCATCGGACCGATCCCCTCCATGTATGAACCCATCTGGTACGCCAAAAAAACCCTCACCGCAGTAGCAGAAGCCATAGCCGGGAGCCTCGCCATCATCGGCTACGCACTCCTGCACCGGCGTCAAAAGAACCGGTAGCTCGCACTACCGCGCCACTCCCGAAGTGCGCCCGCTCCACTGCAACTTGGAAGTTGCAGGGCACATTAGCGCGAATGTGCCCTGCAACTCGTTCCCAACGCGGACGTTTCCGCACGGCAATTCAGGACACAGCAGGTAGTGAATCACCTGCGGTGAAGTCCCGTACTAGTTGGGTGGGCGGACTTCGGCAAAACCGAGACCTTCCGCAGGTTGGTTCCGTAGGTCTCGATTCGCGGATGGAGGCGGCCTAGTGGTCCGTGTGGCTCCGGTCCTTGGTGCGGGTCAGCAGAAGCGCCAGGGCGATCATGCCGATGCCCAGGAATAAGTGCAGCCAGTTGTCGGCGTCGTTGAGTGGCACGAAGTTCAGTGCGGAGTCCATGTCGATGAGCAGTCCGTACACCCAAAGCACCAGATAGATGATCCCGCCGTAAAGCAGGTAGGAGCGGGCTCCGCCGATCGTGCGCGCCAAGGCGACGCCGGCGACGCCGAAGAGCAGGTGGACGATGTTGTGCAGGATCGATACCTGGAACAGGCCTAGAAGCAACGCACCGGATTCATGGCCTGCAAGGCCTAGTTCGTCATACGGGGCTGTGATGCCGGGAATGAATCCAAGGACGCCGACGAGGAGAAAAACCGCCCCCACGGCCAGTGCCGCTTTTTGAACATTTGTTTTCTCTCCCGAACGGGATGAGTGCGTATTCGTCATGATGCTCCTGTAACAGATGGTAATCGAGTGAAATCTGATCGTAACTGCCTCCCGCGCACTATCAGGGAATCAAGACATTGATGTCGTCGATTAATGAGCCTATAGATGGGGCGTCAGGTGTGCCTGTCCTCTCCAGTGTGCTTACTGGTGGTGGTGAGGTGAGACGTTATGCCACACGGCATTGATGAGGTTGCACTGGTCAGGCTGGGGGCGAAGCTACGTCGTTTTTCACATCGCGCGCAATTGACAGCATTTCCGCCCACGTAATTCCATGGTCTTTGCCCCAGTGAATAGTTACTGATTCCTCAAGTTTCGCCGCGAGGGCGGGCAGCTCCGTTCCCGCCGCAGCCGGCCGGATATCCCTCGTCGCACGCGCCAGAGCGGCAATCAGATTTTGGGAAGCACGCTCACTCATCAGTGTTTCCTCCATCCGAACCCACGGTCAGAAAAGGCTTCGAACTAGAAGAACTTCATGATCCGACGCTGACCGGGCCGGATGGCCCCAATGATAGGGGACAGGTCTGGCTCGGACACAGGTCTGAGCCGACTCCCCAGTCGAGGGTGCAGGGCGGGGGCGGTGTCAGTTCGGATGTCGGAACGAGCGGTAACTCATCAGACCTCGCCAGCGATCTGGTATCGAGGCTCCGGAAAAAAGAATCCGCGAGCAGACCATCGGTCGCCTCAACGAACGAACGAGCTTTGCGGCGATTGCGGACGCTACCGGGCAAGACAATAATTAGCCGCATGCTTATCAAGAAGCAGTACCCCATGGTGGGCTCGATCGTCCGGGGCATGGTGGCAGGTGTTGCCGGAACCGTAGTGATGACGGCCTTCCAAAAGTTCGTCGAAATGCCTTTGACCGGGCGTGAAACCAGTTACGCACCGGCGGATTTCGCCGAACGGATTCTGCCTATTCATCCGAGGTCTCAACAGGGACGCGAGCAGCTGAACTTGGTCACCCACCATGCGCTGGGAACCATGTGGGGTGCGGCCTACGGCGTCACAGCCCATACTGGCCTGCATGGTGCCAAAGCGATCGCCGTCGTTTTCCCCGTCGTTTACACCGGTGATGTTCTGCTCAACACAGCACTTGGCCTGTACAAACCCGGGACCTGGACCGCGGAGGACTGGACTGTGGACCTCATCAACAAATTCGTTCAAGCAGCAGCAACCGGCGTGCTCTACGACAACGTTTTCCGGCCGACCAAGACCTTTTAAACTTGAAAAACGATCCTCGGAAGTCAACCAAGGAGGCCCGTCGCGCGGCTTCCCACCGAGCTATGCCGCTCTCCTTTCGTGCCTGGCCATGGCGGTCGTAGAACAATCATTTTTAGGTTCGTCCGCCGCAGCTTCCACTAATCCGAATTCAAAACCAATTAACGTTCACTAACTATTGCAAGTGCCCTCGGGCCCACTTACATTGAGGACACAGCGATTACTCAGGGCGTCCTCAGAAAATTTGAGCTAGTACCCGGTTGTGATCAGCGGTTCATAGTGTTCTGTTCGCGGCGCCCTCCTTCAGAGGACGCCGCTTGCGTGTGGGGTCGCGAGCTGAGCCGTCGGGGATAGCCCGGGGGATACTACGTGTTTCAGGAGACGCACAGACATGACCGTTACAAAAAAATGGGTTGCTGCCGGTTCGACCGCAACCCTCCTCGCCGGTGGACTGTTCCTCGGCGCTCCGATGGCTTCCGCTGCACCGGGCGACGCTGCCTGCTTGCAGGCCTCGACTAAGTTCAACGCGGCACTTGGTGCTGCGGGGATCGACGTCGTCTTCGTGAACCAGCTCGAACTGGCCACCGCGGCTGTCGTCGCCACCGCCGAGAACCTCGAAGTCGTCAGTCAGGCGGCTCTGACCTCCGAAGCAGCAGTTACTGCTGAAGCGCAGCTTCCCATAGCCGAAGGAGCCGTGATTGCTGCGGAGGAGGTCGTGCTCGGAGCTGAGGCTGTGTTGGTTCAAACTGAGGCAGACGCGCTCGTGGCGGATCCCGAAGCAGACCCGAATCAGAATGAAGCAGTTATCGCAGCCCAGCAAGGTCTCCTCGGTGCTCAGGCCGATCTTGAAATCGCCGTTGCGGACGCCGAGGTAGTTTTTGCGGCGTACGAGGCGGCTGTGTACACGCCCGAAGTACAGGCTGCGGAAGCAGCTTTCATCGAGGCCTCTGAGGAGGCCGGAGCATTTGTCGCCTTACTCGGTGGTGACGATGCCGCTGCGGCTGAAATCCTCGCGCTCTTCAAGGCATTTCTCGCAGCATGTGACGCCAGCGCGATCGGCGTCGATCCCGTCACACCGGTCACGGTCCCCGCCCCGGTCGCTCCGGTTATCACCCCGGCCGCCCCGGTCACCCGGGTCGCTCCGGTTGCCAAGGGCGCCCCGGTCGCGCCCGTTGCTACCAACAAGGGCCTGAACGTGCAGACCGCCGTAGTCGGTGAGGATAACAACGGAGCAGCCGTTGCACTCATCGCTGCGCTGCTGGCCGTCGGCGTCGCAGTTCCCGCCGCTACGGCTGCCCGGATGCGCCGCCTGGAGCGCGCACAGAGCTAGTACGCCGGCCGTCCCGGCTTAGGGCTCGTGGTTTCCGACCGTGGGTTTCCGAGCCGGGACAGTTCCCTCAACTCCGAACTCAGGACAGCGTTGCCCATGGATCAGCCCCGTATCTCCGACGAGCCCGTCGATCAGCAGCCGGATGGGCCGTCGCAGGAGTCCAAGCGCAAGCGGCCGGGCAAGCGCTGGATCGCACTTCCATGTATCGCGGCCGCCCTGCTCGCGATCGCGGTGTCGGTTTTGCCTCCGGACTCCACTGGAGCACCATCCGCGGCACCGTCATCGAGCACGCTTTCCGCCGTCGCGACCCCGCCGGCCGCCGTGACCTCCGGCACACCCACGGTCACACCCGGAATGACGGCGGCCAAGCCTTCCGCGCCAGCTGCCCCCACGGCGGATCCGGGGCCGGCCGCATCCCAGCCAGTCGGGCTCTCCTTCGCTGCCGCCGGGATCGACATGGCGGTCCTTCCCCTGACGCCGAGCGAAGCGGACCTCGAATCGCAGTCCCTGGTGCCGCCCCTGACACTCGATGCGTACTGGCTCACGCCCTACGGAAGCCCCGGGGCCGGGTCGCAGAACACCACTTACATCGCCGGGCACAGCTGGGACGGCAGGGAGGCGCCCTTCAACAGGCTCAGCAATGAGGCACTCCTTGGAACGGAGTTCGCCCTCACCACGGAGACAGGAACCATCACCTACATCGTCGATCAGGTCATCACCCACGACAAGGACACGCTGAAGGACAGCGAAATCTGGAATATCGTCCCCAACCGCGTGGTCCTGATCAGCTGCTACACCGAAGATCCGTGGGGAAAGAACGTCGTCGTCACGGCCATGCCCAAAGCCGCTTGACAGCAACCAAGGCTCTCGCCGGTCGCGCCACAAACTCACAGCCGGCAAGCCGATCAGCGGGTTCAGGCGTTGGTTGCAACGATGGGATGGCGGAGCGCACGCTCGTACGCATATCGGTCGAAGTGGAACGGACCCAGGCCGGCGAGGTCCACCTGTGGACGGTCTTGAGCTCTGTCCTTCGGGCTCCACCCGACCACAGGTGGACCCACCAATCGCCGGCTCCCTCACTTTGGTGCAACCGAGTCCGTGCCCATCGCCACTATTAGTCCTACGATATCCAAGCGTGCACGGCTTACCGTCATGCGGCGTAGAGGAGGCTGCGCGCGTCCACCGCTTCCTCGTGATGAAATTTCCGCGTCGGTGGGTGTGTGCAGGTGGGCCCGCGGTTCCTGCTGTCCAGGTGTTCGCGGGAAAAGCAGCGGAGCGTGGGGGGGCTTCTACCGTGCCCAGATGATGGCCACCCGAGCCACACCCCTGTGTCCAGGACTTCACCCGCCTACCTCGCTGCAATGGCCGCGGAAACATGAGGCGGTATTCCCAGGTCGACGGGTGTCCTCATCTGCTCAAGCGTGCTGACGACCGGGATGTATCCGAATCGCGCGGACGCGTGCGCAGTCCCTGGCCTGGTGTTCGCTGTCCGTTCTCGTTGGGTATTCACACAGGCATTTCCGGGTTGGGAGTTACCTATTGGGCTTACGGTAGGCACGCCCTAGGAGTACTTCGATGCCGGGTTGCTCTGACTTTCCTGGATCTTGATGCCGTCGCCGTCGCCGTCGCCTTCGGTTGATCGAGCCGGACCGCGGCGATGCCTGTTGCACCGCCACGGTCCATTGGGTTGTCTACTTGCGGCAGTCGGCGTCTCCGGTGCATTCGCGCACCAGCTTCATCACCACGCCTTCGCTCATCTCTGCCCCGCCGGACTTGTTGGCCAGTATGTAGAGCTCTCCGGCCATGTCCTCGCCAATGCCGAGGACGAACAGGTTGATGTGTCCATTCACCAGATTGAAAACGTTCGGGGTCCGGTCCTCGGGATCCGCGCGGTCGTCCTCAACTACGTACATCACCCGTCCGTTGCCCGAGTTGAATCCGTCGGAATAGTCCCCGAAGACATAGGTTCCGTAAAGTTCGGGTAGTTCATCCCCCCGGTAGACGAAGCCACCGATGGAGGCTACACCTTCGTCGTGGTCGTACTGGGCCACCGGATCAATCAGATCGGCAGGCTGTCCCGGTGTGTTGGCGAACACAAATCCGTCCGAGGCAAAGCCTTCCAACTCCGTGCCGTTGGGGTTGAATTGGAAGGTGCCTTCTTTGACGCGCCAGCCGTAGTTCCCACCCTGCTGGATACGGGCATCAACCTCTTCAATGTGGTTCTGACCCACGTCGGCGGTCCAGATTTCTCCGGTACCACCCAGGTCCGTCCGGTCTGAGGAGGCCCGGAACGGGTTGCGGAATCCGTACGCGTAGATTTCCGGGTCGGCGGATACCAGTGGATCCATCCGCAGGATCTTACCCAGCAGGTTGTCGGTTCGTTGCGCGTTACCTGGACCTTCATGACTGATGCAGGGCCCTTCACCTGCCAGGCCCGTTTGGGCGTTCTGGTCGTCGGCGCAGCCACCATCCCCAGTGGTGATGTAGAGCAGGTTGCTGTCGTCGGGGCTGGTTCCGAAGAACAGAGCACCTCCATTGTGATTGAACTGCGGCTCTTCGATGGTGAGAAGGACTTCGGAGCTTGCTGCTGTCAGCTGCGGCCGCACCAGGGGGTCGGCGAGTGGGGTCGGCATGGTCCATTTTCTGAGTGTGGCCAGATGGTTGGGCTGCTGGTCGGGGGTCGATGCCGTACCTGGGATGGGTTCGGACGTCATGGTGTAGAGCAAACCGTTGCTTTCGTAGTCGGGGTGGAACGCGACGCCGAGGAAGCCGCGCTCGTCTCCTTCGGGGATCAGCGGGACGAGGAGTGGCCCGGTATCGAGTACCTGATGCTTGTTTCCGTTTTGCGTATCGATTGCCCAGAGGGGACCGACCTGATCGACAACAAACAGGAAGCCGGGCAGGCCTGGGGCGTAAGTTCCCCAGTTCGGTGCGGTGAGGCCGTCTTCCTCGGTGAGTGTCTGCAGCTCAAGCTGGATGTCGCCGTTGTCGATGTGGCCGGCAATGGGATCGTCGATTGCTTCATTTGCATTCGGTGCATCGCTGGCGCTGGCGCCGCCCAGCGAGATGGTGATAGCCAAGGCGCAGAGGGTGCTGAACATGACCGCGGTGAAACGGTGTCGGGATTTCTCGCTGGCGTGCATTTCGATCGCCTTCCTTTGGCGAATCTGAAACTCCCCCCACAAGTTTGATGGGTGATGAGGGCGGTCGGAACCGCTCCAGACATGACCCCGTCCTGACATCGATATTGTTTCGATATCGATACGAACCCGGGGTTGCATACGAACCACGTTAGGCGTAAAACCTTACGCCGAAAGGGAACCGTTATGTAGAGGTATTTGACAGGGGGGAGGGACCCGGCGGGTTCCCTGTGGGCCGGGAAGTTGGGTACTTGAGGAACCAACCCCGCAACGACGGGAGGCATGGACCAATGGGCCCTATTGCCACCGGCGGCGCCGACACCGGAGCGAGGAATGAAGGATCCAGCGACGGATCACTCATCGCCCTCGGAAAAGGACTGGTCTTTTTGGCCGCAGGGAGTGGAACCTACGCCGTCCGCTTCCACAACCATGCCAATTAGCCGGGCCAACAGTTGAAGCTGCGCCAGGCCGCAGACGAGATAGTTCGCCCTCATCCCGTTGGGGCCCGTTCTGGTGCTCCGGTTACTTACCAGCAAGATCATGACCGGAGTCGCCGTGAACGACGTGATTCGGCAGGCCCGCGGAAGGACGACCATCCATGATGACCAATCCCTGTGCAACCCGGGAGGACTGGAGTACATTGCCCAATACGGGTTCTGTTTAGTGCGTGTTCCACAAGTTTTGAGCCTCGTTGTCCAAACCGGGAACCCCGTCATAGGTTCGATACCGGTCACGGATGGATGGTCTCACGCATCAGGATGCCCTCGCTGAAGAAGACGGCACAGGGAGCGGCGTTCTCCGTCGGGTCACCAGGACCCTAGGGTGAGGACATTGACATGTTCAGAAATAAAAGGTGTGTTGCTATCACGGCCATTTTGCTGGGCTCCCTGCTGCCTGGCATGATCCTCATAACCCCTGCAGTAGCTGCTGTTTCCGTTTCCAGGGCGGAGGTCAGCAGTTCAGCTCTGCGGATCGAGGGGACCGCTATCGCTTCCCGCGACATCAGTGTGGATAACGTGGTGATGGGCCGCAGCGACAGCTCGGGAAAATTCCGCATCGAGCGTAGTCCGTACACAGCACCCGCTGATTGCACTGTTGATCTACGGGACGGCTCAACGACAGTGACCACCAGGACACTGTCCGGGTGCACCGTGACGCAACCGCCGACGTCCGACACCACCGCTCCGAGCACACCTACTGGCCTCACCTCAACGGTCTCAGGTGCTACGGCGAATCTCGTGTGGACAACCAGCAGCGACAACGTCGGCGTAGCCGGGTATCGCGTAACACGAAACGGAACCCTGCTTGCGGGCACTGTCACCGGTACGTCCTTTTCCAACTCAGGCCTGGCGGCTGGAACCTACACCTACACCGTGGCAGCCTTCGACGCCGCCGGAAACTACTCGATTGCAAGCAACAGTGCATCAGTGACAGTTCTTACACCAACATCGGATACCACCGCTCCCAGTGCGCCCGCTAACCTGACAGCGACACTTTCCGGCACCACCGCGGACGTTGGCTGGACCGCCAGTACGGACAACGTCGGCGTTACCGAGTACCGGGTGACCCGTAACGGCGTCATGATCACCACTGTGCTCAACACCTTCTATAACGACAGCAACCGCAGCCCCGGAACCTACACCTACACGGTGGCTGCAGTCGACGGTGCGGGCAATGTTTCGTCGGCCAGCAACAGCGCGTCGGTGACGGTGCCAGAACCGCCGGCCACGGATACCACCGCCCCTTCGGTACCGACAAATCTGGTAACCACTGTTGTCGGCTCTACGGTCAGCCTCAGTTGGGAAGTCAGCACGGATGACACCCGGGTGACCGGTTACCGGGTCAACCGTGACGGGGTCCTCCTGGGCACTGCGGATTCGGCAAGTTTCACCCACTTCGGCATTGCCGCCGGCACTTATACGTACACCGTGGCCGCCTTCGACGCCGCCGGGAACACGTCCGCCGTATCCGGCAGCGCTTCAGCCACGGTGACAGCCTCGGAACAACTGGCCTTCCTCACTCCGTTACAGATGCCCGATGCCACGGTTGGACAGGCCTATCTGGGTTATATCGTATGCAGCGATCCGCCGGGCCCCTCGACGTTCCAGTTCAAACTGGCCTCCGGCAGCGTTCCGAACGGAACCCGCTTCGTCAGAAACACCCTTGAGAACAGGCCCGAGGCCAGAGTCACTGGCACACCGACGAGGGCCGGGACGTTCACCTTCACCGTGGAGGTCAGGGACAACACCGGCGCGACGGCGCGCAGGACCTTCACGATAAGGGTCCTGCGCGCATAGCCGGCGTTAACCGGAGACACGCTTGGCGGATCGCTGACGCACGGACCGAGAGTCCCTCATCACGAGGATCCCTCCGTCGCTGCCGGCGTCCGATGGTCGATCCTTCGCAGACGTACGACGGGGGCCGAAAGCTGCCTATGCCGCAGTTCGGGATGTGAACCAGAAGGCGGGGCCGTGGGCCCCACCTGGTTCAGGGGCGACCGGCGGGTACGTAGTCGGGGAACGGTGTCAGGCGGCGTTGCTGGGCCGGCCCCATGGCCCGGTGACTGCGAGGGTGAAGCCGGGGGACTGGATGTTCACGAAGAGCGTTTCGCCGTTGGAGCTGAAGGCGGGTCCGCAGAACTCACTGTCGTTGAAGTCGTTGCGTGCCAGGGGGTAGGCCTTGCCTTCAGAGGTCACGCCGACGAGATGGGATACACCGTTGCCGTCTTCCGCCAGGATCAGCCCACCGTGTGTCGAGACGGTGATGTTGTCTGGTCCGTCGAAGTTGCCGTTGTCCTGGTCAGGGTTCTGGTTGACGCCGAAGATGGTTTTGAGGGTGATGGTCTGGCTGGAGGGGTCGTAGAACCACACCTGGCCGTCGTGTTCGTTGACGCTGCCATCGCCGAGGCGGGCGAAACTGGCTACGAAGAACACCCCGTTGTCCCCCCACCACTGGCCTTCGAGCTTACGGGAGCGGGTGATCTGGTTGTTGGTGAATTGCTTGCGCACCGACACCGCGGCGGCATCACGTTCGGGCACGTCGATCCATTCCACCTTCAGCCGGGTGCCGACGGTTGTTGCTTCCGAGAGATCCGCGATGTGCTGGCTGCCGCGGTAACAGCTCATGGCCTGGAGCTGGCCTGCAGTGTCACCTCCGGGGGACAGGGAAAGTTCACGCAGCGCGTTCTTGCCGGGAACGAAGCCGGCAGGCGGTACCCAGCGGAAGTACAGGCCGTTGGGGTTTCCGGCGTCTTCGGTGAGATAAATGATGCTGGTGGCCGGGTCCACTGCTACGGCTTCGTGGGAGTAGCGGCCCATGAACTTCAGTGGGACGGGACTCTTGCCGATGTTGGCTTCCCTGCTGGTGGGATCCACCTCGAACACATAGCCGTGGTTCTTGGTGCGTCGGCCCTGCCCTGCCCGGCTTTCCGTTTCCTCGCAGGTGAGCCATGTTCCCCATGGCGTGATTCCCCCGGCGCAGTTGTTGTCGGTGCCTGCCAGGCTGGTGTATTGGTCGAGGCGGTTGCCGGTCCGATCCACCGTGATGGTGGAGGTACCGCCGATAGCGCCGGAATCGTAGGTCACACCCTCGATGACGGGAACGGGGAAAGGTTCGTTACCGCTGTTCTCGTGGTTGGTCACCAAGACGGAACCGCCGTTGTTGGTGGCGAAGACGCCCATACCATCAGGGTCCGAGGGATGAACGCCATCCGTCGTTGGTGTTTGTCCCGAGCGCGCGATGAGCTTGTAGGAAAAACCGTCAGGCAGGGCGAGAATGCCCTGCGGGTCCGCGATCAGGGCGCCGTAACCTGTCGCTGTCCGGGTAGTGGCGGCTGCGGCTGGGCGGATGAAGGCATCGAGACTGCCCGATCCCGCGAAAACGAAACCGAGACCGGTTGCGGCAGAGCCGCCAAGGAAGTTACGGCGCGAAAAGGATGGATTCATGAATGTCTCCAGATGGGGTGCGATTGACCAGATGGTCTACCGACACCGTCGCAGTCGTAAACGTCTCCTTCTAGACGCTCACTCATTGCTTTGGTGAACAATCAGCGAACACGGGACTGTTCGCGCGTGTGGTTACCCGGCGACGCGCGCTCAGTCGACGTCGTCCGATGTTCACCCGGGCGCCAGCGGAGGTCACCCTGCTGCTCACCTCGACTTTCTAGCGTTGAAGGGCCACAAGCCCCCTGAGAGAAGTTGATGATCATGTCCTTCGCCCGGCCCTTCGTCCTGTTGTTTGTCTGCTCGTCTGTTGCTGTCTCCGTTGCCGTTCCGGCGAATGCATCCCAGGCAACGGGTGACGTCGTCCTCGGCACGCCGCGCGCGGCAGCGCACGCCCATAATGACTATGAGCACGACCGCCCATTGTCCGATGCTCTTGAACACGGTTTCACCAGTGTTGAGGCCGATGTGTGGCTCGTGGATGGTGAACTCCTCGTGGCCCATGATCTGGAAGATGTCACTGCCGGTGTGACGCTTGAGAGCCTCTACCTTGATCCGCTCGACGACCTGGTGGATGGCAGGGCCGGCAGCGTCTACCCGGGGTGGGACGGTGAGTTCCAGCTGCTGGTCGACATCAAGGGTGACGCCGAGCAGACCTACGCCGCCCTTGAAACCGAACTCGACGAGCACCGCTCCCTGCTCACGCGTTTCAGCAACGGCAAGGTGAAGCCGGGTGCGGTGAGTGTCGTCGTCAGCGGCAACCGCCCCCTGGCAACGATGACCGCCGACCAGCAGCGCTCCAGCTTCTACGACGGACGCGCGAGCGACCTGGGATCGGCCCTGCCATCGAGCCTCATGCCGCTGATCAGCAGCAACTGGAACCAGCTCTTCACCTGGCAGGGCGTGGGCGAGATGCCGCCCCCTGAGCGCGGAAAGCTCCGGGCCTACCTCGCCACCGCCCACGAGCAGGATGCACGGGTCCGGTTCTGGGCGACTCCGGACCTACCCGGTGCGGCGCGAGAAGCCCTCTGGTCGGAACTTGCTGATGCGGGCGTCGACCACATCAACACCGATGACCTCGAAACCCTCGAACAGTTCCTCGCCACGCGCAAGTGACCCCCCAGCACCCAGCCGGCCCGCAGCGTGGCCCTCTGATTAGAAGCCGTCTCCCTCGGAGTAAGGACTGTCGATGCGCGATGATGTCGTTGACCCATCCCATCTGCGCGGGGACGGGGTTTGGCAGTGTCCCCAGCAGCGCATCCCTCGCGTGAACTCGCACGGGGAGACCTGGTTCGTGAAAGAACCAGCAATTCCACCGGGACCAACCGTTACCTCACGGCAACTCGCCGAGGGCAGCCTCTGTCGGCTCTCCTACGAAAGCTTTCTCACGTGATGGGAATCAACGGCCTTGAAGCGATTGTGCTCGGCCTGCTGGCAGTTCTCATTCTGGGACCCGAGAAGCTCCCGGAGTACGCCGCAGGTCTCGCCCGCATGGTTAAGTCATTGCGGCAGCTCGCCAGGGGAGCTCAAGACCAGTTCAGGGAAGAGCTGGGCGACGACCTGACCGATGTGGACTGGCGCAGGCTCGACCCTCGACAGTACGACCCCCGCTTGATCATTCGGGAAGCGCTCCTCGAGGACTTCCCCGAACTGACCGACATCCCGCTTGCGGCTCAGGGGAAACCACCGATGCAGACAACCAATCCC
Organism: Arthrobacter sp. CAN_A6; assembly: GCF_015751715.1. NCBI lineage: Bacteria > Bacillati > Actinomycetota > Actinomycetes > Micrococcales > Micrococcaceae > Arthrobacter > Arthrobacter sp. CAN_A6. Next base: position 14,619 of record NZ_JADOUV010000008.1, read on the forward strand.
ACGAAAGGCGTTTCCTCATGAGGCTCGAAGGCTGGCACATTGTCATCATTATCGTTCTAGCCATCCTGTTGTTCGGTGCACCGAAGCTTCCGAGCCTGGCCCGCAGCGTCGGCCAATCGCTGCGGATCTTCAAGTCCGAGGTGAAGCAGATGAAGGATGAGAACAAGTCCGACGACGGCGCCGAGCCGACCGTCGAGGGCAGGATCGTGGACCACACGCCCTCTTCCGGAACGTCTCCCGGGACGGCTTCGAACCAGCCGTATAACGCGCCGAGTGCCACCGGATCCCCGGTCCCACCGAACCAGGGCAACTCCCCGACGCACACCCAGTAACGCAGGTGGCCAGCGCGAAGGGGCGAAACGCCAATCCTGAAGGGCGGATGGCCCTCAAGGAAACTCGAAACCGGAGGCTTACGATTACGCGGCGAAGCAGGCCGGGCAGGCCGTCGACCGTTTGCTGCTTGTCGCTGTGCACCCCTAGGACATCCGCCGCACTAGCGCCGCCGGCCTCCACACCGCACCGATCAACCACACCGGGACTTCCTGCCCGTCCTGATTTGACCGCACCGGATATCGAAGCCGAAGACCAGGTAGCACTCGCAGGGAAGCTCAACGGAGCGGACAGGTAGGCAATCGGGAGGGTTACCGGCGGGTGCCTGTGCGGATTTGGAGGTGCCCGCCGCGTGCGGATGCGGCTTGTATGTCGTCGCAGTCGCGTTCGACTCCGGTCCAGGGGTGTGCGGTGATGTCGGCTCCGCCGAGGCGGCATGCAACCCGGGCGAGTGGGGTTGCGAGGGAATAGACACCGGTGGGGGCCTGCATGTCCACCACGGACATGGAAGCGCCGGGAGAGCTCAGAAGGATCATGTTGGTCCAGGCGGTTTCCCAGTCCGCCATGAGGGACAGGGCATAGGTCGCCAGTGCAGCCTCCGAATGCTCGCGCCCTCCCTGAACGGCGATGCTGGCGCATATGTCAGCCGGTGTGAGCGTGGTGGCGTCCGCTTCGATGAGGATAATGTTGGTCCAGCGATTGCGGGTGGCTTTTCGGCGGGCCTGGGCAAGCATATCCGGGCTGCGGTCGATGCCCACGATCCTGCCTTCGGGTCCGATCCGTCGGTGGAGGAGCCCGAAATTCAGTCCGGTCCCGCACCCGATGTCGAGGACCTGGTTTCCAGGTTGCAGCCCCAGGGAGTCGATGCCGAGTTTCCTGCCCGCCCGATACACGGGCCATTCGGCGGAGAACAGGTCGTACAAGGGTGCGAAGCTGCGGTATTTCTCGGCGATCAGAATCACTTCCAGAATGGGAATGGACAACGGCGGGGTAGGCCGCGGTGCCTTTAGCTTATGGTGAAGAGAAATCAGCAGGACTCGACTGACGAGGTAGGAATTGATGGAACGCACGGATGGGATCATCGATTTGCTGGTGGTCGGTGGTGGTACGGCCGGGATCGTGGGAGCAAAGACCGCGGCCCGGCTCGGTGCGAACACGGTCCTGGTCGAATACGCCCGCACGGGTGGGGATTGTCTGTGGACGGGGTGTGTTCCGTCCAAGACTCTGCTCTCCGCCGCGAGGAGCTCGGCGGCTGAGCGTGCCCTCGGTGGCCGTGGAGCGGCTTTCGCAGAGGTGCGGGCACGCATCGCGCAGGCCATCGCTGCCATCGAGCCCGACGATTCTCCGGCGTCGCTGGATTCCGTCGGTGCGTCAGTTCTGACCGGTACAGTCCGGTTCACGGCTCCCGGTGAAGCCGACGTCGACGGGAGAACGGTCCGCTTTCGGCAGGCGCTGATTGCGACCGGCAGCGCACCCCTGGTGCCCCCGATTCCCGGCTCGGCGAAGGCACACGTGGTGACATCGGAAACCGTATGGGATCTAGAGGAACTTCCGCAGCGCCTGGTAATCATCGGGGGAGGCCCGATCGCCTGCGAGCTGGGGCAGGCTTTCGCCCGGCTCGGCTCGGCCGTGGTGATGCTGGTGCGTTCGGAGATCCTACCGAAAGAGGACCGCGACGCCGCGGCGATCGTGCGGGACAGCCTGCAGAAGGACGGCGTGGAAATCGTCGAAGGCGTGGAGACCGAATGCATCAGCACGGTTCCCGAGGACGGCAACAGCAGCGGTGGCGATCCGCGAAGCGTCGTCCACACCAGTGGTGGACGCGTATTCGATGCTGACGTCATCCTGATCGCTGCAGGTCGGAAGGCCCGCACCGAAGGACTGGGGCTCGAGCATGTAGGCGTGGAGTGCGACTCCGCCGGTCACGTGGTGGTGGATTCAGGAATGCGCACGTCCAACCCAAGGATCTGGGCGGCGGGAGATGTGACTCCGCACCCCGACTTCACCCACCTGGCAGGGGTGTATGCGAGCACCGCAGCGTCCAATGCCGTCCTGGGCGTACACCGGTCGGTCAGCACCATCGTTCCCCGGGTCACCTTCACCTCTCCCGAGGTTGCCGCCGTCGGCGCAACCACGGCTGAGGGCAAGGGTCAAACCATCTCGACCGTTCTGCACGCCCATTCGGATCGGGCTATCACCGAGGGGCAGACTTCGGGCTTCACCCGCCTGGTGATCGGCAAGGGCGGGCGGATTCTCGGGGGAACGATCGTGGGACCCCGGGCCGGGGAATCCCTGGGCGAACTGACGCTTGCCGTGCACCAGAAGCTCACCACCCGGGACCTCGCCGGTGTCACCCACCCATACCCCACGTTCAACGACGCCCTGTGGAACGCGGCCATCGCCGATGCCCGGACGGCGCTCGAATCGCCTCTGGTCCGCACCGCGATGACCGGCCTGGTGAAATTCAACCGCTGGCGCAACCGGCGGTCCTGAACCCGACTCGACGCTCGGGGGCGGAGGCAGAGTCGGGGAGGGGATGTCAGCGCAGCAGCCGGTAACCGGCCACGATCCGCTGCGTGGCGCTGACCAGGACCAGGAACGCCCACACGGAAGCGATCTGCCAGGCCGCAGCTGGAAAGAGTAGCCAGACACTGTGAATCAGGACGGTCTCCGCGCCCTCGGCCAGGCCGCCCAAGAAGGACAACGAGCGACCGTCATCGATCTGTCGGCCGCTTTTCTCCGCGAGAGAGGAGTAGGCCAGGAACACGCTGCCGTTGATGTAGTAGGCGAACAACACCAGCAGGAAGGGAAGCCATGGGGCGCCAAAACTTGCGGTAGCTCCAATGGCTACCCCGACCACTGTCGCGCCGTAGACCACGAAATCGGCGGAGATATCCCAGAACCCACCCTGCCCCGCATCCGCTCTCGCAGTCTCTAATTGCGCCCTCCGCCGTGAAAGTGGCCCGTCGAGTCCGTCCGCGACCCGGCAGAGCAGCCAGGCGGCAAGGGCGGGGAACCATAACTGTCCGGCTGCGAGGCCGGCACTGGCAAGCCCGAGGACAAGGTTGAGCCCGGTCAGGCGGTTCGGGGTGATCCACGGTACGTCCAGACGGGCCGCAGCGTTGTCGAGCGCGGGTGCGAGGAGAAACCGAAGGCGCGTATCAAACACGGGGTGCCTTGTTCTTGCGCCTCGACCGCACGGCGACGATCAGCCCCGCAAGGGTGAGCAGACCGAGGGCCGCCGCGGCCGCCTGCGCCGGCCAACCGAACTCAAGGCCGAAAGCACCGAGCGCGAGGAAACTCACAGTCCCAGGAAGAATTCCGAGCATCGTACCCCAGAAGTAGGGCCACCAACCCAGGGCGGTAAGTCCGGCGGAGTAGTTGATCGCGGTAAACGGCAGCACCGGGACGAGCCGGACCCCCACAACGGCGGGAAACCCGCGCTTGCTGAGCACGGCGTCGACTTTTTCCACCCGGGTTCCGGTGAATTTCTCGACAGCGTCGCGGCCCAGGGCGCGTCCCAGCCAGAACGCCGCGGACGCGCCCAGCAACGCCGCACAATAGACGATCGCCAGCCCGGGGCCGAAACCGAACAAAACCCCGGCGGCGATGGAGAGCACGTTCTTGGGAACAGGCGCGAGGGTCAGGGCGGCGTACCCGGCAACGAAGCCCACCGGACCCCACCAGCCGGCCTGCTCCACCAGCGCGCGCAGTTCCTCCGTGTCCGGGATGGGCACGGTGAGGACCACCACTGTCGCCGCCACGACGATCACCACCAGCAGCAGGACCCGCCGGAGCGGGGTAAGGAACGGCGCGCGGCGACGCGCGTGGTCTTCCTGCATGCTCTCCTACCATCGGCTGCCCGGCCTGGCCCGTTCGGTCGCCGGACTCGCTTCGAGGATACTGGAAACAGCATCCCCAACAGTCCAAGGACGCCCATGACCCGCTCTTCCGCTCTAGTACGACGACGCCTTGCAGCCCTGCCCGCGGCCGCAGCAGGGCTGACACTGCTGCTTACCTCATGCTCGGGAGCTACCGCCGGAGCGGCAGAAACTTTCGCGAGCTTCGACGAGGTTCAGGCGGAGGCGGAGGGCCAGACCGTTGATCTGTGGATGTACGGGGGAGATGAGCAAGGCAACGCCTACGTGGACCAGCGCCTCGTCCCGGCAGCCATGGAGCAGGGAATCACCCTCCGCCGCGTGCCGATCACGGATACCCAGGACGCGGTGAACCGTGTGCTCAGTGAGCGTCAGGCTGGGCGCGATGACGGCTCGGTGGACCTGGTCTGGGTCAACGGCGCCAACTTCAGCACCGGGTACCAGTCCGAGGCATGGCGGTGCGGGTGGACCGGCCTGCTGCCGAACATGGAGTACACCGACCAGGCGGACCCGCTGCTCCTCAACGACTTCGGAACCCCGGTGGAGGGGTGTGAAGCGCCCTGGCACAAAGCGCAGTTCACTTTCTTCTACGATTCGGAATCCATCACCGACCCGCCGACCTCGTTGCAGGGCATTCTGGACTGGGCCACAGCGAACCCGGGCCGCTTCACGTATCCGGCACCCCCGGACTTCACCGGTAGCGTTTTCCTCCGCGAGGTTCTCCTTAGCGCGGCAGGCGGGGCCGACCAGGTACCTCTGGAGTACAGCCAGGAAGCATTCGACGAACACGCCCCCGCCGCGCTTGAAGCGCTGAGCGAGGTGGCGCCGTCGCTCTGGCGCGAAGGCCGCACCTACCCCCGCGACGAGCAGGCCCTGAACACCCTCTTCGCCAATGATGAGGTGGACATCGCCATGACCTACGGACCGGCTACGCTCACCGACCTCGTGGCCTCCGGTGCCCTACCGGAATCCACGAAGGTCCTCACGCTGGACGAGGGTACGGTAGGCAACGCGAGTTTCCTTGCCATCCCGGCGAACGCCGCTGATGCAGCTGGGGCGATGGTCGTGTCCAATATTGCCCTGTCGCCGGAACAGCAGGCAGCAAAGGCCGACCCCGAGGTGTGGGGACAGTTTCCGGTGCTCGACATCGGCCTCCTTCCACCAGCACAACAGGACCTGTTCGAGCAGTTGTCCGAGTCCCCGATCGTGCCGGACTATGAGGAACTTTCCGGCAACGCACACGGTGAACTCGCCGCGGAATGGGTGCCGGCCCTGGATGAGGCCTGGCGGCAGGACGTCGCCTCCATCCGATGAGCAGAGGCCCAGGTTCTCCCGCCACCACCGGGCAGGCGGTACTTTTCGCACTGCCCGCGGTGCTCCCGGTTCTGGTGGTCCTCGGCGTCTCATTGACCGCGGCCGTGCTGCAGAGCCTGGGGTTGATGCCGTTTTTCGGGCCACCGAGCCTCAGCGTCGAGGCGTGGACCGGCAACACCGGTGAACTGTTGCGCGCCACCGGGCTTTCCCTCTACATCGCTACTACCGCTACCGTGTTCTCCGTGTGCATCGGCTTCCTGATCGCCGCGTACGTCCTCGCGGCTCCGCGAATGGGGCGGATCGTAGCAGGCTTGAGCGCCGCGACCATTCCCATCCCCCACCTGATCGGTGCCGGTGCCATCGGGCTGCTGCTCTCCGACAGCGGATTTCTGGAACGGCTGCTCGGCATGCCCGACGCATTTCCCGTGCTGGTCGCCGGGGACTGGTGGATCGCCGCGATCACGGAATACGCCTGGAAGGAATCGGCGTTCGTGGCGCTGGTGGTGCTCGGCAGCATCGCACGCTCAGTCGGGGAGCTGTGTGATGCCGCCGCGACCCTCGGCGCGACTGCGAGGCAACGGATCCTCCGGGTGGTGCTGCCACTGGCCCTGCCGTCCCTGGCGGTCTCGGCAGTGATCGTCTTCGTCTACACTCTCGGCTCCTACGAAGCCGTCTGGCTGCTGGGTCCCACCTCCCCGGAACCGTTGCCGGTGCGCGCCGTGCGGCTTTTCGGGTCCGTGGACCTGGCTGCCCGGCCACAGGCCATGGCCACGGCCCTGGTGTCCGTGACCGTCGGTGTGGCCGCCATCCTTGCCGGGATCCTGGTATTGCGGCGAGTGAGGGGATTCCGATGATCCCCTCACTGCAGCCCGCATCGGCATCGATGCGCCGGACCCTCCCCGGCGGCACACCGCTACGGATGGTCCTGGGGCTCCTGATCGTCGGATGGATCCTGCTGCCACTGGTTCCGGTGCTCCTGTGGTCCGTCGCCGGTTCATGGTTTGCGCCGGCTGTCCTCCCGTCGTCGTACTCACTGCAGGGCTTCTCCGCGCTGGCCACCGCGGATGCTGCCCGCGCCGCCGCGTCATCGCTCTACCTGGGGGCTGGGGTCGCCGTGACCGCAACACCGCTGGGCTACCTGGGAGCAATCGCTGCTCGAGAATTACCCGCTCTTCCCGGCCGAGCCGTGGAGCTGGTGCTCCTGGCGCCACTGGCCATTCCACCGTTCGCGCTGGTCATGGGCGTCAACGTTGCGCTCCTGCGCCTGGCAACGCCGCCGTTCGCCGGCGTCGTCCTGGTGCTCGCGGTCACAGCCCTGCCCTACACGGCGTTCATGTTCCGCAGCGCCCTGGCAACCTACGACCATCGCTTCGAAGAGGTCGCACGCTCCCTCGGCGCAACCACCAGCCAGACAGTCCGCCATGTCCGGTTGCCGCTACTCGCCGGTGCCACCGCCCGTGCGTTCTTCCTCGCGTTCCTGGTGGGCTGGGGCGACTACATCACCACGCTGCTCATCGGCGGAGGCCAGCTCCTCACGCTGCCCATGCTGCTGGGGTCCGCTGCCTCGGCCACCGGTAATGAACAGCTCACCGCAGCACTGTCCCTGGCAATCATCGTGCCGCCGCTCGTGCTGCTGGCAGCACTTACCCTGCCCACCGGCATCTGGAGGAAGCAGTGAGTTCCAGCCTGGAATTCAAGGACATCTCGCGTTCCTTCGGGGAAACCAAGGTGCTCCACGAAGTGTCGCTGATCGTCGAACCTTCCCGCTGCGTCGCCCTGCTCGGGGCGTCAGGGAGCGGAAAATCCACGTTGCTGCGCATCGCTGCCGGACTCGACGACCCCTCGTCTGGGCAGGTGGTGGTGGATGGCGGGAATCTTGACGGCGTTCCAGCGGAGAACCGGGGTATCGCCCTGGTGTTCCAGAAACCGCTGCTCTTCCCGCACTTGAATGTGGTGGACAACGTGGCGTTCGCCGCCAGGATGACCGGACAATCGCGCAAGGATGCTCGCCGCCACGCCATGGCCTACCTTGAACTGGTGCATCTGGCGGACTTCGCACACCGCTCCGCCGGACGGCTCTCCGGCGGCCAGGAACAGCGCGTGGCCCTGGCCCGGGCGCTGGCACGAAATCCTCGCATCCTCCTACTCGATGAGCCCTTCAGCTCGCTGGACTCACGCCTGCGGGACGACATGTACTCGCTGATGGAGGATATCCGGGCCCAACTCGCCCCCACGATCGTCCTGGTGACCCATGACCGCCGGGAAGCCTCAGCCCTCGCAGACTCCATCGCTGTCCTGGACGAGGGCCGGATCCTCCAGCACGGTCCCGTCGCCCAACTGCACTACCAACCAGCCACGCTGGCGGTCAACCGTATCCTGGGCGGACTCAACGCCCTTCCCGGGCACGTAACCGGCGGCGTTCACCACTCCGTGCTCGGCCGGATCCGTGTGCAACCCGGCATGACGAGCGGGCCTGCTTTCCTGGTGATGCGGCAGGAAGCGATCCGGATCGTGGTGACCGGGGAGGGGGCGGCGGTCGGATCCGTGACCGGGCTGAAGTCGCTGGGCGCTCACGCCTTGGTCCGCACCGAGGTCACCGGAGACCACGGACCATCCGAGACACTCACCATCGACGTCGCAGGCGACCCCGGGGTGGCCATGGGGCAGGTGGTAGGCCTGCAACCGGTCAACGACACCGGATGGGCCGTCACCCGGTAGAGGTCATCGGGTAGCGGTAGGAGTCGGGGTTGGTTCGCGGTGCCAGGGCGGTGCGCTGAGGAGGAAGACGGTGGCGGCGATCGTCACCCCGGCGGCAAAAATGGTGTCCAGATGGGTCGACAACGCGGTGCCGTTGTACATGGTGATGCCCACAGCCAGCAGTGATCCTGCCAGAAGAATGAGCGCGACCCAATGCTGGCGGCGCAGTCCCACCACAACCAGCAGGGCGGGAACCGCGAACCAGATTATGCTCGCCGATCCCATTGAACTGATCTGACTGATCACGTTGCTACTGCCCGGTATCGCGGCGACAAGGGGGCGGAAGAACATCGAAGCGCAGTGCAGAATCAGCCCCAGCACACCCACAACGGTCAGGCCAACATCCAGTGGGGTCAATCGTCGTGCGAAGCGCTTAGCGGGTAAACCGGGTAGCACCAGCCGAAGGACCAGCAAGGCAACGGCGACGCCGGCGACGGTCAGGACAAACTCGAGTGACATGGGTTCACCCTAAAGGGGCACCGCCAGCCGAAGTGTGTCCTGGATTGCAGAACTCTCATCCACCCCCGGCCTAGCATCCTTCATGTCAGCGGTGGAGTACAGCGACGAGGAAGGCAAGCCCATGACTGCAGAACATAAGCCAGCATCGGAGACGACCGTTTCCCGGGACCGTAAAGCTCCACCGATGTCCGTGCGGGCGGTGGCCGGCATTGTCGGGGGACTGGCCGGTGGGGCCGTCTTCGGGATCCTGATGGCGATGATGGGCATGCTACCCATGATCGCTTCCTTGGTCGGATCCACGTCGGTCGGCGTCGGATTGGCCGTCCACCTGGTGATCTCGGTCCTGATCGGACTCGCCCTGACGATACCTGCGGCCGGCTTGCTGTCGGGAAGCCTGCTGAAGAGCATCCTTGTGGGCGCCCTCTATGGAGCGTTGTGGTGGGTGCTGGGACCGCTGCTGATCATGCCGGGGATGATGGGGATGCCGCTGTTCACCCTTGACGGGGCCTCCGTCACCTCGTTGATGGGCCATGTGATCTACGGGCTTATTCTGGGACTGGTCGCAGCGATGATCACCCGTCGCCGCCGATGACAGCTCCCGGGCTGAACGCCGCATGCTCCACCACGATCCTGTCCGCCGCGACGAAACCTGCGAAGGTATGGGCACCGCACGAACAGGAGGTCGAGATATTGGCTGCAATAGGAGAGCCCTTCAGCTGCCTGAACGCTGTGGAGCTTTTCGCGGACCTCACCACCCAGGACATGGCCGCGCTTGACCGGATGTCGCCCCCGCGACTTTTCCGCAGCGGGGAACTCGTCTTCAGCCAGGCCCAGCCCGTTAGCGCCCTGTTCATCCTCAAAGCAGGCAGGATCCGCATCTTCCGGGTAGCGGAGGACGGAAAAACCCTCACCATCGCCATCCTGGAACCAGGCGCCGTGTTCGGCGAAATGCTCCTGATAGGCCAGCAGATGTATGACAACTACGCCGAAGCCATCGAAGACTCGATCGTGTGCCAGCTCAGCGCCGCGGACGTCGAGGAGCATTTTCTCTCCAACCCCAAGGTGGCGGTGAAAATCTCGCGTCTTCTGGGCGAACAGGTCGCCAGGCTCGAGGAACGCCTGACGGACATGGCCTTGCGTCCCCTCTCCGCACGCACGGCCGCAACACTACTGAAACTCGCCGAGACAGCCCCTCGCAACAGGTTCACGCAATCTCAGGCAGTGAAACTGACTCACGAGCAACTCGCGGGGCTACTGGGGGCAACACGCGAAGCAACCAGCAAGACCATGTCGGACTTTGCAACCCGCAACCTGATCCGGCAGGGCAGGGGACGCATCATCATCGAAAACTCTGCAGGCCTCCGACGGATCTCCCGCACCACCTTCTAACCCATTTCCCTGCTCGACTCGCAGTACGTTCACGCCCTGATTGTGGCGCGCAGGCTGCCAGGTTCTCCCACAAGATTCCCATACCCGAAAAACCCCGATGAAAGAAGGAACACGGATGTCACGCATTACCGTTCACACCCGCGAAACCGCTCCTGAAGAAAGCCGCGACGAGCTCGGCGCCCTGGGCCAAAAATTCGGGAAGGTCCTGAACATCCACGGCGCCATGGCCCACTCGCCGGTTGTCCTGCAATCCTATGTGGCACTCCAGCAGGTCATCGGCGACTACGGGACCTTCGATGCCCGTACCCGGGAAGCCATCGCCCTTGTAGTCGGCAACGTCGACGAATGCACTTACTGCCAGTCCGCCCACACCATGGGAGCCAAAGCCGCCGGCCTTACCGAGGACCAGACGATCTCGATCCGGAAGGGCGACGTCGACTTCGACGACAAGCTCGCGGCCCTGCTGGAACTGGCACGGCAATCAACAGCGAACAAGGGAGCAGTGAAGGACAGTGCTTGGCAAGCCGGACTCGATGCGGGATGGACCGACACCGAGCTCACTGAAATCTCGGCCCACATCGCCCTGAACCTTTTCACCAACTACTTCAACCACCTGGTCGACACCGACCTCGACGTCCCAGCCGCCGCGAGGCTCTGAAAAGCCGCGCGTACCCGTGCCGACCAATCCCGGCGCGGGCACGTGCGCCCTACCACCCAATGCCTCCACGGCTACGAATGAAGAGGCAGAACGGCAAGCGACCCAGGAAGGCGCAATGAATATCGAACTGCTCCACATCCCGGAGTGCCCGAACTCTGAAGAAGCCGCGTTGAGGCTCACAAGCGCGTTGAACGCCCTTGGTAGGACCGACCTCAAGGTGCACCAAGTGGAACTGGCATCTAACAGTGACATTGCAGGTACCGCTTTCGCCGGATCACCGACGATAGCTCTCGATGGTGTTGATATTTTCCCCACAGGCGGAACCACTTCCGACCTGGCCTGCCGCATCTACCGAACTTCGGACGGCATCGCCAGGCTGCCCACCGCGGGACAGATACATGCGGCGTTGGAACAGATCCTCAACCAGTGACCGTCCGGTCAGTGATCCGGAGAATCCGATACTGACCGGCGTCTCACACTCCGCATGAGGGACTGCTCGTCGTCGACCTCGCCGTTCCCCCGGAGATGGGCGGCTCAGGGGGCGCGACGAATCCCGAGCAGCTTTTCGCGATCGGCTACGCTGCCTGCTTCCACAGCGCGCTGAAGCTCGTCGCGAGTCGCAGCAAAGCAGCGATCAGCGATTCGGCCGTAACCGCTGAGGTGAGTATCAACGCAGTCGATGGCGGTGCATTCCAGCTCGCCGTGGCCCTGCATGCCGAGATCGGAGGGGTGGACCAGATGACGGCGGACAGGCTCGCCGAGCAAGCACACCAGATCTGCCCGTACTCCAACGCCACCCGCGGCAACATCGAGGTCACTATCGACGCCACCATCGGCTGATTCGTACCACCTTGACGACGAGAGGCTCCGGATGAGCTGGGGCCCTCGTGGTGAATTGGAACAGACGCTCCTTGCGCAGCAAGACTGCGAGCTGCTTCATGATCGTCGTATCGAACAACGCGGTTCGGAGCGAACCCGGTGTAAGCCATCACGGGATGCCGCTCGATCTCAAATCTTCGAATTGGGCAGCACCGCGGCCGTCTGCGAGCTTCACGGTAGGTGCACCAGTTCATTTTAGAGACCGTGCCGCGGGCGGAACAGTTGGAGCAATCGCTGGGTAAGAGTCGGTTGGAAGATATCAACGGCTACTCGCAGCGTGTTTCCTTTCCTCAGTAGTCATTTCTAGGCGACGGTCCGCTACTTCCGGGCAGTGGTGATGTGTACCAGGTCCATCAACGCCAGCACCGTCACGATGATCGAGACGGCCACCACCGCGAGCATCAGGTGAAGCCCGGTCAGCATGGCCATCGCCGATTCCGCGTCGTGCAGGAATCCTATTCCGCCGGCGGCTCCGACGATCCAGAACACGATCACCGCGGTGAGCGCGAACGCCGATGGCATGAACCTTTTGTTTTCTTTGATCCGCTGCATGTTGCTCCCCAGCCCAGTCCCCGATGATGCACTCATTGTGCTTGGACCGATGTGACGAATGGGTCAGGTTGAAGCTCGTGTCGGTCACGATTGGGCGGCGGTTGGTATTGCTCCAGCGCGGGTCGGGCGAGGGCAGTGCCTCGCAGCCCGGTGGGGATTCCAGGTAGTTCCGGAGTGTGTTGGTTGCCGCCATGGCCTTTGTGCTCAGAGGATCCGGTGCTTCGACCGCACCTACGGAGCCGGAGGCGGACCCGAGTGATTGCCGCACCACTGAGCTTGTTCCTGGCGGTTCAGCCACCTGTGGATGGCTATGAGAGAGCGAGCCCCGGCACTACCGTGTTCTCCAACGAGGAGTGGGTAGTGCCGGGGCTTTTTGATCCTCACTGGCTGGCAGAGGCGCCGACGTGAGGGAGCGCTTTACTTCTTGAAGGCGTCCTTGATGTTTTCGCCGGCTCCCTTGAAGTCAGCCTTGGACTGGTCTGCTTGTCCTTCAGCTTTCAGGCTCTCGTCGTTGGTGGCGTTGCCGTGGCCTTCCTTGACCTTGCCGGCTACCTTCTCGGCGGCGTTCTTGATCTTGTCGTCCAATCCCATGGCGATCTCCTTTTTTGGTGATCGGGCAACCGGTTGGTTGCCCGAATTCTAGTAATGCTCCTGGCTGGTCCTGAACTGAACATACGCACCCTGGAAGTAGGTTTCTCTGTGGCCGTTACAGAACTGCGGTTTTGTCGCTACCTCGACGGTTCGTCACGTTCACGATGACTGCCGTTTTCCGTAGAGGTGTTTCCAGGGCGGTCTCGAGGTTCGGGGTGACTGTTGCGTGGATTTGATCGACAATGCTGCGTACATCAGCTCGCGGGTCGAGCTTGATGTCGAGGTTCAGTTCTGGTTGGGATGCGCTTCCCCGCAGGAGGGCGGTTGCGGCGTTCACGCCAGGAATCCTTTCGACGTCGACCTCAACAGCATCCGAGATGACGCGTGGTTCGCAGTTCGTCTGCCCGTCCACGCCGTCGTCGCTGTGCAGGCGGAAAGTGCGGGCCTGGTTGCGTTTCGGTACCTGTGCGAGCAACCACCCCAACACCAACAGACCAACGACAATGGCCAGACCAGCGACAATCACTGCGGCAAGTGTCGTCGCGAAGATGTCCTCGAATCCTTCTGGTAGGGCCTGATCGCTGGGGGTAGCGGGTTGCACGCCGATGCCAGTTGACGCGGCGAGGCCGGATGCGGCCCCGGAGGCCAGAAGAAGGCCGGCGGCGCCGAGAAGCAAGGACACCAGCCCGACGATAGCCAACCATGTCCGGTTGAGCTTGCCTGCGGTTTCCCTCATCGGACAGTCCTTTCGTAACGTGCGACCGATTCATCGAACTCAGAGGTCGGCATGCTCAGTGCGCCCGCGTGGCCTGATGCGCCGTGCTGGAAGCAGGCCTGATCCGAGACGAATTGTGGTGCGTGGGTCATGGGGTTGTCCTAACCCGTACCGTGACGCGGGGTGAGGGGTCAACACCGATCTGGTCGAATTTTCGTTCGAGGGAGCTTTGCAGCTTCCCTCTGAGCTCGGGCGCATTGTGCAGGGGAGTACGGACATCGGCTGTGACTTTCCGGGCTGTGGCTGTCACGGATGCGGAATCGACTCCGTCAGCCTGGTCCAGGTGCGTGCTGGCAATTTTCGCCAGCCCCCGACGACTGATGACCGTTTCGGCGGACCGGGAATCGGCTCCGTCAGGACCACGCAACCGTAGGGTCGTGTGTTTACCGGGCAGGATCGCGGCCAGGAACAGGACCAGACCCACGATGGTGAGGATCACCGCAGCCGTCCATATTGCAGGGCTCGCCCAGGTGAGCCCGGAGAGCGACTGGCGGATGGGCGCCAGAAAGCTCGGCCATGTCCCGGTGATCAGGCGGCTGATGCCCACCCACGCACCCGTAACCGCTAGAGCCAGAAGGATCAGGGATGTGATCGTCGCCGGGACGGTCCGGCTGGAGCGACGGCGGAGCGGCTGTGAACGTGCACTCGGGCTCATAGGAGTTCCCTTCGACCATTGGTGTTCGTATCGCTGACCAGGGCGTCGATGTCGATATCGACCTGCCGCACATCGACGCCGCAACGGGCGCTGACCTCGGTGCGGATCTGCTCGCGCAGGCGCTCGGTTGTAGCCCGCAAAGGCACCGGGTACCGGATGCCGACCCGGACGTGGATGGACGCAGTCAGGCCGTGGAGCTGGACCTTCACTTTGGGGCGGGTGTCTTCATTATCGCGGGTGCCGATGCCAAGGAAACCCCCAGTTGTTCCGTGGACGCCGGGAGTTTCAACAGCAACCTGGCCGGCGATCTTCTCGATCGCTTTTTCCGAGATCGTCAGCCGGCCTCGATCAGCTGCGTCAACTGACGGGGATGACTGAGGTGATGCCGTCATCGGCGGGTACTTGAACGTCCGGTCAGGGCGCCCAGATCGATTTTGCCGTCGATGACGCGGGCGATGAGAAGTCCGAGGGCGCCGAATACGGCGACGGTCAGGAACTCCCCGAATCCGCCGAATGCAGCGGCCCATCCCAGGACGAGACCGGCTAACAGGCCCATAGCTGTCGTGCTCATAATCGGTGCCTTTCATAGAACAAACGTAGGAACAACGGGTACTGAGAAATCTGATGGAAACGAGTGCTGAGAGCGCGGCGATGAGGGTGGTCCGCGACTGAGGCTGGTCGGGAAACTCCTAACCAGCCTCAGTAAATGCGCCAAACTTCACCTGCCCACAAATGACCCTTCCGGATGTCTACACGGCATCCGGAAGGTTCTGGCAGACGGTGTGCCGGGAGAGAGCGCTGCGGGGGTGTTACTGGAGTTCGCTGCGACCTGGGTCGTTGCTGTCCTTCCGGTCATCCTCGGGCAGGTGGACGTCGGTGACGTTAATGTTGACCTCGAGGACCTCGAGCCCAGTGGCATCCTCAACGGACTGGATGACGTTGCGGCGGATCATCTGGCTTACCTCAACGATCGAGGCGTTGTGCTCCACGACGACCGTGAGGTCAATCGCGGCCTGGCGTTCGCCCTTTTCGACGCTGACGCCGCCGCTGACGTTGGTCTGGGATCCGGGGATGCGCTCGGAGAGGCTGCTGAACGCGCGGCGTCCCGAGCTGCCCATCGCATACACGCCAGGAACTTCGCGGGTAGCGATGCCGGCAATTTTCTGGACCACGGTCTCAGCGATGGTGGTGTTGCCCTGCTCGGTTTGCAGGGGACCAACCGGGCGGGTCTGCTCTACATCCTTGGACTGCCGGGCGGCCTGGCGCTTCTGCTCCTCACCGGTAGCTGGGACGGCGGCCGCGTGGGAAGCTGTGCTGTTCAAATCTGCCATGTGAGTGCTATCTCCTCGTAAGAATCTGGTTGCGTACACAGATAAAGACGCTGGGCATTCGAAATCGTCACGCCGTCGCCGCAATTTTTTCATGATGCCGATTCATGCGGCACAGAGGCGCTGACCGAGCGTCGCTCGCGGCAAGCAGGGCGGGGACCCTTGAGGGAGGGGTCTTGACGGGTATGGGCGAGGAGTCGTTTAGGCTGATCGGAGGTTCCAGTTGCAATGCCCTTGAAATTCGATGCTCTCTCCCGGAGCTAGCAGCTTGAGGGATCTCAGACAAAGGAGAGGGACCGAGTGGATCAGGCAGAGCCTAACGACGGGTCTCGATCTCGCGTCTCGGAATACGGTGATGAGTTCGTGCGTAACAGTCCACCGGGAACTGCCGGGGCCAGTTCGGATGTTGGTCGCCCATCACGCTCCCATTCCCCCCAGGATCCTCTGTCCACCCGAGATCCTGGCGAGGCTCGAACTGAAGATGAAGGAGAGGGCGGAAACGGGGAACCGTTGGCTCCCGGGCTGGAGGATCTGCCCGTGCCCGGGACCGACACACCGGGATCCCTCATCGGTTCCACACCTGCTACGAGGGAAACATCCCTGTCCGACCCTCGAGGTCACTCAGCCCCACCGCTCACGGCAGAAGATCCTCTGCCCGCCCCAGCCGGTGGTTGGCATGGGGGCCGGGGGGTGTCCTTGGATGACCTGGACGAGCTGACGATCGTTGCTCGCGCCCAGGACGGAGACCTGGAGGCATTCGACTGGCTGATCACCGCCTATCAGGGAGGCGTGTATCG
This sequence comes from Arthrobacter sp. CAN_A6, assembly GCF_015751715.1. Classification (NCBI taxonomy): domain Bacteria; kingdom Bacillati; phylum Actinomycetota; class Actinomycetes; order Micrococcales; family Micrococcaceae; genus Arthrobacter; species Arthrobacter sp. CAN_A6. Next base: position 30,981 of record NZ_JADOUV010000008.1, read on the forward strand.
GCTGTGTCTGAGAATGCTCAATGATCGCTCGGACGCCGAGGACATCGTGCAGGAAACCTTTATCACGGCGTGGCGAAGCCTGCCGAATCTCACCGTGCCTCAGGCGTTCATTCCATGGTTGTACCGCACGGCTACCAACAAGTGCCTGGATGATCTACGACGCCGTCAGCGCCGGCCCTCGGACCCGACGGCGGAGTTTGACGCTGTCGAGCAGGCCACACGATCGGCGGGACAAGCAGGGCAAGGGGCCGCCTCGGGAGAACGACCCTTAGTTGGTGCGGGTCCTCCAATGAATCCTGCACAGGAGGTTGAAAACCGGGCGCAGATGCAAGCCCTGGCGGATCTTCTGCAGTCCGTGTCGCCGGGGCTTAGGGCATGCTGGTTGCTACGTGAAGTCCACGGCTTCTCCTATGGTGAAATCGCTGCAATCGTGCAACTTCCCGAGAGCACAATTCGTGGGCGCATCGCCCGGGCGAAACGATACTTGGCAGAAGGGATGGAACCATGGCGCTGAACGAAGAGCGTGTGCAGGGTGATCGTCCGCGCCTTGGCTGTGGCCGGGACCTCGATGAGTTGTGGGCTTCAATCGACAATGTCCCGACAGCACACGAGCTCACCTGCAAGGACTGCCGGAACGCCCGGTCCGCACTACATCATCTGGCCTCTGTAACCGAGTCGATGCGTGAACGCGACCGTGAGGACCCGGACCTGCAACCAGGTCAACGCGTCAGGGAAGCGATCATGATGGTCGCCCGGGCAGAAATACGCCGGGGTCGACGCGCACCGCTGACCACGACACCCCTGGGGACGATCGACATCAGCGAACAGGCTCTCACGTCCCTGATCCGGTTCGCAGCCTCAACCCTGCCCGGAGTCCATGCACGCCGCTGCACTGTCGGCACCGTCAGTCCCCAGGGTTTCAAAGCGGCCTCAACAGATCCCGTGGACGTGGACGACGTCCGAATCACCCTTCAAGTGGCGCTAGCGTCTACCATAAAAATTCCAGCCACCATGGTCCTCCTCAGGGAACGTGTTGGCACCGTCGTCCAGGCCCAGACCTCGATCACCATGAAACAGATCAACATTGTTGTGGAGGACCTTTACGATGTCTGAGAAGTCCACAGAGTCTCGAGTCGTTGATCTTGACCTCGTCGCTGACGCTCTTCGAGTCGCGCTTCTGGCCGAGCCCGGGCTACTACGCCTGGAACCCACCATCCGCAGCACCCTCACACGCCTGAAAGTCTCCTCGTCCAAGGCATTCCATCAGCGGCTCAGGCCCGACAGCGCCGAACCTACGGTCTCAAGCAGTGACGGGCTGATCCTCACTCTCGCCGACGGGGTCCTCAACCTGCAGATCGATATCGCCACCGACATCAGTCACCAAGCCTTGGGTCTAGCCGAGAAACTTCAGGCGATAGCTGCCGAAACCATCCAACGCAGTGGGCTCACTGTAGGGAGAATCGACCTCACGATCCTGTCCATTGAAGGCGCCCCCGCATTCGCAGATGCCGAACGTCCAGACCTTTAGTCAACGTCTCGGCAAAGGATGGGTTGTAAAACGTTTTTCAGACCCTAGTTCCGACGGGTTCAGGTGTGGAAGATGTCATTCAGCGTGACCGTAGTCAGCCCGCGGTCGGTGATGAGTTGTTGAAGTTGGGGGAATACCCGCGTGACGGGGAGGTAGTTCAGGTGTCCGATCACGATGTGGGCGGGTAGGAACCATTGATTGGCGAGGTCGAGGATTTCCTGGTCGGTGCGCAGGCCCGAGTCAGCCAGCGATCCGTACCACATGATGGGGGAGGTATAGCCGATCGAGGCTGCCGCCGCGTCGGTCCGTTCGTTACGGTATCCGTACGGGGGCCGGTAATACGGGCGGGGATCGACGCCGAATGTGGTGACAATGAAGTCATGGTTTCGTTGCAGCTCGCCGACGATCCCTGCGTCGCTGAGGCTGGTGAGGTCGGCGTGAGACCAGGTGTGGTTTCCGAGCTGGACCTGACCGGAGGCCACCAGTGGTCTGAGCAGCCCAGCGTGTTCCGCCCATCCCGGGTACGAGCCGTTGAGGAAGAAGGTCAGTCGGGTACCGCGCGTGCGAGCGAATTCGGTGTAGAGCCGGATGACTTCGCTGTCGGATCCGTCGTCGACTGTCCACGCGAGAATTTGTTCCGAGGTGGGCAGGCCTGTGATCACACCAGCCGGTAGCGGTACTTTGGTCACAACAGGTGCTACCGGCGATGGGGTCGGCGTCGGTGTCGTTGCTAGCGGTGTCGGAGCGGAAACGGACCTTGGAACCGGTGATCGTGTGGGCGATGCGGTCCGTGAAGCGTCAGTGGGGATGCGGGCGGGCTGAGCACAACCTGCCAGGCCAAGACTTACGCCCGCGACTATCGCACTGATGAATGTTCGGCGCTCCAAGCCAGGACCCTTCCCTCAAAGTGACGCCTCGCCGGAACACGCCAAACCCACGGCGCACCAATAAGAGTGAACAGGCGCCGAGGTGCTCTGCAGGCAAGGATGAAGACCCCGATCACCAGGACCGGCATTCGCAGCTTACAACGCCTCGCCCATAGCGCGGTCTTGTGTCTCAACCAGCCACTGGCCCACATCCCCGAGCCGTGCTCAAACCAATGCTCACGGATCACCTCGAACCGCGCGGCGGACGATTCAGGCGTCACCGTTTCGGCTCCGGATGGTGCGCCTTGGCGCGTGGATCGGCGTGAATCTTCACGGCGACTTCCCGATCACCTTGCGTTGATGGGCGTGAGAGGTGGTTCGTTGCCCAGCACGGCTAGGGCGTTGTCGGCGGCGAGTGTCGCCATTGCAGTACGCGTTTCGATGGTGGCGGAGCCGAGGTGAGGCACGAGCGCCACGTTGTCGAGCTCGAGCAGCCTAAGGTGGACATCTGGTTCGTTCTCGAAGACGTCGAGTCCGGCTCCTGCAATGTGTCCCTCCTGAAGGGCAGTGGCAACAGCTGCTTCGTCGATGATCGGCCCACGCGCGGTGTTGATGAGGTAGGCCGAGTTCTTCATGGCCGCGAGTTGTTCGGCGCCGATGAGGTGGTGGGTGGCAGGCCCGTAGGGGCAGTGCAGGGAGATGACATCGGAGGTTGCGAGCAGTTCGTCGAGGTCGACTCGCCGGGCGCCGAGCTCGGCAACGACTTCGGCGGCAAGTGCACTGCGTGACTGGTAAACAATTTCCATACCGAAGGCTTTGGCTCGGCGTGCGGTGGCCTGGCCGATACTGCCCATGCCGATGATGCCGAGGGTTTTGCCGTGCAGGCTGCTGCCGAGCAGGAAGAACATGCCCCACTTCCAGGGCTGGCCGGAGCGGATGAGTCGTTCTCCCTCGCCGAGCCGACGGGTCACCGAGAGGATCAGGCCGAGCGCGATGTCGGCTGTGGCTTCCGTGAGTACGCCGGGTGTGTTGGTGGCGATTACTCCGCGGTCGGTGCAGGCTGGTACGTCGATGTTGTCGTAGCCGACGGCGACGTTCGCGATCACCTTGAGCTGCGGTCCGGCGACGTCAAGGAGCTCAGCATCGATGCGTTCGGTGAGTAGGCTCACCACCGCATCGGCCCCGGCCACTCGTGTCAGGAGTTCCTCGCGGCTGATCGATTCAGGGCCCGTCCATGCGTCGACTTCGTGCGCGGCGCGAAGCTTTTCGAGTGCAACTTCGGGTACACGTCCCGTGACGAAGATCCGACTCATGCCGTCTCGATCCATGTGCGCAGGTGGCCGAGGCCTTCACGGATATCAGCGACCTCAATGCCGGAGTACGCGAGTCGAATGTACTGCCGCTCCTCGCCGGGTTGCCGGCGACCGAAGTGCTCCCGTGTACAGAAGGAAACCCCTGTTTCATGCAAGGCTGCGGAGGCGAACTCGCCCACTGCCGTGTACCCCAGACGCTCCATGACCTCGGTGACGTCAGGGAACAGGTAGAACGTCGACTGTGGAACGGCGACGTGCATGCCGGGAATCCCGTTCACGAGTTCACAGGCGGCGTCCCGTCGCTGGCGCAGGGTGTCGAGCATCTGCTGTACAGGTTCCTGGGTGCCACGGAGCGCCTGGATGCCAGCCCACTGAACGTAATGCGTCGTGCACGATTCATCGTTGGTGTTCAGGGTGCTGAGTATTCTGGCGATCTCGGACGGAGCGACGGCGCAGCCCAGCCGGGATCCGGTCATGGCGAACTTCTTGCTGAACGTATAGAGGATGACGGTGCGCTCCAGCATGCCGGGCAGCGACGCGATCGAGCTCGAAACGCCCTCGTAGCGCGTTTCGAAGTACGCCTCATCGGAAAGCACCCAGAGGTCGTGCTCCTGAGCGAGTTGCGCGATGGCCTCCCGCTCAGCAGTTGTGGACTCAGCCGAAATGGGGTTCTGCAGGTCGTTGTAGATGAGGGCGACAGTATTCGGGGTGATCGACGCTCTCACCTGGTCGAGATCGATAGCGAAGCCCTCACTCGTGGGCAGGTAACGGTAAGGCGTGGCTTTACCTCCCAGGTACTCGATCTGGGATTCATAAATCGGGAACCCGGGATTGGGGTAGAGCACTTCCTGGCCCGGGTTCATGACGGCCTGCAGGAACTTGGTAATTACAGGCTTACCTCCAGTCATCACCACGACATTGTCAGGGGACAACTCGACACCTCGCCGACCACCGAGATCCTCGGCGAGGGCCTCACGCAGCTGTGGGATGCCAGGACCCGGGCAGTAGCCCGTGTAGCCGTCGGCGATAGCCCGGTTCATCGCTTCCACAATATGAGGGGCCGTCGGGATGTTGATATCACCGAGATGGAAGGGATATACAGTGTTCCCCTTCACCTTCCAGGCGGCTGCGGCTTGGGCGACGCTGAAGGCAGTTTCGGTGCCTAGCCGGTCAAGTCGGTGGGCTAGTTGCTGCATACTGTTCCACTCCTCATCAATAGTGCTCTCAGATTTTTGCGGTAATTGTTGGTGCTGTGCCTTTGAATATACTCATCCGTCGTTGCGGGGGAAGGGGATTCCTAACACTCGACAACGTTGAAGGGGATGATGCAGGGCGAGGCCGCCATGGGATGTTTCCTCGTATTTGCTTTTCATGTCGGCCCCGGTTTCGCGCTTCGTTCGGATAGCGTGATCGAGTGAGACGTGATGAATGCCGTCTCCTCGGAGGGAGATCCTAGCTGCGTTGCCGGCTTTGTTGCTGGCCATTGCACAGCGGCATTGCGTTGAATGCAAAGTACTTGGACGAAGCCGCCGACGGGGTCGCAGGGTGCGGTGGTCGTATCGATCGTTTCGGGTGCTTCGCCTTGCGTGCCGGCATGTCCTCTTCGTCTCCGACTTTGGCTACCAGCTCGAGGCTGCGCCCGACGAGGGTTACGCCGGTCGGGTAATCGGCATTCTCGTTCCCGAAGAAGGCCGGCGCCACCGTCGATAGGAGGGCAGCTTTCCACGGAAAACTGCCGGTGTGCGAGTTTCTAGCTGGAACGGACGATAGGTCCAATCTCCTAGCAAGGCGGGACCTATCGTCCGGATTTCGGACGGCTACTTTTTGCTTATTGGTCCGAACATCTCGTCGATGTCAGCCATTTCCATGTCGGCGGTGGCCTGAATCAGTTCCAGCAGTTCCGGGTCGAGTCCGGGGGCGAACTCTTCCAAACGCTCGGGGGCGATGACAGAGGGCACGCCCTCGGGAGCCTGCTCGCTGGCATCAAGGTTCGTACCGTCCTTCGACGGCGAGAGCCCCTGGTAGATCTTCCCGGCTTCGGACTGGCCCTTGAGATCGAAGGTGTACTGCTTGCTCTGCAGTCCAAGATCGAGGAGCTTCTTCACCTCCGGGAACTGCTCGGCGTTCGTCTTTGGAATCGGCAGCAGCGACTTCCAGTTCACCCCCAGGCTCTCGAGCGCCTTGGCGAACCCGTTCTCATGTGCCTGGTCACGGACGATCAGGTACGAGATCGTGGACCGCGCCGTCTTGTTATCGGTCATCTCGTACATGCGGCACTTCTGCAGCCGACCGGTGGCCTCGAGCATCAGGTTGTAGAGCAGGTCTAGGGGCAGATTTCCCGAGTTGTAGACATAGCTGCCGCTCCAAGGATTGCCCGCCGAGTCCACCGGCAGCGCCCCTTGCGCTCCAACGAGGTAATGGTGGATGTTTCCCTCGGACAGGGCGAGATTCAGCGGGATAGACCCGCCTGCCCCCGGGGTGTCCAGCGGGTCGTCGAGCTTGCCCTGATAGCGTGGCGATCCATCAAGGAGGCGGGAAATCGTGGTGCCGATCAACTCTACGTGACTGATCTCCTCGGTTCCGATGCCCTGGATCAGGTCGCGGTACGGTTTCGCCGCAGCGCCGCGGAAGTTCATGCTTTGAAACAGGTACTGCATCATGGTGCGCATCTCACCGAACTGCCCGCCCAGGCCCTCCTGCAGGGCATTCGCTGCGGCTGGATCCGGCTCGTCAGGGACGATCTCATTGATCAGTTGCTGAACGTGGAAGAACATACGACCTCCTAATAGAGGGCGGCAAAGAACCGCCTTTCCCACCCTTTACCGCTTACCCTGACACCACAAGGAAAAAAATGGCGGCTGGGGCAGCGAAGCTGACCGCGGCGGCCCCCTCGCGGTGCCAGTGAAGAATCCGCTCTTGAGAAAGCGCGGACGGGGTAGCAAAGCGACTGACTTGCCGTGAAGTCCTCATCAACCAGTCGACGTCGAACTAGGCCGTGTCTCTCAGAAGCCGGTTGCCATATGGATGCCCAGGCCGAGCATGATGATGGCGATGAATATGTCGAGGACCCGCCAGGAGGTGGGGCGGGCGAACAATGGGCGAAGAAGCCGCGCGCCGAATCCCAGGCTGAAAAACCAGAGGAAACTGGCGGCGACGGCGCCGCCACCCCACCACCACCGTCCCTGATCTCCTTGCTGGTTGGCGATGGATCCAAGGAAGATCAGGGTGTCGAGGTAAACCTGGGGATTGAGCCAGGTCAGGGCCACAATGGTTGCCATCGCCGTTTTCGTCGGGATGTGTGCTGCCCGTTCCTGCACCACGAGCATCGCCGGTCGAAAAGCGCGCCGTGCTGCAAATAGTCCGTACGCGATGAGGAATCCCGCGCCGAGGATGCGCACGGCGACGATGACACTCGGTGCCCGTTCGATCAGGGCACCGATGCCCACGATCCCGGCCATAATGAGAAGCGCGTCCGACACGGCGCAAATCAGCACCACGGGTGCGATAGTCCGGTTCGTACCCTGAATTCCTAGCCGTAGAACGTAGGCGTTCTGGGCTCCAATAGCCACGATCAGGCCGAGGCCTATACCTAGTCCTGACAGGACGGACAGAACGGGATCAAGTGATGTCATGCTCCGAACCTAGAGCCCGGTTTTGAGTACGAACAGCTAACCTTTCTGATGCTGAGTAAGCTGAGCTAATGACAGCGTTTCAGCGAGACCAACTCCACGCACTTGTCGCCGTCATAGAGGAGGGGTCTTTCGACGCGGCTGCCAGACGATTGCATGTGACTCCCTCGGCAATATCTCAACGGATCAAAGCGATGGAACAAAATGCTGGCCAGATCCTCGTACAGCGCATTGCTCCCGTGACGACAACCCGAGCCGGCGACGTCGTTATGCGCTACGCACGTCAGATGCAACTGCTCGAAACGGATACAGCACGCGAGCTCAACGAGAACCTCTACCTCCAAGGCAAAAGATCGATCTCTCTTGCAGTGAATGCTGACAGTCTCGCAACGTGGTTCCTGGAAGCATTGGTGATGCTTCTGGAGAGTACTGGGGTGGTGTTTGATATTTGTCGTGATGATCAGGAGCACACCACATCTCTCCTGCGCTCAGGTGAGGTGATGGCGGCGGTGACCTCGATTGCTGCGCCTGTTCAGGGGTGCACCTCCGAGAAGATCGGGGTGATGCGTTACCGTGCGGTGTGCAGTCCCTCCTTCCATGACCGGTGGCTTTCCGGCAGCACAGATCTCACCCTTCTCAGAGACGCGCCGGTGGTGAATTTCGACCGGAAAGACATCCTTCAGGATCAGTTCTTTCGTACCTCTACCCGGCAGGATCTTCAATCATCGCGCCACTTCATTCCAACATCCGATGATTTCGTCCGCGCTGTGCTTCTAGGCTTCGGCTGGGGATTGCTACCCGAACAGCAATGCCTTCAGGCGATCGAGACCGGTCGACTTCTGGAATTGGCTTCCGATGAACCGGTCGATGTCGACCTGTATTGGCAGCGATGGAAACTTGCCTCACCATTGCTGGACGCTATTACAGACGCTGTCCGCACCACTGCTACAGCATTCCTTCATCACTAGGGAAACCAACGGGACGACAGCGTCGCCAACAGCAGTTGGGGGAGTATCGGCGTCGTGAATATCCCTGGTCATCTCAACCGGTCAACGCACCGCGGACTGAACCACTCCTTGCTCAGGGTTGCTCCTCCGTGGGTAGGGTGAGGATTTCTGCTCCGTCGGTGGTGATGGCGATCGTGTGCTCACTGTGTGCTGTCCGGCAGCCTGTCGCGCTTCGAAGTGTCCACCCGTCGGGATCGGTGACGAGTTCGGCTGTGTCCACCATGACCCATGGCTCCAGTGCCAGCAGTAGTCCGGGGCGCAGTTCGTAACCACGACCGGGTCGTCCGGTGTTCGTGATGTGCGGGTCCTGGTGCATCGTCGAGCCGATGCCGTGGCCTCCGAACTCCGTGTTGATCGGGTAGCCCGCCGCGCTGAGGACCGAGCCGATGGCATGGGAGATATCGCCGATGCGAGCTCCCGGCCGGGCGGCGGCTATTCCTGCACTCAGCGCACGTTCGGTGGCGCTGATCATCGCGACGCTCTCCGTCGGTTTCGAGTCTCCCACGATGAAACTGATGGCGGCGTCTGCGGCGATTCCTCGGAACGATACGGCGAGGTCGAGCGTCAGCAGGTCTCCATCAGCGAGGGTGTAGTCATGTGGCAGTCCGTGGAGCACAGCGTCATTCACAGCAGTGCAGATGAAGTGTCCGAACGGCCCGCGGCCGAAGGACGGCGCATAGTCGACGTAGCAGGATTGTGCTCCGGCCTCGATGATCATGGCTTGGGTCCACCGGTCGATATCCAGGAGGTTCGTACCGACCGTGCTGCGGGTTCTCATCGTTTGCAGAATGTTGGCGACGAGTGCGCCGGTGTCCTTCGCGCGGGAGACTTCGGCGGGAGTCAGGATCTCAATCATGGGTACCTCTTCCTCGTATCCAATTACTATACCGGTAAGAGTATCCCGGTATTAGAATGGGTTCCATGGTCAGACTGCCGCACACCCCCGCAGACATCGAACGTGGTGAGCGCCTTGGCGCTCTCCTGCGACGTGCCAGGGGAGAGAGTTCTATTCTTCACACTGCATTGGAGGCAGGTGTCTCACCGGAGACGCTGCGCAAAATCGAGACGGGCCGCGTAGCAACCCCGGCACTTTCGACCATTGCTGCTGTCGCCGATGTCCTTGGCCTCTCCCTCGATGCGCTGTGGGCCGAGATCAACTCCCCTGAACCGGGTTTCGACTCGGCCATCCCTGGTTCTGGAGTGCGTGAAAGGTTGGCCTCGTAAAGCCTCTTCCTGGTCGGCCGACGACACACCATCGCTGCGCTCCGACGCGCGCAGGCGGATACTGCCGGACTGTAGGGAGACGCACGCGCGGTCTGGTCCGTTGCTGTGCTGTCGGCTGTGTCCCGCTGCTGAGGGCGGACCAGTGGAGGGTGGTTATCCGCTCAACGCACCGGCACTACTTCATCGTGAACACGGATTTGCAAGCGCAGCGGTCCCGGTCTGGTCCTATGTGTCGTGCTCGGCCGGCATGTCGTCGGCCAGCGTCAAAGACGTATCGGGCAGGGTCTGGACGTTGAAGTCGGTGACCTGCCAGCCGCGGTCGGGGTGTTCTTCCAGTACGGTCCAGGCGCAGTTGGCCATGCCGGCGAACATCTCGCGCAGGTGGGCAGGGGCGTCGAAGAAGGCCATCAATCCGCTGCGCAGGGCCGCCCCGTGCCCGACCAGCACACCGGTGCCGCCGCCGCGCAGAGTTAGCGCCGCCTCCACCATCACGGCCTTCATCCGCTGGTTCACTTCCGAGGGCAGTTCGGCACCCGGAACCCGGTAGTTCTCCTCAGTGAAGAACTTCCTGTGAACGTCCGGGTGCTGCTGCCGGAACTCGCCGAAGGTGGTGCCTTGCCGGATGCCCACGTGGTATTCGCGCAGCCGCTTGTCCAACACAGGTTCCAGACCGGTCAGTTGGGCCAGTTCGGCGGCGGTATGCCGGGCGCGTTCCAGATCGCTGGACCAGAGGAATCGGGGCTTGAAGGTAGCCAACAGTTTCGCGGCCTGCTTTGCCTGCCGGCGCCCGGTTGCATCAAGTGGAATGTCTGCATGGCCCTGCGCTTTCTCCAGCACGTTCCATTCAGTCTGGCCATGCCTCCACAACACCAGGCGGGAACGTGTCCCGCCGGCCCGTATCTGCTGCATCGATTCTCCTCACTGCCGCTGGTCTCCCGAAAGCTTCCGCCCCTGATCCGAGCCTATGCCGTCCCTGTCGAGGAGGTCTGCGGTCCCGGATCGCTACGGCTTTGGTCTATTCCCAAGGGGCTGCCCGAACCGTAGGCTTCGATCTGATCCTATCCATAGCCGGGCCCGGATCCACCGGCACGCTTGGCGAGAGGCAACCAGCATGCGGACAGAGGTTCAGAATTGGTATTCGGCCCGAAGCTTCCAGGGCAGCGTATTCGACCGGCAGGAACTCGCGGCGCGCAAGCAAGGTCAACGCGTCAGCGTGGTGCTTCCGGCGAAGAATGAGTCGGTTACCATCGGAGCGATCATCACCGCGTTGCGCACCGAGTTGATGGAAGAGCTGCCGCTGCTGGATGAAATTATCGTGATCGATTCGAACTCCACTGACGATACCTCCGCGGTAGCGGCGGCCGCCGGAGCCATGATCGCGCACCAGGACCAGATCCTGCCGGACACCGGATGCATCCCCGGCAAGGGCGAAGCGCTGTGGAAGTCCCTGGCGATCGCTTCGGGGGAGATCATCGTGTTCATCGACGCGGATCTGCAGGGGTTCAACCCGCAGTTCGCGGTCGGTCTGCTCGGCCCGTTGTTGACCGATCCGCAGATTCACTTCGTCAAGAGCTACTACGACCGCCCACTTGATGATGGGGTCACGATTATGCCGGCCGGGGGTGGCCGTGTGACCGAACTCGTGGCGCGTCCCCTGCTGAACCTGTTCTGGCCTCAATTGGCCGGGGTCGTCCAACCGTTGGCAGGAGAGTACGCCGGCCGCCGCAGCCTGCTCGAATGCATCCCTTTTGTCTCCGGCTATGGAGTCGAGATCGGCATGCTGATCGATGTGCTGGAAACAGTGGGCCTGGGCGGTATGGCCCAGGTGGACCTCGGAGAACGCCGCCACCGCAACTCGACCGATGGCGAGTTGGCCAAGATGGCGATGCAGATTCAGCTCACCGTTCAATCGCGGCTGCACCGGCGCGGGCTTGCCCCGGCTGCCCCCCGCAGCGTGGAGCTGACCCAGTTCCTGCGGAACGGCGAAGATTACATCGGTGACACCGCCGTCATCGGGGTTTCCGAACGCCCGCCAATGCTTGAGGTCGGACAGCACTGGTCCATGACCGGTGAGTGGGCTTGAGTATGCGGATTCTCGTGAATGCCGGCCCGTGGCTACCCGTCCCACCCTCCGGCTACGGGGGCATCGAAACTGTCATCGCCACGCTCATTCCCGAACTGCGCCGCGCCGGCGTTCATGTCACGCTGGCTACCGTCGGCACCAGCACGATCGAAGCCGACAGCTACCTGCATCCCTTGGCTGAGCCGCAGTTCGCCTCGATCGCCCGGCCCTACAACCAGGTTTCAGGTATTGCCCACGCCCAGATGCAGGGGATTGTTCAGGCCATCTCCGACGGCGGCAGCTGGGATCTTGTCCATGATCACCTCGAAGTCGTGGGGCCTGCAGTCTTTGCCGCCATGGGTACGGCAGCCCCGCCGGTGCTGCAGACACTGCATTGGGACCTGGCTAAGCATGGCGCGTTCTATGAGGCGTTCGACGGTCGTGGTCGTATCCGGTTCGCCGCGGTCTCGCAGTCGCAGCTGGACCGTGCACCGGAGGCACTGCGCCGCCAGATCGTTGGTGTCGTCCCGCTTGCGGCCCCGCCGGCACTAGAGGTTCGGGTGGATAAAGCAGACCATGCCCTGGTGCTGGCCCGCATCACCAGGGACAAGGGGCAGGATGCGGCCGTGCGGATCTGCCGGCAGGCGGGGGTGCCGCTGGTGCTCGCCGGACCGGTCGCCGGCATTGATGATCCTGCTGAGCTGGACCGCCGCCTTGCGGCCGGTGACGCCCACCTGACGTCCCACCCCGATGTCATCTATTTCCAGGACGAGGTTCGTCCGCTGCTTGACGGACACCGGCACCGGTGGATCGGGGGTGTCGGTGGTGAAGCGAAGGAACGCGTTTTGCGTTCCGCCCGGGTACTACTGGCGCCCAACCGATGGGCCGAGCCCGGGGCGACCGGAGTGCTGGAAGCCCTCTCACGGGGCGTTCCCGTCGTTGGCACACCGTTGGGGGTGTTGCCCTCGTTGGTGCAGCACGGCCGTACCGGGTTTCTTGCCGCCGGTGAACCGGAACTGGCAGGGTTCTTGCAGAAACTGGACAGTATCCGTGCCGAGGACTGCATTGAGGCGGCGTCCGTTTGGACGCCAGAGGCAATGGCCGCCAGCTACCTGCGTTTATATGACCAGATCCTCCAGGAGACTCAGTGACCGTGAAAGTAGCTCTTATTGGAGCCGGTTCCGTTGGGCAACGCCATGTGCGTACCCTGCAGCAGCTGGGCGTCCGGATCACCAGTGTCACCGATGCCCATCCGGCGGCGGCGGAAAAGCTGGCCCGCGAACTGGACGCACAGGCCTTTACAGACCCCGATACAGCGCTGGACCTCACGGACGCGGATGCTGCCTATATCTGCGTTCCTCCTTTCGCGCACGGTTCGGGGGAGCGCGCCGCACTTTCCCGGGGTCTGCCCCTGTTCGTGGAGAAGCCGGTCGGCTTGGGCCGGGAAACGGCGGAAGAAATTGGCGTGCTCGTCGAGGCTGCCGGTGTAGTCACCGGCACCGGTTACCACTGGCGCTGCATGGATGCCATGGAGCACGCACGGGACCTGCTGGCAGAGTCACCTGCCCTGTTGGCCAACGGTTACTGGCTGGACAAGCGTCCGCCGGTCCCGTGGTGGGGCCGGGTGGACCGCTCCGGGGGCCAGGTGGTGGAACAGCTGACCCACGTTCTGGACGCTGCCCGTTTCCTCCTCGGCGATGTCGTCGAGGTTTACGCCGCAGGTGTCCGGAGCACTCCAGAAGCCAAGACGGAGGCAGCCGGCAGGGCCGGCCAGGAGCCGGATGACGTCGACGACGCGACGGCGGCCACGATGCGCTTCGCCTCCGGAGCGGTGGCCACGCTGGCTGCGACGTCCGTGCTGGCCGCCAAGCACCGGGCTGCTTTGCACACCGTGAGCCGTGGCCTGTACCTGGAGTTGTCCGAGGCCGGCCTCAGCAGCTTCGACGGCACTTCCCGAACGGATTTGGAAAGCGCGGAAGATCCACGGGTAACGGTGGACCGGGAATTCATCCAAGCCGTACGCGGAGAGCGGGAAGCCACACGCACCCCCTATGCCGAGGCCCTGCGCAGTCACCGTCTCGGCTGCGCCATCGCCGAATCGGCCCGCACCGGACTGCCCGTGAAGCTGCCCCAGGAGCGGTCCGCAGTCCACGGAGCAAGAGCATGAACCGCCGCCGCAACCTCATCATCCCGGCAGCTGGAGCCCTGGAGATTATCGAGGAGCAGTTGCCCGAAGTTCCCGAGGGCGGACTGCTGCTCGAAACCCTTGTCACCGGCCTGTCCGCGGGCACCGAGCTTGCCTTCGTGAAAGGGGACCATCCGGGGCTGCGGTCGAGCCTGGATGCCGATCTGGGCCTATTTCTGCCGCATTCCGCCGGCACTGCCTACCCAATCCGCCGGCTCGGCTATATGGAAGTCGCCCGGGTAGCGGAATCACGAACTGCCGCATTTTCTGAGGGAGATGTCCTTGCCTGTGCGTACGGGCACGCCACCGTGCATGTGGCGGACCCGCTCAACGAGCATCTGGTGCTGCTGAGCGAGGACCTTGATCCGCTACTGGGCGTCTTCGTGGCGCATCTCGGGCCGATCTGCGCCAACGGACTGCTGCATGCGGCAGCGGAGGCAACAGGAGGCACGGTTCGCGGTCTTGCCGACGGCGTGGACGGACGTCAGGTGCTGGTCACTGGTGCCGGTCCCATCGGACTTCTCACCGCCCTGTTCGCCCGGTCCCTCGGCGCACGCGAGGTTGCCGTCGCAGACTCGGACCCGCGCCGCCGCCGAACAGCGGAAGAACTGGGCTTCCTTGCCCTGGACCTGGAGGATGACCCCGGCAGGCTACTGAAGGCACGGTGGCGCCATGGCCCAGCAGACCGGGGGGCCGATGTCGTCTTCCAATGCCGTGGACGCCCCGAAGCGCTCCATGCCGCCCTCCGCGCCTCCCGCCCTCAAGGAAGCATCATCGATCTGGCCTTCTACACCAGCGGAGCGGACGCCGTGCGCCTCGGCGAAGAGTTTCATCACAACGGATTGAGCCTGCGCTGCGCACAGATCGGCAGGGTTCCCCGCGGCCTGGCGGGGCACTGGGACCGTGCCCGGCTCTCCTCCGAAACCATCAAGTTACTCCGCTCCCACGGCGATATGATTCGCAAGCACCTGATTACGGATGTCGTACCCTACGACGACGCACCGTTGCTGATTCATGAAGTCTCCCAGCGCCAAAGGCATGTTCTGACCGCCGTTTTCGCTGTAGCCCCCGCATACCTGTAAGCACGTATTGCCAGCCCGAATGATTTTGCGAGGGGATCCCTCAGCGGAAATCATCCGCCGTAGGTGCTTAGCTTCCTTCAAGGGAGCGGATGGAGGCAACGCTGCCGTTGATCGCGGGTCCGTACCGCTGAATATCAGATGTGTCGATGAACTTCACTGGATCGAGTACCGAAGAGTTGCTGAGTGTCCGGCAGGGAAATTCGGATCAATTGAAGACGCGACGGGGGTCGGGGTGGCCAGCCTTCATCTCGGCGGATCACCTCGCAGAGGAGTATTGCCTCAAGTGCGCGGCCGTTCCATTCGCTTCGAGCTCGTTGTCTCGGAATGTCGTTCCAGGTCTCGGGGGAGTACGTCATTCCGGACGAACACCGAACCGAACATTCGGGTTCAACCACATTGAGGTCGAAGCGACGTCGTCGGGGGCCATCCCGTCGGCGGATCCGTCTCCGTCCGCCGCACGAGACGGTTCAGGGCTTCGTGACGGTACTCGGCAGTTCTGCTGCGTAGGCGGAGAGGGACCGCTGGTAGCCCTCGAGCGTGGGGATGAGTGCCAGTAGTGCTGTCCTCAGCGCGTCCCCGTGTCTGCCTTCGTCATGCAGCGCCGAGGCACGGAAGGCTTGGCGTGCCCCTTCGTCGATACCGGCATCACGCATCGATTCAAGAAGCGACACTGCCTCGGCCGACTCACCAACGTTGCGTAAGTTACTCGCGAGTTGAATGGACGCACGTGACCCGCTCGTACCCTCAAGTCCCGCTCCGATGGCCCGCCTGTACAGCGGGATTGCTTCGTCTTCGAGCCCCAAAGCATCGTGCACCCCAGCCAACTCGAACAGAGCCTCCGCGTCGCCCTCTGGCCGATCGGAGAGGAGATCCCGCATCCTCGTGATCGAGCCGTGCGGATCGTCGTCGTCGAAGTCCTGCTCATAGAAGCGGTCAATTCTCTGGTGCCACGTCATGCCTGCCATCTCTTCTTCCGCATTCGCTTCACGCATGTAGACCCCCAACCCGTTCGTCGCTTCGGTGCCATGATAACTTCACCCGGAAGATGATAACGGGACTAGAGGACACCGACCGGAAGGCCCCGAGCTCCAAGTGCCCGTCTGCCGTTGCCTTCGGAGTCGGGGGACAGGTATATCAGCCCGGCGGTGGTCCGGCCACGGTTGGAGCCGGCCATCGAACGCGCAGCGTTGCGGCTCGAACATGCAGATGGGTGGCACTAAATAGTGGATGCAAAAGCTGACCCCGTGATCCACGCCGACATTCGCGCGGCTTATCGTAATCGTGCAGCGGAGTACACGGAGCTCCTGGGGAATATCGAATCTACGCATCAGGCGGACAGGTCGCTCATTGCGTCCTGGGCGGAAGGTATGGACGGTCTGATCATTGACGCAGGGTGTGGTCCGGGACAGTGGACGAATTTCCTTAAGGACTGCGGCGCTTCAGTCGAGGGCATCGATCTCGTACAGGAGTTTGTCCATCAAGCCAAGGAGCGGTTTCCTGACGTGGCGTTCCGGGTTGGGTCCCTCGATGCCCTCGGAGCCGCGGATGAGTCGATCAGTGGGATCCTCGCGTGGTATTCGATTATTCATCTGGCCCCAGCGGAGACGGCCTCGGCCTTCAAGGAGTTCGCTCGCTGCGTCAGGCCGGGCGGAGGACTCCTGCTGGGATTCTTCGACGGTCCAGCCATCGAGATGTTTCCCCATGTCGTTGCTCCCGCGTACCTCTGGCCCGTCGATGAGCTGTCCCTCGTGATCGCTGCGGCTGGGTTCGAAGTGCTGGAAAGTCACCGAAGGGTCGACGGGGCCCACCGGCCGCACGCGGCGATAGTTGCCCGCCGCATCGGCTGAACCGAATTCGTACGATGGATGCTTTTGCGGCCACCGGCGCGCGCAAAGCCCGGTTATCCGGGCGCGTGCTGCGGTACTTTGGATCTCGTCGTCAATGAAGACCGGGCTGGTCTGTCTGCATCGACAGGGAGTGAAGGTGCAGTGATGGAACTGATGACGCTCGGACTCATAGCTGAGGTCCGGCACCTCACCGCGCCTGAAGTGCGTCTAGGGCGACCGCCATGGCGGCAGCAACCCGGCCGTCCAGGCTGGAGCCCGGCACCGTAACGTCGTACCGGTCCCGTAGTGAGCGGCCGCGCCGGGACGTCATGACCACCTGCCCTGACTCGTCGACGAAGTTGAAGTGGACAAGAAACGGTGCGGGGAAACTTTCCGCGAATGGCACGAGATCCCAGACCCGGCGGGCGACGGCCACCCCGGCACTGCGCTCCCTTCCGACGGCGTGCACCCCCGGCGCGTCCAGGTGCCAGGTGGAGCGCATTAACGACCTGCCGAAGTCCTTGCGGAAACCGGCGAGGACATTTCCCTGCGCGTCCAGCACGTCGTAGGTCGCGCCCACATCCAGCCTCTGGCGTGCCTTGAAGGAAAAGACCGGGGTGTGCCTGGACTCGTCGGAGTAGAACGTAACCTCTTCCTTGAAGGTCATCCGCTTCTGCTGTGCGACTGCGAGCAGGCCGCCGGGTCGACCCTGCGAATCGACCGCCCGAATCTCATAGCGGTTCACCATCATCGTGATCTTCTGCGCTACGGCGAAGCGCTCGATGCGTTGCAATGCTTCCATGGTTGTTCTCTCCGTCAGGTGGTCGTATCGCTATCCCTCAGGGTATCGGCACTTGAAGTGCGCACTGCGGAGTACGCGGACGAGCTTCGCACACCGGACGATCAGTGCCTTGATGCCGGCATTGGGGGCCGGGAACGGCAGATATGGAAAGGTTGGCGACGCTGCCGGCCGCCTCTGTCCACGCGATGAAGCGCGCCTCTTCGAACCGGTTGAACGCCCTGACCGAGCAAGTCTTTCTGGTAGATCGCCTCTCGCGTTCGGATTCCGCTCTCCAAATTGTTCACGCCACTGAGCGCCGCTCCCACCGATAGTGCCTGTGCACCGCGTCCCTACTTGGCTTTACTCAATTCTCCAAGGCATCGCGGGCCGGAGAGTGGATAGGTTTCGCCCACGGTGACAGGGCACCTTGGTACACATCTTTGCCGAGACGGAAGTGTTGGGCCTGCTCGAGGGTCTCGATGAAGGGCAGATCCATCGGATAGAGCTTTTTTCCTCGGGGACGCGCACCCGCTTTGGAAAGGTGACCGTCGAGACGACGCCCTACGATATTTTCAGCGAGAACGACCGCCTCGATCAGCAGATCCAGATTCACCCCGGTGGAAATACCTAGTTCTTCCAGGAGATCGACTAGATCCTCGGTCGGTATCATGCCGGTGGCCTGCCCATTTCCGCAGTATGGGGACGTATCACTATGTCCTGATCTGCAGATTCTGCAATTGGATCACTTCAAGTTGACATAATGTGGATTATCGGCGAAACCGGAAGGCCGGGAAGTGGTCCCGGCAAAACAGCCGTTCCTGCTCACTTACCTCGTGCCCACGGCACCGGATTCGCTCCCTGCACCGAACCATCGGTTGACCTGCCGGGCCGGCCGACCCCGAGCATTGTCGACATCGGCAAAGGACGTTCCCGTGCCGTCGACGGCAGCACGCGGATCGAGTTGGGACGGAGTAGCTTGGATCATCGGCGGCCACTATCGGGGCCCGCCCCGCGAACCTACCTGACATAACTAGTACCAGCAGTAGTGATCCTTCTGCTTACTATGTGGATATTTCTCAATCCTTCTCTTCGCCAGTTCATCAGGTCGACCTCCGGCACATCGTCGACAGCGTTCTGTCCTCCGAGCTGCCACCGATCGTCCACGCGGGACATCCGCTCCTTCGAACACCGGCCCTGCCGTTCGACGGACAGTTCGACGACGCCGTCCTTCAACTGCTCCTCGACACCATGCGCCGCGTCATGCATGCCGCCCCGGGCGTCGGCCTTGCAGCGCCCCAGATCGGCATTCCGCTCCGCATCGCGGTGCTGGAGGACAAGGGCGTCGAGGACGACGACGTCGCAGCACTCCGCCTGCGCACTCCCCTGCCGTTCCTCGCCATCATCAACCCGAGCTATGCCGCCGCCGGGGCCGACACCGCGGCGTTCTACGAGGGTTGCCTATCCGTGCCCGGCTACCAGGCCGTGGTCGAGCGGCACCGCGACGTCGACCTCACCTACACCCGGCCGGACGGCCGCCCGGTGACTGAGCGGTTCTCGGGCTGGCCCGCACGCATCGCCCAGCACGAAACCGACCATCTCGACGGCACGCTCTACCTCGACAAGGCACTGCTGAGGTCCCTCACCGACAATGGCGAACATGCACGGCGATGGTCCCAACCGGGCATCGACGGCGCCCGGGCGGAACTGCAGTTCTAGGGCGTAGTTCCTGCTGGCGGACGCTACCGTCGTTCCGGCGCCGCACCTTCGGAGGCGGCGTCGGAATGCGGGGACGGCTTGTTGACCCTGCTGGGGAGCCAGGCAGCCCACCACCGCAGGATGTGTTCGAAACGCTGCCGTCGGTGCCAGGGCGAACCTGAGCGTGACAGTTCATGGGTTTCTCCGGGAAAGATCAACAGCTCGGTCGGTACTCCCTGCTTCTTCAGCGCCGTGTAGTAGCGCTGTGCCTGCTCGATGGGACACCGGAGGTCCTCCTCCGAGTGGATCACCAGGGTGGGCGTCTGTACTGCGGCTAGATGGGCGAAGGGGTTCTGCGCCGCGACGCGCTCGGAATCACTGCCCGTGTATTCCTCGGAGAAGAACCAGCCGATGTCGGAGGAGCCCACGAACGACGGCGGATCCAGGTACCCGCGTTCGACGATGGCCGCGGTGAACCGGTGGTCGTGGGCGATCGCCCACGCCGTCAGGTAGCCGCCGTAGGAACCGCCCTGAATGCCGAGGCGCTCCTTGTCCATCGAGGAGTACTTTTCGAGCGCGCCGTCCAGGAAGGCCTGCACATCCTGGAGGTCCACCGTCCCCATGGCCTCCTTGACCGCGCGGCCGTGGGCCTGTCCGTAGCCGGCGGATCCGCGCGGATTGCAGAGGAGCACGGCGTAGCCGGCCCTCGCATAGACCTGCGCTTCATCGAAGTAGCCCCAGCCGTACTGCGCGAACGGTCCCCCGTGGATGGTCAGGAGGACCGGATGGGGTCCTTCTCCTTCCGGAAGCACAACCCAGCCGTGGACGGCGGTGCCGTCCGGCGCAGGGAAACTCTCCTCCAGCGGAGCGAACACCGGAACCGAATCCCGGAGCGGTGCCGAGAAGTCAGTCAGTGTGACGAGCGCCTGGTGGTGCACGAGCCCGACGTCGCCCATGGTCACCGCATCGGTATATGAGGCGACGGCGGTGCCTGCGGCGGAGGCGACACCGGTGACGACGAGCGGACCGTCGGCCAGGAGTTCGTGGCGGCCGTCCGGGAACACCTCCAGGAGTTCAACGGTGCCACGAGTCTGATTGAGGACCAGGACGGAGGAGTCGGAATGCGGCACGACGCCGGACTCCGTTGCCGACAGATCGGAGCCCTCCGGATCGGTGAGGCGCCGGACGTCGGCCGGGTCTACTGTCGGCGCGACGTAAAGTGCCGTGTTGCGTGCCACGAAGTCGAGTCCCGAGGACGATACGTCGGTCCCGAGGTAGTAGAGCCAGGCACCGTCCAGGCTTTCCCCAGCCGCTCCGCAGCTGAGCCGGGATTCGCCGAGATTCGAGAGTTTCTGCCGGTCCGTGCCGTCCAATGCGATCGAGTACACATCGGTGACGAGGGTGGTGTCGGCGTCATCGGCAAGGGCCGCTGTGAAGAGCACCCGTCCGCCGTCCGCTGTGAACCGGGGCATCGAGTGGTCGGCATCAGCAGATGTCAGCTGGCGTGAGGCGGGCACCGCGGTGTTCGGTCCACCGGAGCCCGTGCCGCCGATGTTGGAACCGGCAGGGTCGGAGCTGTCGGTGCCGGGGCCGGCAGGGTGGGCGACGGCATTGCCAGGTCCCGCGGCGCGCCCTGCATCCGACTTCGCCTGGTCCAGTGCGGCCTTGGCG
Source organism: Arthrobacter sp. CAN_A6 (assembly GCF_015751715.1). NCBI lineage: Bacteria > Bacillati > Actinomycetota > Actinomycetes > Micrococcales > Micrococcaceae > Arthrobacter > Arthrobacter sp. CAN_A6. The sequence goes on from NZ_JADOUV010000008.1 coordinate 51,850, forward strand.
CGACCCACCGGCTCAACGAAAGGCTCATAGTCGAGATCCGGTACCTCGACGAGGAAGAGCTGTAGCCGCTTGTCTGCGGTGTACCCGAGCCCGTTCATCCGGTATTTGTTGATCGTCACGAGCCGGGGATCCTCGAGGCCGCCGGACACGCCGTCGACGGTTCCGTAACGCCCCTCCTCAGGGACGCGGGCTTCGAACACCACCCGTCGGGAATCCGGGGAGAAAGCGAAACTACCGACACCGAGCGGTTGGTCGGTAAGGGCGATGGGCTCTCCGCCGGCGCTCGCCATGACCTGGAGCTGTGGCTTGCCGCCGGGCAGCGCGCGGAGAAACGCGATCATGGTGCCGTCGGGCGAGTACTGGGGCGCTGTATCCCGGAAACCGCGCGTGATCCTGCGGCGCCGCGAATCGGCAAGCCGGATCTCCCACAGCTGGCCGACATAACTGTCGGCGTCGAAATCCGGCCGGGTCACCGCGACAACGGCTGTCAATCCTTCGGGGTGGAGGGTCGGGGTACTTACGGAAGACAGGAGATTCAACTGATCGGGATTCACCCTTCGAGACTAGACTGCGGCTCCGCCTGCGGCAACGCTCCAGGAAGCTCCGGCGGTTCCCCGCAGACGGGAACGCCACGGAGCACGAATAGGATGGAAGCATGCCCCTTTCCACCCGGGAGATCCTCCTGTGCCCTGTGTGCGGAGCCGCCGTGGACGCACACCCCGACTTGCTCGCATGTTCCAGCGGTCACCGTTTCGATGCCGCTCGGCAGGGCTACTTCAATCTCCTTACCGGACGTGGCACCCGGTTCGAAGCGGACAGCGCGGGAATGGTCGAGGCCCGGGAGAACTTTCTGTCCGGCGGGCACTACGAACCCCTGCGGAATACACTCGCAGGGGCAGCGGCGAGGCTCGCGCCCCACGCCAGCACCGTCGTCGATGCCGGGGCCGGAACCGGTTATTACCTCCGCGCTGTCGCCGACCGGTTCCCGGGCGCCATTCCCGTCGCCCTCGACATCTCGAAATTCGCGCTGAGGCGAGCGGCACGGCGGCTTCCCGACGGCGTGAGCCTGGTCTGGGATGTCTGGAAGCAGTTGCCCCTGCAGAGCGGGTCGGCGGACCTGCTGCTCAATGTCTTCGCTCCGAGGAATCCTGCTGAATTCTCCCGGGTGCTGAGCCCGAACGGGGTTCTGCTGGTGGTCACCCCCCAACCCGGCCATCTCGCCGAGCTGAGGGAACAGGCGTTGCTGCTGCAGGTTCCCGACGGGAAGGCCGGTGACGTGGTGGATTCATTGGCCGGTTCCCTGAAGGAGATCGAACGGAACAGCCTCGAGTTCGATATGGACCTCTCCCCCGCTGCCGTTAAGTCCGCAATTCTGATGGGCCCGGCCGCGCGGCACTACGAACAAGGGCAGCTTGACGCCGCCGTGGAACGCCTTGAGGGTCACCAGCGCGTGAGCGCAGCCTTCACGGTGCAGGCATTCGTCCATGCTTGAACAGGTTCAAGTCCCGGACAGGGCGCACACCGAACATGGTGGCGCCGATCGGGTATAGTTGTGTGTTTGCCGGGATCGAACTACCCGGTGGGAACATTGCCGCTGACGGCGGTGTTGTAAAGAGTGCAGCTTCAGCCGGAGTGCATCGCCGCGAGGCGGGTCTTTCCGCAGGGGTCAGCACGGCGGTGCCGGCCCGGCCGTACGCCACTCACTGAGTAGGAGAAAATATGAGCGATCGCAGCCTTCGCGGTATGCGCCTTGGTGCGCAGAGCATGGAAACAGAATCCGGTGTCGAGCCGGCTCCCCGGCAGCGCGTCGAGTACCGCTGCGAGGACGGCGAACGTGTCTTCGTCACGTTCTCCTCCGAAGCGGAAATTCCGCCGGTGTGGGTATCGAAGACGGGCAAGGAAGCTCTCCTCGTCGACGGTGAGAAGCCGGACACCTCGAACGACAAGCCGGTGCGAACGCACTGGGACATGCTCCTTGAGCGCAGGTCGGTCGAGGAGCTCGAGCAGATCCTCCAGGACCGCCTGACGATCCTGCGGGAACGCCGGGGCGAAAAGCAGTCAGTCTAGAATATTTCCCCGGTTTACGGGCGAAAGAGCCGGCATCCGCCCGAGAGGGTGGGTACCGGCTCTTTTTCTGCCGTCGTCCGGGAGCGCCGTCGTCCAGAAGCTACGCCTTGCTTCGAAAGCGCCCCGCCAGCTTCGCCCAGCGCGCAGAGAGCCCCCACTTCGTGACGTTCCCGATGGCCTCGAAGACGATATTCCCGCTCATCTTGGAGGCGCCGAGTTCACGCTCCACGAAGGTGATCGGAACTTCCGTGATGGTTTTCCCGAGCCGTGCGACACGAAAGGTCATGTCCACCTGGAACCCGTAGCCCACCGACTCGACCGAGGCGAGGTCGAGGGATTCGAGGGTCTCCCTACGGAATGCCCGAAATCCGGCCGTGATGTCACGCACCGGCAATCCGAGCATCGCGCGCGAGTAGGTGCTGCCGCCGCGCGAGAGCAGTTTCCGGTGGGCCGGCCAGTTGACGACGCTTCCGCCGGGGACCCAGCGTGAACCGATGACCAGATCGGCGCTGTCGACCGCTGCGAGCAGCGAGGGAAGCTCCTCCGGCCGGTGCGAGCCATCTGCGTCCATCTCCACGAGGACGTCATAGTCCCGGTCAAGCCCCCAGCGGAACCCCGCGATGTAGGCGGCCCCCAGCCCTGCCTTACCAGCTCGGTGAAGGACGAAAACCTGTGGGTCCGATGCGGCGGCGTCGTCCGCGAAATCCCCGGTCCCGTCGGGACTGTTGTCGTCGACGATGAGGACATCCGACTCGGGAACCGCCTTCCGCAGCCGCGCAAGGGTGAGCGGCAGGGATTCGATCTCATTGAAGGTAGGGATGATGGTGACAACACGCACGCGTTCGGAGCCTTTCCAGCGAAATGCGCGGGAGCGCACGGGGGAGCTCCGTTTTCAGAGCCAAACCGCAAGTATATGGGACGGCTCCGTATAGGGGTTTCTCGCGCCGGTGCCGGTCGCCCGGCTGGCCGCAGCAGCGGGGCGAACAGGTTCGCGCGCCTTCGTACCTGAACCGGATACTCCCGGCTCTGTTTTCTACTGACGCGCAAACCTGTTCCCGTAGGTGCCGGCGGCCACCGGCCAGCACGATTCATGCGCTTGTGCTGCAGCGCCTGAATCGGTCGAGTGGTAGCCGGCCGGGCCTCCCGTTCCAGGAGATCCTCCAACCCGTAGGTCAAAAGCTTACGTGCTTCGAAGGGAGTGTCAACGGCGCCCTGACGTGGGGAAACGTCTCTCCTTGCAGGTCAGCGCATGGTGGGCTTCGGAGAACTATTTCCGGGCCGATGCCCGGTGGCACCGGTCATGGCAGCAACCTAGGACAGGTCGGAGGAGCTGAACAGCGCCACCCCGTCGTGGACCGTTGCGATGCACCTCGGCGGATTCTCGGTGTCAAGGGCCGGCAGGAGTGGCGTACCCGCACGGGGGTCCGTACTCCAGGACTGGACGCGGTCGTCCGCCGTCTGCACCATCAATTCGTCGACCTCCCAGATGGCATAGGACGCCGGGACGCCGGGGGCAAGCTGTCCGCGCATCGGGTTCTGGAACCCGGCCAGGCGCCACCCGGCACGGGTATGGGCAATGAAGGCTGCACGGGCCGAGATCCGTTCGGCCGGGGTGTTGTGGGAGATGCATGCCCGCACGGAAGCCCAGGGGTCGAGCGGCGTCACGGGGCTGTCCGAACCCAGGGCGAGTGGAACTCCCGCCGACAGGAGTGATGCGAACCGGTTCATCCCCGAGCTGCGCTCCTCGCCGAGCCGCTGGGCATACAGCTCACCGGTGCCGCCCCACGCGGCGTCGAAAGCAGGCTGGCCACTGACGGAAACCCCGAAGCGCACCAGCGCTGCAATGGCTTCGTCGTCGAGAAGTTCCACGTGCTCCAACCGGTGGCCGGACCGCCGCACAGCCTCGACTCCCAGCGCCGAGGCCGCAGCATCGAGACCGCGAAGTACGCTGTCGAGCCCGGCGTCACCGATGACATGGAAACCCGCCTGGAAGGCGCCGGAAGTAGCCGCCGTGAGGTGCGCCGCCACCGCGTCGTCCGCCAGGAAGGTGTGCCCGCAGTTCCCCGGATCATCCGCGTAGGGTGCCCTGAGGGCAGCCGTTCGTGACCCGATGGAGCCGTCCACGTTCAGGTCACCCGCGAGTCCTGCGAGCCGTCCGCCGAACATCGCCATCACCCGTCGGGCATCCTCAACCGATTCCACCTGCTGGGCCCAGTAGGGAATCACGACAGGGAGCGGGACTTCCTGCGAGGTCCCGTCGATGAGCAGCAGGCCCTCGAGGTCTTCCTGCGGAGCGATGTGCGGCGCGGCCATCTCGGTGACGGCGACGTAGCCTCTGGAGGCGGCGAAGCCCAGGGCAGCTCGTTGATAAATGCTGCGCTGTTGCGGGGTGAGGCTGCGGGAGGCCGAGCGTGCTGCCACATGCGCGCTCCGCACCACGAAACCATCGTCCCAACCGTCCAGCGCCGAAAGGTCGAGTGCAGCGGCCAGGGCGCCGGACACGACCGCGGAATGCACGTCCGCGCGCACCAGGTATACCAGCCGGCCACCGGTGGCGTTGTCCAGTTCGGCGGCAGTGGGTACACGCTTCTCGGGCCACCGCGATTCATCCCACCCGAAGCCGAGCAGGGTCCCTTCCCGGTCCGCGGCCGCTGCGGAGAGTCTCCGCAGCAGATCCGCGAGGGAGGGACACCCGGACAGGTCGAGGGAACCGAGGGCGATTCCCGTTTCGGTGGTGTGAACGTGTGAATCGACGAAGCCCGGCGTGATCAGCGCGCCGTCGAGGTCGACGGTGCGGACGCCCTCCCCCGTCAGGTTCTGGGCAGCGTGTTCGGAACCGACCCAGGCTACCGTGTCACCGTCCACGAGCATCGCCGTCGCAAATGGATCTGCGGGGCTGTAGACGGAGCCGTTGCGGTACAGGATCGGGAGGGGTTTTGTCATGGGTGTCGGGGATGCTCTCTTGGCTCGGATTCTAGCGGCAGTGTCCTGTGCGCCGGTGTCTTACTCACTGATATTCGAGTATGCCACCACGCCGCGGCGAACCAGGCGAATGGCCCTCACACAGGTGGCGTGCATTCCTTCCGGGAGGTCGCGGATTTTCGCGAGCTGATCCAGCAGGTCGATCACCTGTTTGGACCAGCGGACGAAGTCACCGGCGGCCAACTCGGTGCCGCTCAACGCCGCCTGGAGGGAGCGACCCTGAGCCCACTTGTACATCGGCCAGACGAGGGAGAGTTCGGGCTCACCGGTGACCGGCAGCCGGTGCTGTTCCTCCAGGTCTGTCAGTTGCGACCACTGGCGGATGATGGTCTCGACCGACCCCTCGAGTGCCACACTCGGCAGGACCGGGCGGACACCCCGCTCTTCGCGTTTCGCCTGGTATACCAGTACTGAGGCCACTGCGGCCATCTCGGCGGCATCGAGGTCGCTGAAGGCGCCGTGCTCGACGGAGAGGGCTATCAGCAGGTCCTTCTCACCGTAGATTCGCCGGAGTTTCTGTCCCGCCGCGCTGATCCGAAGACCTTCGGGGTCCTCCTGGAGGTACCCGTAATGCGCCAGCACCTCCGACACGCGGTCGAACGTCTTGGCGATGGTATTTGTCCTGCCCCGGATCTGTCCGGCGATGCGATCGGTTTCCTTGCGGAGTTTCCACCATCGCTCCGCCCAGCGCGCATGCTGCTCACGGTCACTGCAGCCATGGCAGGGATGGGCCCGCAGGCGGCGCCGCAGTTCGGAGATGGCGCGTTCCTCAGCAGCGGCCGAAGCTGACGGCAAGCCATCGGTACGTCCCGCGCCGCGGCGCGGCGGACGCTTCTCGGCGAGGGCGTTCCGGAGCGACGACGTAAGATCCCTCCGGTCCTTCGGGCTGCGTGCGCTGAAGTGCTTGGGGATCTTGATGCGCGAGAGGATCTCGACCGGCCCGTCGAGGTTCTGGGCGCCGATACGGCGGATCTGGGTTTCCAGGGTGAGCACCGTCGGCCGGGGTTCACGCGAGGAATCGCTGTCGAGGACCACAGCGTATCCCTGGCTCTGCCCGCCCGGCACGTCGATGACGTCCCCGGGACGAAGCGCCTCCAAGGAAGCCTCGGCAGCGGACCGGAGCGACTTCGACCTGTCGCGGGAGGCGTGGGACTCGAGGTCGCTCAACTCGCGGCGCAGTCCGGAGTATTCCCGGAAGTCCCCGAGGTGGCAGGTCATCGACTTCTCATACCCTTGGAGCGATTCCTCCCTGCTGCGCACCTGCTTGGCCAGGCCGACCACTGAGCGGTCCGCCTGGAACTGCGCGAAGGAGGTCTCGAGGATCTCGCGCGAGCGTTCCTGGCCGAACTGCGCCATCAGGTTGATGCTCATGTTGTAGGTTGGCCGGAAGCTCGAATTCAGGGGGTAGGTACGACGGGAGGCAAGGCCGGCCACCGCACCCGGATCCGTGCCGGGCTGCCATAACACCACAGCATGGCCTTCGACGTCGATACCACGCCGGCCGGCCCGCCCGGTCAGCTGGGTGTACTCGCCCGCGGTCACGTTCACGTGGGCCTCCCCGTTGAACTTGTCGAGCTTTTCGAGAACCACCGACCTCGCCGGCATGTTGACCCCGAGCGCGAGAGTCTCGGTCGCGAACACTGCCTTGACCAGTCCGGCGGCGAAGAGTTTCTCGACTACTTCCTTGAACGTCGGGAGCATCCCCGCGTGGTGGGCGGAGAAACCGCGCAACAGCCCCTCGCGCCAGGTCCAGAACCCCAGGATCTCGAGGTCATCACGGGGAATATCGAGGGTGGCGGCATCGATCGTTTCACTGATCACTGCGCGCTCCTGCTCCGTGGTCAGCCACAGCCCGGCGTGCAAACACTGGCCCACCGCCGCCTCGCAGCCGTTGCGGGAGAAGATGAAGGTGATGGCGGGCAGCAGGTCGGCGCGGTCGAGCGCGGTGATGACCTGGGGGCGGCTTGCCCTGCGGACGAGGGACTCCTGCGGTCCGCGACGGCCCTGGTTACGGCCGCGCCGGCCGCTGCCCGATCCCCAGTTGGCGCGCCGGTTCAGCCGGACTTCGCTGCTGGCGAGTTCCAGCAGTTCAGGGTTGACGTCGTAACGCTTGTCCGCGCCCGGCTCGGGCCCTGCGGGAGCCGCCTCGTCGAATGCGATGTCGCCGGCGAAGAGGTCGAGCATGTCCTGGCCCACCATGACGTGTTGCCACAGGGGCACGGGCCGGTGTTCGGACACCACGACGTCGGTGTCGCCGCGCACGGTGTCCAGCCACGCTCCGAATTCCTCTGCATTGGACACCGTGGCACTCAGGGACACGACCTTCACCTCGGTGGGAAGGTGGATGATGACTTCCTCCCACACGGCTCCGCGGAAGCGGTCCGCCAGGTAGTGGACCTCGTCCATCACCACGTAGCCGAGGTCGTCGAGGGTGTCCGAGTTGGCGTACAGCATGTTGCGGAGCACCTCGGTGGTCATCACGACGACGTCGGCGTCGGCATTGATGCTGGTGTCACCGGTGAGCAGGCCTACGCGGTCCGCGCCGTGGGTTGCAGCCAGTTCGGAGTACTTCTGGTTGCTGAGCGCCTTGATCGGCGTCGTATAGAAGGCTTTGAGACCGCGCTGCAATGCCAGGTGGACGGCGAACTCGCCGACGACGGTCTTGCCGGCACCCGTTGGCGCAGCCACGAGCACCCCTTTACCGGCCTCCAGGAACTCACACGCTTCCCGCTGGAAAGGATCGAGCTCGAACCGAAGGGATTTCTCGAAGCGGTAGAGGTCCGTCCGCGAATGTGAGGCGCGCGCCTTGGCAGCCTGATAGCGCTCTGCTGGGGTACTCATTCTTCCACCCTAGACGTTCGGGGTTCCCGCCTACACCAGATTTGTAGGGCGCTCAGAGTCCCTCGAGCGAGGATGCCTGGTCGGCGTTCGCGGCGACGTCGGCTTCCCGGATGGCGGTGCGTCGGGCGCGGCGCTTGTCATTGAGGAGACACAGGCCGATCGCCACGAAGAACAGGAGGAGCATGGGAACTGCGAGGTAGAACATGCTCATCGCGTCGGCGCCCGGTGCGGCCATGGCGGCGAAGAGGCAGACGAGGAAAACGGTGATCCGCCAGGCCTTCAGGATCTGCCGGCCGGAGACCAGTCCCACCATGTTCAGGCCGAACAGCACCACCGGCAGGAGGAAGGCGATGCCGAAGGCCAGCATCAGGCGGAGCACGAAGGTGATGAAGACCGACACGGTGATGATGTTCGAGAAGCCGCTGGGGGTGAAGTCCGTCAGGACGCGCACGGCGTTGGGCAGGATCAGCCAGGCCAGGAAGATCCCCGCAAGGAACAGCGGGACGGCAACTCCGATGAAGGACAGCGAGATACGGCGTTCCTTGGTCTTCAGACCGGGGGTGATGAACGCCCACAGCTGGTACAGCCAGATGGGGCTCGAGAGGATCAGACCGAGGAAAACGGAGACCTGGACCATCAGGTCGAAGGGAGAGCCCGCGGTGTCGAAGTTCAGCGCGGCACTACGGCCCTCGCGCTCGTTGATATCGACCACCGGGGCCGAGAGCGCCTCCAGGACCGGTTCGTAGATCAGGAATCCGAGAACGGTGCAGATCACGACGGCGATCGCGGACTTGAAGAGCCGGTTTCGAGCTTCCTTGAGGTGTTCCTTGAGGGCCATCCGCCCTTCAGGATTGGCTTTTCGCCCCTTCGCGCTGGCCACCTGCGTTACTGGGTGTGCGTCGGGGAGTTGCCCTGATTCGGTGGGACCGGGGATCCGGTGGCACTCGGCGCGTTATACGGCTGGTTCGAAGCCGTCCCGGGAGACGTTCCGGAAGAGGGCGTGTGGTCCACGATCCTGCCCTCGACGGTCGGCTCGGCGCCGTCGTCGGACTTGTTCTCATCCTTCATCTGCTTCACCTCGGACTTGAAGATCCGCAGCGACTGGCCGACGCTGCGGGCCAGGCCCGGAAGCTTCGGTGCACCGAACAACAGGATAGCGATGACGATGACGACGACGATTGTCCAGCCTTCAGGCCTCATGATCAGGTTCCTCTCGTTGATCCCCTTTTAGTTTAGGTCAAAGATGCGGCATGTCACGCAGGAGCTGCGGTTGGTTCCGCTCGGCCCGGAGCCGGACACGGGTGGCCCTTCGCCGGCCCACCCGCCCCGTCCTACCGAGCGCATTGGCCGTCCGGACCGCCTCGGGCGTGGAGAAGACCGCAGGAAGAAAGGCGGATTCACCGGCGTCGCCATGACCATCCTTATCGTCGTTGTCGGTCATGGTTCGCCCACTGTTCACCTGAAGGCGATCCGCGGCGCCTTCGAACTCACGAAGCGTCGACATGGCACCGCGGAAAACGCGGAATCCCAGAAAGAGGATAAACAGTGCGGTGAGTGCCAGCAGGGCAACCCAGATTACGATCCACGACCACCAAGGCATCTGCCCAGTCTAGGTCACGCCCGAACCGCCAGGGCCTCCTCCACCCAGCGCAGCGCACTTTCGCGCACCTCGCGGGGATGGATGACGACGGCGTTGCCGCCGAGGCTCGCCACCAGACCGGGCAGCCAGGACACCGAACTCAGCCGGACTTCGGCTGCAAGCGCGCCGCCGGGTAGTTCACCCGTCCGTACAGCACCGTACTGCTCCGCCACCCATCGTGCGGGTGGCTGGAGCACCAGGGTGACGAGTCGGTCGCTCGGCGACGGCTTGTAGACCTCCGGTGACGACCGAGTCATCCCGGTCGCTCCCCCGGTAGTTCCCTCAGCCATTCCCCCTGCCCTTCCCTCTGGGGGCGGCTCGAAGCGTCGGTTCTCGACCGGTACCGTGGTTGCCTGCACATCCTGGATACGATCGAGCCGGAAGTTCCGCAAGCCTTCCGAGTGCACGCACCACGCTTCCAGGTACCAGACGTCCTGATGGGAGAACACGCGGACCGGTTCAAGGAGCCGCTGGGAGATTTCGTCGCGCGCAGGGACCAGATAGGTGATTTCCACCCGGACGCCGGAGACCAGGGCGTCCTGCAGTGCCTCGAGGGCGGGATCGATATCCTCTTCAGTGAGCTTCGTGGCGACGGCGCTGCCGATCCGGGCCGCGTCCCCGGCCGCGGCCGCCAGTTTGGTCTGGGCGCTGAGCAGTGCCTCGGTAGTCCTCGTGCCTGAGAGATCGCGCAGGGCCTGCAGTCCCACGATCAGCGCACACGCTTCATCCATGCTCAGCTTCACCGGCTCCGCGAGGTTCTGGGCATTCGTCAGGTAGATCCGGTTGTCCTCTATATTGACGTCGATCAGTCCGTCCGGATAGTGTCGCGGACCGCTGACGAAGAGCAGGTCGAGGTCCCGCGTCAGTTGATCTGCCGTCACATTGAAGCGGCGGGCGGTCGGCGCCAGCTCCGCACCCGGGTGGGCGAGGAGGTACGGCACCAGATCGAGGAGGCGCAGGAGGTGATCCTGCGCCGAGGACTGCCGCCGTGGGGCGGACATCGGAGTGTCGGAGAGCACGACGTCGTCGGGCGCCTCGAGCAATGCCTCGAGCGCCCCCCGCAGGAGTGCATTGACCTCGGCGGCGAGCTCCGAGGGCTGCTCCACGCGCGCGTTCGGCCCGAAGACCGCAACCTCCCGGGCGAGGACCTGGGCGCTCGAGTACTTCACCCCGAGCTGGTCCCACTCCTCCCCCGCGGAAAGGACAGCCGTGCCCTTCCGCACCCGGAGCGCGTGGGAGGACCCGGGGCGAACTGCGATCCGTGCCGTGTTGTCCGGCTCACTTCGCCGAAGCGAGCCCAGGGCCCTGTTCATGTCGAAGGACTCGGGAACAGCGAAACCGGCCTCGAGGAGCCGGGGTGCGGAAGTGATGCGGGACAGCCGGAAGAACCGTTCGGCCTGGCGGGAGGTGTCATAGCCCACGACGTACCAGTGCCCGAACCGGGCCCCCATCCCCCACGGTTGGAGCGTTCGCTCTTCCTCCCGGCCGGTACTCGCAGCCCGGTAAGTGAACCGCAGCAGCCTCCGTTTGGACATCGCACGCCACACCTCGTCCCAGTAGGGATCGTTGGTGGGGATGCGCGGCTGCACGGGAAGGCGCGACGGCACTTCGGCATCGCCACTCCTGGTGCTGAGCTTGCGCATCGCACGGGATGCGGCGGAGTCGAGCGCTCCCTGATCCCAGAGGCTGGCTGCCATGCTGAGGACGGCGTATTCCTCAGGAGTGAAATTCACGCCCGCCAGGCGGTAGTCCTCGGCATTGATCCGATAGCGCTGCACGGTGTTGTCATTCTCGAACAACGGATCCTCGCTGAACGCCTCGAGGGGAATACCCTGTTCGCGCAGCATTGCCTTGTCCCGGTCGAACAGCTTCTCGCGTGCAGCGCCGGTTGCCGCTTCACCGTACAGCTCAATTTCCTCGAACAGTTCCTCCTTGGTGAATCCCCTCCTGCTCGAAAGCAGCAGGATCACCAGCGTGAGGAGCCGTTCGGTACGTTTTGCTGACACGGGGGCCGGACTATCGAACTGCCAGGAGGTCCACCACGAAGATCAGTGATTCATTCGGCGCGATGGCCGATCCCGCGCCGCTCGCTCCGTAGGCGAGCTCGGACGGGATTTCCAGCCGGCGTCGACCTCCGACCTTCATTCCGAGCAGGCCCTGGTCCCAGCCCTGGATGACCTGTCCCACTCCCACCCGGAAGTCGAGGGGGGCGCCGCGGTTCCAGGACGCGTCGAATTCCTCGCCCGTAGAGAAGGCGACGCCGACGTAGTGGGCAGACACGGTGTTCCCTGTCTTCACCTCCTGGCCGTTGCCCTCGATGAGGTCGTCGATCATCAACTCGGTGGGTGCCGCGTGGTCGGGGAAATCAACCTCGGGCTTCTGGCGGTCGAACTCGCGCTGTCCGAATGACATGGTTCTCCTTGTTGTCGTGAAAAGGGGTGCAGGCTACTGGGCGGCTGTCTTGCCGGTGATTTCGACGTAGAACACCAGTGGGCCGGCCGGGGCACCCTGCTGCGCCGGGTCTCCGTAGGCCCAGGCGGCGGGGATCTCGAGCATGACCTTGGAGCCCACCTTCTGTCCTGACAGTCCCTCGGTCCAGCCGCGGATCACGCCCGTCAGCGGAAATTCGGTGGGCTCGCCACGGGAGTAGCTCGAGTCGAAGTTCTCGCCGTCTTCCCAGCGCCATCCGCTGTAGTTCGCTGTGATGGTGTCGGCTTCGGTCACCACTTCGCCGGTGCCCTCTTCGAGTACCTGCACGACGAGATCCTCGGACGGCTCGTTGTCCGGAATGGTGATCTGCGGGGCGCCGTCCTCGCCGAAGGTGAAGGTGGGAAGCTTGCCCTCGTCCTCGAGCGTCTGGACTTCCTCGGGAGAGAGTACTTCCGGCTCCGGGGGGAGATCCTCGGCGGACAGTACCTTCAGCACGATGAGCTGCTGGTCGGCAGTTCCCTCGGGCTGTCCTTCGACAGTCTCCATGGGCCGGGTGTACGCGACCTGGGCGCCGACCTTCGTGCCCACCAGGACGTCGTGCAGTTCGGCATCCTGCTCCTTGAGCAGGTCGTCGACCGCGAGGGGCTGCGGTTCGCCTCCGGAGTAGGTGTCACCGACCACGGTGCCGTCCTCGGTGTTGAGGAACACTGCGTGGAAGGTGATCTGCTGGTTCGCCTCGATCTCCTCGCCGTCCCCTTCGATCACGGTCTTCACAGCTGTTCCCGTGACGTCGAGAGGAGTATCGAATTCGACGGTCGGCGCTTCCTCGTCGCTGCCTCCGCTGACCTCGACCGAATCGAGGACCGCGGAATCGCCGGCGGTCCGGCCCGATGTCGTTCCGCCGCAGGCGGTGAGCACCAGCAGCAACAGGAGGAGGGTTGCAAGTACTTTTCGCACAGGACTTCTTTCACAGATGGTTTCGGTCGGCCGGACGGAGGCACAAGCAGTCCGGCACCATCAAGCCTAACGGGTGTCCACTGCGACTTTCTCCCTGCAGGCGGATTTTCCGCTCCATTACAGCTGGCGCAGGAGCGCCTCCACACGCTCATCGACAGCTGCGAAAGGATCCTTGCAGAGGATTGTCTGCTGCGCGCGGTCGTTGAGCTTCAGATGGACCCAATCCACGGTGTAGTCCCGATTCGCTTCCTTTGCCCGACGCACGAACTCGCCGCGAAGACGCGCCCTCGTGGTCTGGGGCGGGACGTCGACCGCCTCCTTCACCGCTGTGTCATCGACCACGCGGGCGGCTTCCCCCCGAGCCTGCAGGAGGAAGAAGAGTCCACGGGCGCGGGAGATGTCGTGATAGGTCAGGTCGATCTGAGCGGCACGCGCCGAGTCCAGTCCCAGGCCCGAGCGGTTGAGGTAACGGTCCAGCAGCTTCTTCTTGATGGCCCAGTCGATCTCCGTGTCGATGCGCGAGGTGTCCTGCCGTTCGACGGCGTCGAGCGTGCGTTCCCACAGGTCGAGGACCAGCGGCACGTGGGCGTGGTGCGCCCCGTTGTCGTCGACGAACCTCCGCGCCCGGTCGAGGTACTCGCGCTGCATGTCCAGGGCGGAGACCTGCCGGCCGTTGGCGAGCTTCAGAAGCTGTGAGCCGGTGAGGTCATGGGAGATCTCGCGGATGTTGCGGATCGGATTCTCGAGCCGGAAGTCGCGCATGATGACGCCTGCCTCGACCATGCGGAGGATCAGGTCCACCGACCCGACCTTGAGCAGGGTGGTGGTCTCGGACATGTTCGAATCGCCCGCGATCACGTGGAGCCGGCGGTAGTGCTCGGCGTCCGCATGCGGTTCGTCGCGGGTGTTAATGATGGGCCGTGAACGGGTGGTGGCTGAAGAAATGCCCTCCCACAGGTGGTCCGCACGCTGGGAGAACGCGTAGATCGATCCGGTCTGGGTCTTGAGGACCTTTCCTGCACCGACCAGGAGTTGCCGCGTCACGAGAAACGGGATGAGGATGTCCGCGAGCCGCGCGAATTCGAGTTTCCGGGGGATCAGGTAGTTCTCGTGGCTGCCGTAGGAGTTGCCGGCCGAGTCGGTGTTGTTCTTGAAGAGATAGATGCTGCCGTTGTAACCCTCCTGTGCCAGCTTGCGCTGCGCCTCCGCCACCAGGTCCTCGAGGATCAGTTCGCCGGCGCGGTCGTGGGTGATCAGCTGCACCAGGTCATCGCACTCGGCCGTCGCATACTCCGGGTGGGAGCCGACGTCGAGGTACAGCCGAGAACCGTTGGTGAGGAAGACATTGGAGGAACGGCCCCAGCTGACCACCTTGCGGAAGAGATAACGGGCCACCTCTTCCGGGGAAAGCGGGCGGGAGTTCGGTCCGGAGTAGGAGATGCCGAACTCGGTTTCGATGCCGAAGATGCGCCGGTCCATCAGGTGCCCCCGCCGTTCGTCAGGATCCCTTCGAGCTCGGAGGCGGCGAGACGGCGGAACGCGCGGCGGCTTCCGCGCGTTGTCCCGGGATCCCGGTCGAGCACCGCAACCTCGAGCACGCCCGAGGTGAGCCGGTGCGAAGGCTGACCGGCGGCGCCGTCGTTCTGGAGCGAGGCGACACCCGCCCGGATCGCGTCGGGGAAGGTCAGGTCTTTCGACCAGCTGTCCCGCAGTGCATCGACCACGGCGTCGGCTGCGCCGCCGATGACCACCAGGCCGGTCTCGTCGGCGATCGAGCCGTCGAAGGTGAGCCGGTACAGATGGTCCCCGGCGGGTGTCTCCCCCACTTCCGCGACAACGAGTTCAACCTCGAAGGGCTTGCTCTCGGCAGTGAAGACGGCCCCGAGGCTCTGGGCGTATACGCTTGCCAGCCCCCTCGCTGTGACGTCCTCGCGTGCATAGGAGTACCCCCGTACGTCGGCGTACCGCACTCCCGCCTGGCGCAGGCTCTCGAACTCGTTGTACTTCCCCACCGCGGCGAACGCGATGCGGTCGTAGATCTCGCCCAGCTTGTGCAGGGACGGTGATGGATTCTCGGCGACGAGCGCTATTCCGTCGCGGCAGGCCATGACGATGACCGAGCGTCCCCTGCCGATTCCCTTCCGGGCGAAATCGGCCCGGTCCTTCATCAACTGTTCAGGCGAGACGTAGAACTGCTGCGTCATGGCTACGCTTCCCTTCCTGCGACCGACCTGCGGCCGATGATCCCCAGCGCTGCCTCTTCGAGCTCGCGCTCCGGCACCCTGCGCGCTCCAGCGCTGTTGACGGTGTAGATCACGGGCCAAAGTTGTCGGACGACGTCGGGGCCGCCGGTCGCCGAGTCGTCATCGGCCGCGTCATAGAGCGATTCGACGGCGACCTGAACGGCAGTCGTCTCATCCAGGTTGGGTTTCCACAGCTTCTTCAGGGCGCCCCTGGCAAAAACCGAGCCCGAACCGACGCTGTGGTGTTCCTGTTCCTCGTACCGGCCACCGGTCACGTCGAAGGAGAAAAGCCTTCCTTCCCTGCGCTCCGTATCGAACCCGGCAAGGAGAGGCACGACAGCGAGGCCCTGCAGCGCCATGGGGAGGTTCTGCCGCACCATGGCGGCCAGCCGGTTCGCCTTGCCGTCGAGGCTCATCCGGGTGCCCTCGATCTTCTCGTAGTGCTCCAGCTCGACCTGGAACAGCCGGGTGAGGTCAAGACCGATTCCGGCACTTCCGGCAATACCCAGGACGGAGAACAGGTCACCGGGGAAAACCTTCTCGATATGCCGGCTCGCGATGATGTTGCCCATGGTCGCACGGCGGTCTCCCGCCATCAGGACACCGCCGGAGAAGGTCATGGAGACGATCGTGGTGGCGTGCGGGGCGAGCCCGGCGGCGGTGCCGGCTGCCGGCGCGATGGTTCCGACGCTGCGGTTGGAGGGCAGCAGCTCGGGATGGTCGCGTCCGAGGTGGTCGGCGAACGACGTCGAGGCGGCGCGGGAAACTATTGCTGCTGCGTCTTCCGGGATCATCCGTTACTGGCCGCCCTTTTGCACGAAACCCCGTACGAACTCCTCCGCATTGGACTCCAGTACTCCGTCGATCTCGTCCAGCAGGTCATCGACGCCCTGGGTGTCGGCGCTTTCCTGCGCGCCGGCGGGAGCAGGCAGCGGCTCCGGCTGGGCGTCTTCCTGTTCCTCCGGCCGCGCGCCGGTGCTTCTGTGGTCCTGTGTCGCCATGATGGGTGTCCTTCGCCGGAGTGATTGTGCTGACTCCTATGGTGCCACGCGTGGTTCCGGGCCGCTCAACAATCGGGCCAGGAAATCCTCGGCGTCGGCCGCCTGTTCGAAAAGCTGTTCGGTGAGCGCCGCGGTCCCCCGCAGTGGTTCCCGGGTCTGAACCCGCTGGAGCCTCTCCTGGGAAGGGAGTTCGAAGATGATCGAGTCCCAGCTCGCCCCCACCACCTGCGCCGGAAACGTGGAGATACACTTCCCGCGGAAGTACGCGCGGGTATCCTGGGGAGGCTCGACGGCGGCCCTCTCCACCTCGGCCTGCCCCACGAGCAACTCCACATCCCCGCGCCGGGCCAGCCGGTGATAGATACCTTTGTCCGGCCGCAGGTCGGCATACTGCAGGTCGATCAGCCCGAGCCTCGCATCCCCCCACTCGAGCGAATCGCGATCGCGGTACGCCTGCAGCACCTTGAGCTTCGCGACCCAGTCCACCTGCCCGGCGGCGGCCATGGGATCGGTCCTCAGGACACCGAGAAGTCCTTCCCACCGCCGCAGCACATCGGCGGTCTGGGGGTCGGCGTCGGCGGCTTTCGCGGCAGCGGAGAAGTAGATCTCCTGCAGGTCGAGGCCGGTGATCCACCGGCCGTCGGCAAGCTCCACGGTTGCGGTGAGGGTGGGGTCGTGGCTGATGGCCTGGAGCGCACGCACCGGATCGGCAAGTTCGGGCAAGGGGGCCAGGCCGTGTTCGATGAGGGAAAGGACCAGCGCCGTCGTCCCCACCTTGAGGTAGTTGGACACCTCGTTGAGGTTCGCGTCTCCGATGATCACGTGGAGCCTGCGGTATTTTTCGGCGACCGCATGCGGTTCATCGCGGGTGTTGATGATGGGGCGTCGGACGGTGGTCTCCAGCCCGATCTCGTTCTCGAAGAAGTCGGCCCGCTGGGAGATCTGGTAACCGGGTGCCTGGTTCAGCGCTCCTATTCCCACACGCCCGGAACCGCACAGCACCTGCCGGGAAACGAAGAAGGGGATGAGAGACGCCGCGAGCTGGCCGAACGGCACCTTCCGCGGGACGAGATAATTCTCGTGCGAACCGTAGGAAACACTCTTGTTGTCGGTGTTGTTCTTGTAGAGGTGGACCGGCGAGAAACCCGGGGTCGAGGCGATCCGCCGCATGGCGGTGAGGGCGACATGGTCGCCTGCCCGGTCCCACAGCACGGCGTCGTGCGGGTTGGTGACTTCGGGCGAGGAATACTCCGGATGCGCATGGTCGACGTAGAGCCGGGCGCCGTTGTTGAGGACGAGGTTCATCAGGACGGCGCTGTCGGCGGATTCGTCGCGTTCGAGTGCTATCTGCTCGGCGGTCAGTACCGGCGCTTCGTCCGTGAGCTGGGTGGGGTGCGCCGCCGACCGGTCGAGCCGCCAGCCCCGCGCGTCGGCAAGAGGCGCCTCATCGGTGTAGTCCCATCGTGTGCCGGCCAGGTTGCCGAGGCCCTCCCGGAGCGTCGCGGCGTACGCGTTGACCACCTGGGAGGACAGAAGGGTCGGATTTGCCGAGGGCAGGCCGGGGGCGATGATGCCGTACTCGGTTTCCGTGCCCATGACCCGGTGCACGGTCACGCCGTCCGGGCCCTTCGGGAACGGTTTAGGAGTGCCGTCCCTCACAGATACTGACCGGTGTTCGCCGTCGTCTCGAGTGACTTGCCGGGCTCCTGGCCCGCCTTGCCCTGCACAATGGTCCGTATATAGGTGATGCGCTCCCCCTTCTTGCCTGAGATCCGTGCCCAATCATCGGGATTCGTGGTGTTCGGCATGTCCTCGTGCTCACGGAACTCGTCAACGACCGCACGCATCAGGTGCTCGATCCGGAGCCCCTTGCTGCCCTCGAGCAGCAGGTCCTTGATGGCGTATTTCTTTGCCCGGTCCACCACGTTCTGGATGACTGCCCCGGAGTTGAAATCCTTGAAGTAGAGCATCTCCGTGTCACCGTTCGCGTACGTGACTTCGAGGTACTCGTTGGATTTGTCCGTCGAGTACATCTTCTCGACGGTGCGCCGGATCATTTCCTCGATGGTGACCCGGGCATCACCGCCATGCTCGGCGAGATCATCGGCGTGCAGCGGCAGGCCGCCGGTGATGTACTTCGCGAAGATCTCCGCAGCCCCTTCGGCGTCGGGTCGTTGGATCTTGATCTTGACGTCGAGCCTGCCCGGCCGCAGGATGGCAGGGTCGATCATGTCCTCGCGGTTCGACGCGCCGATCACGATGACGTTCTCCAGCTTCTCGACGCCGTCGATCTCGCTGAGGAGCTGCGGGACGATGGTGGTCTCGACGTCGGAGGATACCCCGGTCCCGCGGGTGCGGAACAGCGATTCCATCTCGTCGAAGAACACCACCACCGGGCTGCCGTCCGACGCCTTCTCCCTGGCCCGTGCGAAGATCAGCCGGATGTGCCGCTCGGTCTCCCCCACGTACTTGTCGAGCAGCTCCGGTCCCTTGATGTTGAGGAAGTAGCTGCGGACCTGCTCCGACCCCGAGCGTTCCGCCGCACGCGCGGCGAGGGAATTGGCGACGGCCTTGGCGATCAGTGTCTTTCCGCAGCCGGGAGGACCGTATAGCAGGATGCCCTTCGGGGGCTTGAGCCCGTGTTCGCGGTACAGGTCGGGGTGGAGGAACGGGAGCTCGACGGCGTCGCGGATCTGCTCGATCTGCGGGCCCAGTCCCCCGATGTCCTCGTACGCGATGTCCGGTACCTCCTCGAGGACGAGGTTCTCCACCTCGCTACGCGGCACCTTCTCGAGGGCGAAGCCGGACTTCGTGTCCACGGCCAAGGCATCACCGACCCGGATCCGCTCTCCCTGCAGGTGCCCGTTGAGCCGAACGAGGCGCTCGTCGTCCATCCGCCCCACCACGAGCGCGCGGTCGGTCCCGAGGAGCTCCTTGACGGTGACCAGTTCCCCGGCCCGCTCGTAGCCGAGCGCGGCCACGATGGTCAGCGACTCGTTCAGCAGCACTTCCTGGCCCGGCGCGAGCTGGCGCACGTTGATGAGGGGGCTCACCGTGACCCGGAGCTTCCGTCCCGACTGGAGGATATCCGCGGTGTCCTGCACCGTTGCCTGCGTGGTGGTTCCCGGCTCGGCTGCCTGTTGCGTGTTGATCTGGATGACGGTGGCGAAACTGAAAGGTGCGGCACCTTCCTTCTCCAGGGCCGCCTTCAGCCGCACGATCTCGGTGCGTGCGGCCTCCAGGGCCGCCACCAGGCGGGAGTTGTTCGAGGTGGCCGAGGCGAGCTGGCGGTCGATATGGCGCAGCTTGTCGCGGAGGACATTGAGCTGGCGCTGGGTCATGGCGTTGTCGCCGTCATACACTGCCGGCTCCTGCGGCTGCCCCCCGGAAGGGGGAACGTGTTCTTCGGATTCCGCCATCGCGTATCGCCACCTTCGGTTCGGCACTGGGCTGTGTTTCGACCATAGCGCAGACCCGCCGTCCTACGCTTGCCCGGGCTGAGGGAGAGGGGCTGTCTCTGCTACGTCTGATCTCCGTCCTGCGGAGCGCCGTCGTCCGGGATTCCCTCCAGCAGCGCATCCCGCCGCGCCTGGGCCTCCTCGGCGGGCAGCGATCCCCGTTGGATGGTGGATGAGGCGTCCCTCGCAACCCTACGGAGGCGCTTGTCGGACACGTCCCGTTCACCGACGGCCTGCGGGGTCCAGGCATTCAGGTCCTCTTCGCTGAAGCCGGTCTTCGACGGTCGCCGCTTCGGAGTGAAGCCGACCGCGCCGGGCGCAAGACGCCGGGTGGTCAGGAGGAAGCCCGTGTGGGCCACCATGCGGTGGTCGGGACGGACGGCGAGGCCCTCGAGATGCCAGCCGCGGACCATCGACTCCCAGGCTTCCGGTTCGGTGAAACGGCCGTCGGCACGGATAGCCTCGGCAGTGCGGGACAGCTGCGTCACCGTTGCCACATAGCTCACCCACACTCCTCCTGCGGTGAGCACCGTTGCCACTGCGTCGAGGCATTCCCAGGGCGCCAGCATGTCCAGCACCACCCGGTCGACGGTTCCCGGAGCCTCCTCCTGGAGGACCTGTTCCTGGAAGTCTCCGAGGGAGATCTTCCAGGCCGGGTGCGGACCGCCGAAGATGGTTTCGACGTTGCCCTTGGCGATCTCAGCGAACTCCGGGCGCCGCTCGAACGAGTGGAGGGAACCGGTGTCCCCCACCGCACGCAGGAGGGAAATCGAGAGCGCACCCGAGCCGACGCCGGCCTCCACCACCCGGGCGCCCGGGAAGATGTCGCCCATGGTCACGATCTGCCCGGCGTCCTTGGGGTAGACCACAGCAGCGCCGCGGGGCATGGAGAGGACGAAGTCGGAAAGCAGCGGCCGCAGGGCCTGGTACAGCTGGCCCGTGGTGTTGGGAAGGATGGTGCCCTCGGGTTCGCCGATCAGGGTGTCGTGGAGAAGGAATCCCTTGTGCGTGTGGAACGCCCCTCCCGGAGTCAGGGTCACGGTGTTCATGCGCCCTTTTTCGTCAGTCAACTGGGCACGTTCTCCAGCGCGGAACGGGCCGCGCCTGCTTGCTGCGCCGTGCGCCTGTCCCGGGGAGCGGTGGTTCGCGGGTGTACTCATGGTGGAATTCCTTCGGGGGTTTCGGGGTGGCAGCGGAAGCGGAGGCGCGGGCCGCGGCGCCGTCGTCGCGCCGCGGGCCCGGAAGTCGGGGCTAGGGCCTGGAGCCGGGAGCCGATTTACCGGTGATGGCCTGGATCACGGTTCTCTGGTGGAGGAGGCCGGTCACCGAGCCGCGGCTGTCGATCACCGCGTACTCGTTTCCCTCGAGCCGCGCGAGGAACTGGACGAGTTCCTGTCCTTCCGCCCACTCGGGTACGTAGGCACCCGCAGGAAGGGCACGCGCCGTCGCACTGACCGGCGTCGCATCCGCTGCGGAGTCGGGAACGGACTCGAGGGCAACGGTGTCCACGACGGCCTCGGGCTGGCCGCTGGCTCCCGTCAGGACGATCGCCGACGCCGGCGTGTCACGGACGATCCGCCGCGCCTGCGCCACGGGGGTTCCGGCCGGCAGTCCTATTGCTGCCTGCTTCAGGCGGTTGGCACTGATATCGGGCAGCCGAAGCCGCATCCTGGCGTTGTCGATCGAGGCACTGGCTCCCATCCACAGGAAAGCGCCCATGACCACGGCAAGGATGATGAGCGTGAGGTCCGGTTGCCGGCCCTGCAGCAGGGGAATTCCGACGACGACGCCGAGCAGCACCACCACGAGCAGTCGGCCGGCCCAGCCGGCCGCCACGGTGCCCCGGTCCTGGCTCCCCGTTGCTTTCCACACGGCGGACTCGACCATGCGGCCGCCGTCGAGGGGAAGCCCGGGCAGCACATTGAAGATGGCAACGAGCAGGTTGGCCCAGACGAGGATCTCGGTGAGGAGGAACCACACGGTGCGGGGTTCCAGGGCGCCGAGGATCACCCACCCGAGGAGCGCAAGGATGAAGTTCGCAGCGGGGCCTGCCAGCGCCACGACCACCGAGCGGCCCGGTGAGCCCGAGAAGTGTTCGAACTGGGTATGGCCGCCCCACAGGTTGAGGACGATCCGCGCGGTGGGCCAGCCGAAGGCGCGCGCTGACAGTGCGTGGGCGAGTTCGTGGATCAGGACCGAGGCTGCGAGGAGCAGCGCATAGCCGAGCGCTACTGCGTAGGCTCCGGAACCGATCCCGGGGAACGTATCCTCGACCCTGGGTCCGAACAGGATCACGATGACAGCCGTGATGGCGAACCATGACCAGGCGAGGATCACCGGGATGCCGGCGATCCTTCCGAGGGAGACTCCGGGACTCCTGCCGGCTCTGGCCGTCCCCTTCGGGGTTGGATCGCCGCTCACCGGGAGGCCTGTGCGGCGAAGGGCGCGGCTCGGAGCAGGGACTCGAGATCCTGGACGGTCCTGCCCTGCAGCGTCGACCACTCGATGGAATGGGGGTTGGGCGGCAGCGGAACGAAGTGCGGCACGGCGACCGTCACCACTCCTGCTGCAAGGGCCGATGTGACTCCCGGCAGGGAGTCCTCGATCGCCACGACGCGCGACTTTTCGAGGCCGGTAATGCGGTGCTCGAGGAAGTTGTAGGCCTGTTGGTACGCTTCGGGATCCGGCTTCCCGCGGCCCACCATGTCGCCCGTGACCAGTTCGACGAACGTGCCGTCAGGAAGCTGGGAGGCAACCTCGGCGGCCAGCAGGCGTTCGGACATCGTCACCAGAACACAGGGCACGCCCATGGAGCGGAGCTCTTCGAGCAACTCGCGTGCGCCGGGCCGCCAGGGAACCTCGGACTTGACCTGTTCGGAGACCTCCCGGATCAGGTGGTCGATGATCTCCCGCACCGTCAGGTCGACGCCGGCGGCCTGCAGCATGCCCGCCGAGAATTCGAGGGCCTGGCCGACCAGCTGCTCGGCCTGTTCGGTGCTCCAGGTCCCGGAATGGTGTCGGACGAGATCCAATTCCGCTGCGATCCAGTACGGTTCCGTGTCCACGATGGTTCCATCCATGTCCCACAGGACGGCCTGGAGGAGACCGCCGCCCTGCGGCGTCGGTGCTGGGGAAATTCCCGCGGCTGTGCTGGACGGAACAGGTGTAGGCATGTCTCCAAGTCTACGGTGGCTGTCCTGTGCGTCCCGCATCGGGCCTTCGTCCCGGCCCCCGTCGCATCAGCTTTCGGCGAAGCGGCAGCGTAGCGACTGACAGCGGCGCGGGCCGAGGTTTAGGGTGAACACGTGGACACCTTCGACGACAGCACCCCAGGCGGCGTACGGGACCTCTTTCAGGATGCCGCCGAGCCGGACAAGCGTGTCACCATCATGCTCGCCGCCTTCGAGGGCTGGAACGACGCCGGCGAGGCCGCCAGCGACGCACTCAAGTACATGGGCCGCTTCTGGGGAAGCGAAAAGATCTCGACCATCGACGCCGACGAATTCTACGACTTCCAGTTCACCCGGCCCGTCATCAAACGCAACGGATCGGGGCAGCGGCGCATCAAATGGCCCAATACGAAGATCAGCAAGGCGTCCGTGCCGAACTCCAATCTGGACATCATCCTCGTTCACGGTGTCGAGCCCTCCTATAAGTGGCGCGCCTACACGGCGGAACTCGTGGCCTCGGCAAAGGAACTCGACGTCGACTGCATCGTCCTGGTGGGTGCGCTGCTGGCCGATGTTCCGCACACGCGGCCGATTCCCGTCACGGTGACCTCCGATGACGACCTCGTGAGGGAGAGCCTCGAGGTGGAACCATCCACTTATGAGGGCCCCATCGGGATCGTCGGAGTGCTCGCGGAGATGGGGCTGCTCGCCGACATCCCGACTTTGTCCTTGTGGGCCGCAGTGCCCCATTACGTGGGTCAGTCGCCGTCGCCCAAGGCCCAGTTGGCGCTGCTCAGCAAGCTCGAGGAAGTCCTCCAGGTGGGCGTGGAGACGCAGGCGCTGATCGAGGAATCGGAAGCCTGGGAACGCGGTGTGGATGAGCTGGCCACCGAGGATCCCGAGGTGGCGGCATATGTCCGGCAGCTCGAGGAGGCCAAGGACACCGTCGACCTCCCGGAAGCCAGCGGAGAGTCGATCGCACGCGAGTTCGAGCGTTACCTCAAGAAGCGGCGCCGCGAGTAGAAGCTGCGGATAACGGCTGTGGGTAACAGTTAGAGCCGCACACCGAGCAGGGCGTCCAGGGCGGCGACGAGCTGGCCCTGTGCCTCCGGGTCGGCTGCTTCCTCGTCCTCGAGATGTTCGCCCGCACGTGAAGCCCAGCCGTCCACGACGGCAAGTGCACCAGGGGCGTCGAGGTCGGATGCCATCGCACTGCGGATGTCCATGACGACCTCCTTCACGTCCGTCGGCGTCACGGCTGCCAGTGCCGAGCGCCAGCGGCCCAACCGCTCGACGGCCTGCTGCAGGACGGCGTCGGTCCAGGACCAGTCCGTCCGGTAGTGGAAGCTCAGGATCGCCAGCCGGATGGCGGCCGGATCCACGCCGTCGCGCCGCAGAGCGGAAACGAGCACCAGGTTGCCCCGGGACTTACTCATCTTGCCGCCGTCGTACCCCACCATTCCGGCATGCGCGTAGTGGCGTGCAAGCGGCTTGTCGCTGCTCGCCCAGGCATGGCCGGCACTCATCTCATGATGGGGGAAGACCAGGTCGGATCCACCGCCCTGCACGGTGAACGGCGAGGGAAGAAACCGTTGGGCGATCACCGCGCACTCGATGTGCCAGCCCGGCCGTCCGCTGCCGAGCAGCCCGCCGTGCCAGGCGGGTTCGCCGTGCCTGGCCTGGCGCCAAAGCAGCGGATCGAGCCGGTTGCGCTTGCCGGGGCGGTCGGGGTCGCCACCCCGCTCCGCCGAGAGCGGGAGCATCTGCTCCTCGGAGAGGTGGGACACCTGGCCGAGGAACCAGCGGTCGGCATCCTCCGGGGAAAGCGCGGCGGCGGCGTCGAGGGAAAAGTAAATGTCGCCGTCGGGCTCCGTCGCGTTGCCCTCGACGGCGTAGGCGAGGCCGCGGTGCACGAGGGTTTCGACGACGGGGACGATCCAGTCGATGGACTCGACGGCACCGATGTAGGAATCGGGAGGCAGGACGTTCAGTGCAGCCATGTCGGTCCGGAAGAGCTCGATCTGCTGCTCGGCCAGCTCCCGCCAGTCCACCCCGGTGGCCGTAGCCCGCTCGAGCAGGGGATCATCCACGTCGGTGACGTTCTGGACGTAGCTCACTGTGGAGCCGCTGTCCCGCCAGGTGCGGTTGAGGAGGTCGAAGGCGACATAGGTGGACGCGTGGCCCAGGTGTGTCGCATCGTACGGGGTGATGCCGCAGACGTAGAGGCTCGCCGCCGGTTCCGCGGGAAGTTCCACTATTTTTCCCTGGGCGGTGTCGAACAGTTCGATCCTCGACTGGCTACCGGCAACATCAGGGACAGGGCTCAGGTTCCACGCAATCACTTCCCTAGCTTACGTCGGCCCGTCAGGCGTTGATGACGTTGAAGCTCAGCAGGGCGTAGAGAGCGAGCCCGAGGAGAACGCGGTACCAGACGAACACGCTGTAGCTGCGGGTAGAAACGAAGCGCAGGAACCAGCCGATGATGGCGAATCCCACCACGAAGGCGATTCCCGTTGCGAGTGCCGTCTCCCCCAGGCCGAAGGGCCCCGGCGTGCCGACGCTCTTGGCGAGCTGGTAGAAGCCGCTGGCGAACACGGCGGGGATGGCCAGCAGGAACGAATAACGTGCTGCCGCCTCCCTGGTGTAGCCCATCAGGAGTCCGGCGGTGATCGTTCCGCCGGAGCGTGACACCCCGGGAATGAGGGCGAGCGCCTGCGCGAAACCGTAGAGGATGCCGTGCCGGTAGGTGAGCTGACCGAGGTCCCTTGTCTGCTTTCCTACCGCATCCGCGACTGCCAGGATCAGACCGAAGACGATCAGGGTGGTCGCCACGATCCAGAGGCTGCGGAACGCACCTTCGATCTGGTTCTGGAACAGCAACCCGAGCACGCCGATGGGGATGCTGCCGAGGATCACCAGCCACCCCATGCGCACGTCCGGGTCGTTCCGAGGCACCGACCCCCTCAGGGAACCGAACCATGCCCTGAGGATCCGGACGATGTCCCGCCAGAAGAACACGACGACCGCGGCCTCGGTTCCCAGTTGGGTGATCGCGGTGAAGGCGGCTCCGGGATCCTGGGCATTGGGAAGGAGCTCACCCACGATGCGGAGGTGGGCACTCGAGGAGATGGGCAGGAATTCAGTAAGCCCCTGGACGAATCCGAGGACGACAGCTTCGATCCAATTCACTCTTACGACCTTAGAGCAACCTTTTCCGCCCAGGCTTTAGGCTTGCACTATGCAACGGCGAAACGTGGGATCGAGCGGCCTGTCCGTGTCGGCGCTTGGACTCGGGACCATGAACTGGGGCCGTGAGGTGGAGGAAGAGGCCGCGCGGGAGCAGTTGAGGCTCTTCACCGAAGCCGGGGGCACCCTGATTGAATCGGCGGCCGGGTACGGCGAGGGTCAGGCGGAAGCGATGCTGGGCAGTTTCATCGGCGACACGGTGGCCCGTTCGGAAATAGTGCTGGCCGTCCAGGGCGGCTCACCGCGAAGTGGAACCGGAAGCGTCGATACCTCCCGCCGGGGCCTGCTGGATTCACTCGACGCCTCGTTGACGCTGCTCGGCACCGACTCCGTCGACCTGTGGCTCGCCCCCGCCTGCGACGCCTCCGTGCCGCTGCACGAAACACTGAGCGCCCTTGAACATGCCTATACCTCCGGACGTGCCCGGTACGTCGGGGCCTCCAACCATTCGGGCTGGGAGTTTGCGCGCCTCGCTGCGTCGGCGGGCTTCCCTCTGGTTGCCAACGAGGTCGAGTACTCGCTCGTGAACCGCCGGGTGGAATCCGAGGCTGTTCCAGCCGCCGCGGCCTTCGATGCGGGGATCCTCGCCTGGGCGCCGCTGGGGCGGGGGGTCCTCACCGGAAAATACCGGGGCCGTCTGCCGTCGGATTCACGAGGCGCCTCCGAGGTCTGGGCGCCCTACGTCGATTCCTACCTGACCGGTCGGCCGCAGCGGATCATCGAAGCCCTCTGCACCGCGTCGAAGGGCCTGGACTTGCAGCCCCACGAACTGGCACTGCGGTGGCTGCTTCACCGACCGGGCGTCTCTTCGGTGATCCTGGGCGCAAGGACTCCCCACCAGCTGAAGGAGCTCCTGCAGACGAACCTCCAGGCCATTCCGCAGACTATTGCGGATGTTCTCGACGAAGTATCGGTCCCTACGGCGTAGCCCGCTCGCCCTGGGTGATGCGCTCGTCGTCGTCGGACTCGTCGTCCGATTCATCGTCGTCCGATTCGTCGTCGGACTCCTCATAGATCTCCAGCGGGGTCACTTCGCCGTATGCGTCGTAAAGGACTTCCTCATAGACTTCGAACGCATCGGCGATCGCCAGGTACGCGGCCTCAACGGCCGGATCGTCCTCCCGCCGCCGTGATGCCGACGCCGCGAGGTGCTCCTCGAGTGATGTGACGAGGGCCTGGAGCGCGACACGCGGATCTATGCTCATGCACTAGACGTTATAGGTAAAGTGATCAGAATTGGAGGGATATGAAAGAACAATTTCTGAATTCCACTACCGTCCGCGGGCGCGATTTCAGCCGCCAGTACGAGTACCTGGTCGTGACGATCAATCCCGGCGAACCGTTGCCGGCCACGCGCAAACTGATCACCGAACACGCCGAATACGGCAAGTGGGAACTCGAGCGCAGCTGCATCTACACCAGCGGGAGCAGGCGCTTCTGGTTGAGGCGTAAAGTCCTCCGGGTCGAACGCACCCTGGATTCCCAGTAGAGCCTCAGTAGGTGGTCAAGAGGCGTGTAAGCACTCTCGCGCCGAAACGCAACGAGTCGGCGGGCACGCGTTCGTCGACACCGTGGAACATGCCTGTGAAGTCCAGCTCGTCGGGCAGCTGCAGCGGTGCAAAACCGTAGCCGGTGATACCGAGACGGCTCAGCGACTTGTTGTCGGTACCGCCCGACAGCGTATAGGGGAGCACCTTCGCCCCCGGGTCCTGGCTGTGCAGGGCATCAATCATCGAGTCCACCAGATTGCCGGAGAAGGGCACCTCGAGGGAGACATCCTTGTGCGCGTAGGAGACGTCCACTCCTTCCCCTGCCAGTGCGCGCACGATCTCGAGGACCTGGTCCTGCTGGCCGGGAAGGGTCCGGACGTCCACCATGGCCTCGGCCGTGCCCGGAATCACGTTGTGCTTGTAGCCACTCTTGAGCATTGTGGGGTTCGACGTGTTCTGCAGGGTTGCGCCGACGAAGCGCGCTACCGTGCCGAGTTCGGCGAGCAGGACTTCCGGGTGGTCGGGGTCGAACTCGACGCCGGTGAGTTCGGTGACGCCGTCGAGGAACTGGCGCGTGGTGGGAGTCAGCTCGATGGGCCAGGAGTAGTCGCCGATCTTCGAGACCGCCCGGGCAAGGCGAGTCACTGCATTGTCGGTATTGATCTGGGAGCCGTGTCCTGCCCGGCCGTGCGCCACCAGCCGAAGCCAGGAGATCCCTTTCTCCGCCGTCTGCAGGAGATAGGTGCGCTGGCCTCCAATGGTGGAGGAGAACCCGCCCACCTCCGAGATTGCTTCGGTGGCACCTTCGAAGAGCTCCGGCTTGTTGTCCACGAGCCAGGATGCGCCGTAGTTGCCTCCGGCCTCCTCATCGGCGAAAAAGCCGAAAATGAGGTCCCGTTTGGGCTTGATGCCGTTCCGCTTCATGTGTCGGAGAACCGAGAGAATCATGGCGTCCATGTCCTTCATGTCCACAGCGCCGCGGCCCCAGATGAGACCGTCCTTCTCCTCACCGCCGAAGGGGTCGACGGACCAGTCCTCCTTCTGGGCGGGAACGACGTCCAGGTGTCCGTGCACCACCAGTGCGGGCAGCGAGGAGTCGCTGCCTTCCATGCGGGCAAGGACCGATGCCCGCCCGGGAGCCGCCTCGAAGGTCTGTGTCGCGAGGCCCACCTCCTCGATGAGCGCGGCGGTGTACTCGGCTGCGACCCGTTCCCCCGGCCCCGCGTTGTCGCCGAAGTTCGAGGTATCGATGCGGATGAGTTCCTGGCAGATTCGTACAACTTCGTCTTCGGGCATGATGCTCATACTGCGTCCTCCTGGCTTGTGGGGTGCCCGTCCAGCCTACCGAGTCGCCGTCGTGCGGCTGTGCTTTTGCGGCCGCGTCCCCTGCTTCGGTTGCCGGTCGAACTCCTCGATTCAAACCACAGGGCTAACTCGTGTTAGAGTTTTTCTCGTTGCTTTCGACGGTTTCTGACCGCGGAACCACCACCTGCGCGGGTGGCGGAATGGCAGACGCGCTAGCTTGAGGTGCTAGTCCTTTAACGAGGGTGGGGGTTCAAGTCCCCCTCCGCGCACAATAAAAACCCCGGTTCGCCGGGGTTTTTTTGTGTCTCCGATTCCGCATAGGCTGGCACGATGATTCCGCTCACCACGGCTCCCCCGCCGGATCCGGTTGTGGTCGACGTCGTTTCGGACGGCACTCCGTGGTGGGATGTGGTGGGAGCTCTCGGACCGTTCGCCATCCTCCTCACGGCGATCATCACCGGTTATTTCGCCTGGCAGAATGTCAAGGACCGCCGGAAAGCCGACCAGCGATCCCAGTGGTGGACACGGGCGGAATGGGCGCTGGATGCGTCGATGTCCGACGATTTCCACCGCCAGGAACTCGGGCTCGGTGTACTGGAACTGCTCGCTGAGAGTGAGCTCGCCGGCCCTGAGGAGCTGTCGGTCCTCGAAGTGGCGTGGGCGGAACCGCTGCATCCCCTGGGAAGCGTGGACGGCATTGACGAGGTGCGGGACAATGGAACGACGACCACGAAGGAGGTTGACGATGAGCGCGACGTCACCGATGAGCCAGAAGAACGAGACAGCTGGCCAGCACGCATCCGCCGCAGTATCGCGTTCCGGTTCACAGGAGCGGGTCCGGATCAGGGCAGCCCGCCTTCGGATGACGACCGACCGGAAGCTCGGGAAGCCGACACCTGACTGGGTTCGGCTACTGGCCAAAAAGCCGCTCTAGAAGATTCCCGACGGCACCAGGTCCTCGTCTCCCGCCTCCGTCGTCGGGATTTCCGCCTGTGCCCGCGGCAGGCCTGTGATGCGAAGGACGAGTAATGACGCACATGGCGGATCCGAGGGTGGACAGGTACATCGCCGAACTACCGGGTTGGCAGCAAATCCTCTGCCAGGAGTTGCGGGCCCTGATCCATGCGGCTGATCCTGAGGTGTCCGAGACCATCAAGCGAACCGACCGCCCGTACTTCGTGCTCGATGGGAACGTCTGCGCACTTCTGGCCGCGAAGGATCACGTCAACCTGTTTCTTTATGATGGTGCGATCGTCCCCGATCCGGACCACATCATCACGGGCGGTCAGAACAACAAGACCGCCCGGACGATCGCATTCCGCGACGGTGATCCGATCAACGTCCCTGCTGTGTCGGCGATGCTTCGGCAGATCATCGCCAACAACCGTGCAGGCGGGTGGCGCCGGTTGAAATGAAGTGTGCCCACGCCGGCCTCCGACGTCATCGACCACGCCGCATGACGGCCACGCTGCGACTACGGGGCGCCACAGGCATTTGGGCCCTAGAAGGCGGCGACGACCTCGACCGTGGCGGATCTCTTGCTCACTTCGGTGAACGGAACGGCCGAGGTCAGGATGCTGTAGGTCCCCGGCGCCGCAGCAGCCGGGACGTCCAGCCAGGTGGTGTAGCGGCCGTCTGTGTCGACGGTGACGAAAGTGTCCTCCATCGGTGGACTGTCCGTCTGGTACGGAGCGAAGGTAATCTGCAGCTGCTCTCCGGGGACATACCCGGATCCCGTGACCTTCCAGGATCGTCCTGCGATCCAGATGGACCATTCGGGCGTCACCGGGGCACTGAACGCGACGGACGGCGAGCTGCCCGGGTACGGGGACGTATCGGACGGCAGCTGGGTATCGACAGGTGACGGCGGAACCGGGACTGCTGCCGGTGGCTCCTGTACTTCCGCAGGTGCTGGTGAAGGTTCACCGGATTCGCCCGATGGCTCGGCCGGGAGCGGCGCGGGGTCAGCCGAAGGCGTAACCGAAGGCGCAACCGAAGGCTGAACCGGTGGCGCGGGAGAAGGTGCGGCAGAAGGTGCGGCAGAAGACTCCGACGGTGTCGTGCTCTCCTCGCTGGGCGTGGCGGTTCTGTCGCCGGCGTTCTCCGCGGATGCACAACCGCCAAGAAGAAGTGCGCTGACGGAGAGTGCCATGAGGAGTCGCTTGTTCAATGGATCAACCTGTTCTGCTGTGGGGCTGAAGTGAGTTCTGAGCCTGATGAGTCGCACTCTACAACCAGAACGGCCAGGAGGAGTCCTTTTTCGATCACGGTCTGACAACGCAATTCCGGAAATGCCCGTACCCTCGGAGCAGCTGCTTTCCTGGGGCGGAATCCTGCGGGGTAGCACGATTGGATAGCCGTCCCGGCCTTCGAGGGGTAGAACATACTCATGACCACAACACCCCTGGTGCTCGGGCCCATGCTGCGGTACGTCGACGAAACGTCGGCGAGCATCTGGGTGGAGACCGGAGAAGCCGCGTCCGTCGTCGTCCGAAGCGGCCATGAGTCCTGGACTGCGCGCACGTTCGCCGTCCACGGCCACCACTACGCCCTCGTCGAAGTGACCGGGCTTCAGCCGGGCAGCGGAACCGCCTACACCGTCGAGATCGACGGTCGTCAGGTCTGGCCGGACCTGTCCCAGGGCCCCGAGCTGACGTTTCCCGCGTCGGTCATTACGACGCGCGCCGAGGGCGAGCCCCTGCGGTTGGCCTTCGGGTCATGTCGCACCAGCATCCCCCACACCAAGGAAGGCAACCGGACCCACGGCGTCGATGCGATGCGCGCCTACGCGCTTTCCATGGCGGACGACGCCGCATTCCCGAGGCCGGATCTGATCCTGTTCCTCGGCGACCAGGTCTATGCCGATTCCACCAGCAAGGAGATGCAGCAGTTCATTGCGGCACGCCGGGACATCAGGGAAGATCCGGGGGCCGAGCTCAAGGACTACGAGGAGTATGCCCACCTGTACAGCCTTGCCTGGTCCGACAATGCGAACCGCTGGTTGCTGTCCACCCTCCCCAGCGCCATGATCTTCGATGACCATGACATCCGCGATGACTGGAATGCCTCGACGAGCTGGAAGCAGGAGATGGAAGCCACCTCCTGGTGGCAGGACCGGATCGTCGCGGGCCTGGCGTCCTACTGGGTGTACCAGCACCTCGGCAACCTGTCACCTGAGCGGCGCGCCGAGGACGAGATCTGGCAGCGGATCGTCAACCACCACGACGACGACGAGCTGGATCTGAGCGAGGAGCTCGACGCTTTCGCGGACCGCGCCGACAAGGACCCCGCGAGCTATCGGTGGAGCTATTTCCGGGACTTCGATGACACCCGCCTGATCGTGGTGGACTCCCGCGTAGCCCGCGTGCTCACCCCCGATGCACGTGCCCTGCTGAACGAGGAGGAGACGGCGTGGCTCGACAGCAAGATGGTGGGCGGCTTCCGCCATCTGCTGGTCGGCACCTCACTACCGTTCCTGCTGCCCCTCGGGCTGCACCATATCGAGTCCTGGGACGAGGCCCTCGCGCAGGGTGCCTGGGGAAAGGCGGGCGCACTGCTGGGAGAGAAGCTGCGGCAGGGCATGGATCTCGAGCACTGGGCCGCCTTCCAGAACAGTTTCCATGACGTGGCGCTGATGGCTACGGAGGTGGCGGACGGCAAGCGTGGCCCGGCACCCGAGACGGTCACCTTCCTCTCGGGAGACGTGCACTTCTCCTACGTCTCCGAGGTGGATCGGCCTTCGGGCAGCCGCATCCTCCAGGCGGTCTGCTCCCCTATCCGTAACCCGCTTCCCCGGCTCCTGCGCTCCTCCACCGCGATCCTCTCCTATGGGTTCGCCGCACCGGTCGGAGCACTCGTGGCGCGCTCCGTCAAGGTCCCCGACCCGCCGTTCCGCTGGCGCAACATCCGGGGACCGTGGTTCGACAACAACCTGGCCGGGCTCGAGGGCGGGCCGGAAGGGCTCCGGCTGTGGTGGCAGACGGGGACCGTCGACGACGGCGACCACCTCCACCCCCGGCTTGAAGAAGTGGCGGCCATGACTGTGCCGCCGCGTCGGACGAGGAAGGATGAGCCGGGAGGGGAAGTGGTGCCGGAGGCGGCCCTCCGGGATCGCAGGACTGCATGGGCGCGGAGAGGAAGGCGACAATAGGAATCATGCGCCTTCCCGTGATGCCGCCCGTTGCCCCGATGCTCGCAAAGTCCGTGCGCGGAATTCCCGAAGGTCCGCTCAGCTATGAACCGAAATGGGAGGGGTTCCGGGCCATCATCTTCCGTGACGGCGCTGAGCTGGAGATCGGTTCCCGGAACGGCAAGGCCCTGACGCGCTACTTCCCCGAGCTCGTCGCCGCCCTCAAGGACAACCTGCCCGACCGCTGTGTCCTCGACGGTGAGGTTGTGCTCGCGGTCGGAGGACGGCTCGAGTTCGAGGTGCTTCAGCAGCGGATCCACCCGGCAGCCAGCCGGATCGCTCTCCTGGCGCAGCAGACCCCGGCGAGCTTCGTCGCGTTCGACATCCTGGCCCGAGGTGGAGAGGACCACACCGGGTCGCCGTTCGTCGAGCGCCGGCGGCTTCTCGAGGAAACGCTGGCCGTCGCGCGGCCACCCATCCACCTCACGCCCGCTACAGGGGATCCGGTCGAGGCCGGGCAGTGGTTCGCACAGTTCGAAGGTGCCGGCCTGGACGGAATTGTCGCGAAGCCGCTCGAGGGCGCCTATCAACCCGGTAAACGGGCGATGTTCAAGATCAAGCACGAGAGGACGGCCGACTGCGTTGTTGCCGGCTACCGCGCGCACAAGACCGACGCCGAAAGCATCGGTTCCCTCCTGCTGGGGCTGTACACGGATGACGGAGACCTGGCAGCCGTGGGAGTAGTCAGCGCTTTTCCTGCAGCTCGTCGGAAGGAACTGTTCACCGAGTTGCAACCGTTGATCACTCCTTCCGACGGCCACCCATGGTCATCTGCCAGGGAGCAGGATGGAACCCGCACGCCACGCAATGCCGAGGGCAGCCGCTGGTCCGGGGGCAAGGACCTCACTTTTACCCCGCTGCGGCCGGAGCGGGTCATCGAGGTCCGGTACGACCATCTGGAGGGTGAGCGTTTCCGACACACCACCCAGTTCAGCCGCTGGAGGCCCGACCGCGAGCCGGCCTCCTGCACCTACGCGCAGCTCGAGGAGGCACCCGCCTTCGACCTCACGGACTTCCTGACGGCCCAGCCCCCGCGCTCCGCGACGGACACCCGAACCGGAAACGTTCAGGACGAGCGGAACACCGCTCCGTAGAGGAGGCCCGCCGTCCCGAGGATGCACCCGCCGATGATGCACGCGAAAAGTCCCAGCCAGACGACGGCGGGAACACCGCTGCGCTGGGCGAGGAGGTATGCGTCCGAAGACGCGAGTGCCGAGTGCCTGCGAATGTGCACCGCTGTCACCTTGAACCAGTCCTTGACGGCGCCGACGAGGAGCGCAACGCCCGTCGACAGCGTCGCATAACCGGTCAGTGCCGGACTGGCATACCAGACGAGCGCCGTCGACAGGCCCACGAGCAGCCCGGCGACCACGAATCCT
Organism: Arthrobacter sp. CAN_A6; assembly: GCF_015751715.1. Lineage (NCBI taxonomy): Bacteria > Bacillati > Actinomycetota > Actinomycetes > Micrococcales > Micrococcaceae > Arthrobacter > Arthrobacter sp. CAN_A6. The sequence goes on from NZ_JADOUV010000008.1 coordinate 86,247, forward strand.
TGCACATTGCGGATGAGGAACACCAGTGCAAGAAGAATGAGCGCACTGAGGGACAGTGCTATCGAGGCAGCCCCGGAGACCGCGGCACCCACCAGGCCGGTCCCGACAAGAGCCGGCACCGGATAGCCCCAGAAGGCCGTCCAGACCGCGCGCCAGCCACCCCTTCCCCGGGTCATGGTGACGCCCGAGTGGTCGAACCGCAGCTCGATTCCGCTCACCCGCTGCAGCGACACCAGAGCGGCAACCGCGTGTCCGAGTTCATGCACGGTGGTCACGAACAGGCCGAAATAGCGCCACGTCACCGCAGGCAGGGACAGCACGACGGCGGCCCCCAGGATCCCGGCAAGGTGGAGCTCTCCGATGACGGGCGCGGGAACCATCGAAAAACCCCCGACGACAAGGCCCCACCAGACGGAGGCGAACTCGCTCATCGACACTGCACGATCGGAGAATGCATGGAAGCTATTGCTGCCGCATCCTTTCGGCGATGCTGCTCACACCGTGCAGGGTCTCCTCGAAAGACGTGGACAGCGGCGAGAGCCCCAGACGGATTCCCGAGGGGTTCCGGTAATCCGGGATCACTCCGGCGGCCCACAGCTCAGGCACCATGGCTGCGAAGCCCGGGTGGTCGATGGTGATGTGGCCGCCACGCCGGTCGGCGGACCGGGGAGACGCCACCACCACGCCGTCGTTCCCGAGCAGTTCGTCCACGGCCCGCACGGCGAAATCGGTCAGCGCCATCGACTTCGCCCGGACCTGTGCCATCCCCGCCTCGGCAATCACCTCCAGCATGTCCTGCAGAGCGAGCATGCCCATGATCGGCGGCGTTCCCGAGACGATCCTCCGGATCCCCTGCGCAGGCTCATAGGAGCCGCCCATGGCGAAGGGATCGGCGCTGCCCAGCCAGCCCTGGATGGGCTGGTGGAGGTCCGGAAGGTGGCGGGATGCCACGTAGGCCCAGGCGGGAGCACCCGGGCCGCCATTGAGGTACTTGTAGCTGCAGCCCGTCGCGTAGTCGACGCCCCAGGCGTCGAGCTCCGCAGGCACTGAACCCACCGAGTGGCTGAGGTCCCACAGGGCCAGCGCGCCCGCGTCGTGGATCACCTCCGTGATGCCGGGCACGTCCGCACAGTGCCCCGACCGGTACGCCACGTGGCTCAGCACCACGAGCGCCGTGTCCGGCCCGACGGCGGCGGCGACCTCGGGAACGGTCGCCCCGGCGTCGTACTGGGTGTCGAGCCACCGGATGGTGAGGCCGCACTCGCGGGCGATTCCCTCCACGATGAAGCGGTCGGTGGGAAAGTTGTCGCGGTCGATCACGATCTCGGTCCGGCCCGGACGGGCAGCGATGGCGGCGCGCGCCAGTTTGTAGAGAAGCACGCTCGTCGAATCCGCCACTATGCACTGCCCGGGGGCAGCCCCGAGGGCCACGTCCCCCAAACGGTCGCCGATCCGCTCCGGAAGCGCCAGCCAGCCCTCGTCCCAGCCGCGGATCAAGCGCCCGGCCCACTGCGAGCGCACGAAGTCAGCCAGCGTATCGGGCGTCGCAGCCAGGGGCCTGCCGAGTGAATTGCCGTCGAGATAGGCGACGACGTCGTTTTCCTCGGCGGTCAGGAAACGGGTGCGGTAGGAGGCCAGCGGGTCCCGGGCGTCGAGCTCCCGGGCCTGGAGCAGCAGGTCGTTCATCCGCCCATTCTAGGCGGAGCGTCCCACCCAGCCGGTGAAGTGCGGCCGGTTGCGTTCCCGGGACCAGCCGACGACGTCGGTGCGCAGGGATTCGATCGCCGTCCTGTCGTCCTGTGGGACATCGGCTCGCTTTCCGACGTGTGCGCCAGCCTGCTTCCCCGGCGCGTCGCCCTGCGGCATGCCGGCCGGCGCTTCCGTGAAGGCGACAGCGACGCTGCCCGGCAGGAGCACCGGTGTGGCGAAGTCGATGCTCCAGCGCAGTTCATCGGCCGGGGCGGGGCAGGCCTGGCCAACCATGCGGGCCGCGAGGTACATCCCGTGCGCGATGGACCGCTTCATCCCGAGTGCTCTCGCTGCGACGGAGCTCAGGTGGATGGGGTTCCAGTCCCCCGAGACTGCGGCGTAGCGCCGCCCTGTGCCACTGTCGAGTTCCCAGATCCCGGTGGGTACGGGCGGAACGAATGACGCGGACGGGTGCGGACCGGAGGAGTCCTTTCGCGACGCATTGCCTGCCTCGGGCAGCCGCACTCCCCGCGCCAGGTATACCGAGCGCCCCCTCCATACGGTGGAGCCCTCTCCTGATACTTCGGTGACGACATCCACCTGGGTACCCGCACGGTGCGGGCGAAGGTCCTCGGCGTAGGCAACGACGTCCAACTGCTCCGCCAGGGAGATACTCCGGAACTGCTCCACGGTACTGCCCAGGTGCACCATGCCGAGCAGCGGCAACGGGAACTCGGGCCGCGCCAGGACGCTCATGGCGACAGGGAATGCGATGGTATGAACATAGGCGGAGGGCAGGGTGTCCCGCGCCGGTTCGCCCAGTAGGTGCTGAAACGCGGTCAGTGCCCCCGGGTCCACGCGGATCCGCTCCGCCCGGTGCCGGACGGAGGGCACCTCGAGCCGGACAGCCGAACCGCGAACACGCCGCCGGGCCGCACGGAGCACCGCGTCCCGATACAGCGCGGGCAGCGCCGGAACCTGCCCCAGGACCACCTCGTTCATGCCCCCACCAGGTTCTGTCCGCACACCCGCACCACCTGGCCGTTGATTCCCGCGGCGGAACCGGAGGCGAGGAACGCGATGGTCTCGGCGACGTCGATGGGAAGCCCGCCCTGCTGGAGGCTGCTGAGGCGCCGTGCGACCTGCCGTGTCAGGGGCGGAATCCTGGCGGTCATCTCGGTCTCGATGAAACCGGGTGCCACGGCATTGATGGTGCGCGCACTGTCCTCGAACCGGGCCGAGGTGGCGCGCACCATGCCGATCACGCCGGCCTTCGATGCGGCATAGTTGCTCTGCCCGCGGTTGCCGGCGATGCCGCTGGTCGAGGCCAGGCTCACGATCCGCCCGTCGGTCGCGAAGATCTCGGAGGCGAGAACCGCTTCGTTGATGCGCAGTTGGGAGATGATGTTGACGTCCATCACCGAGTCCCACCGTGCTGCGTCCATGTTTGCGAGCAGCTTGTCCCGCGTGATGCCGGCGTTATGCACCAGGATGTCCAGGGAGCCGTAGCGGGTGGCGACGTGCGCGAGCAGGCGCGCTCCGGCGTCGGGCGCCGTGATGTCGAGCTGCAGCGCGGTCCCGGCCACCCGGTTTGCCACCCGCGCCAGCTGCTCGCCCGCGGCCGGGACATCCACGACGACGACGTTCGCTCCGTCACGGTGCAGCACCGCCGCGATCTCCGCACCGATACCCCGTGCGGCACCCGTGACGAGCGCGGTCCTGCCCGCCAGGGGTCGGTCGAGGTCCGCGGCTCCACGGTTGTCCGCCGGTGAAGTGATCGGCCCCGCTGGGCCGACGGCGAGGAACTGGCCGTCGACGTAGGCACTCTTCCCCGAAAGGAGGAACCGCAGGGTGGCCAGCACGCCGGAATCCTCCACGCTCACGGAGCGCTCGAGGATGATGCCGTTGGCGGTGGAGCCGCTGCGGAGCTCGCGGGCCACGGACCGGATGGTTCCGTCGATGCCCTGCCGCGCTGCCGCCTCTGCCGGGTCCGTCGACTCGCGCGGCGCGCGGAACAGTCCGACGATCCGGCCGCCCGTAGCGAGGAGCCGGACTGCCTGCCCGAGCTCGAGCAGGGGTGCGGCGAGGTCGCCGGGCGACGACACGTCGTCGAGGACGACGATCGCCGCGCTCAGCGTCTCGCCCGGACGTGCGTGACGGCGAATCTCGAGATCCCAGGACAGCAGCTCGCCGGCCAGTGCGTCGGCACCGGCGCCGGAGCCGACGACGAGAACGGGGTGGTCCGCGAGCGTCGCACCCGGCGCGTGGCGCCGGAGTACGGCGGGCCGTGGGAGACCGAGCGACCTGGCGATCCTTGAGGGGAGCGGATTGTTGATGAGTTCAAGGTACTTGTCGGCCATCGTCAGCGCGCCTCGAGAATGGCGACGACGCCCTGGCCGCCCGCGGCGCACACGGAGATCAGTCCGCGCCCCGAGCCCTTCTCGGACAGTGCCTTCGCAAGCGAGGCGACAATGCGTCCGCCTGTCGCCGCGAAGGGGTGGCCTGCTGCGAGTGATGATCCGTTGGCGTTGAGTTTGGCGCGGTCGATGGTACCCAGCGGCCCGTCGAGTCCCAATCGGTTGCGGCAGAAGTCCTCGTTCTCCCAGGCGGCGAGCGAGCTGAGGACGGTGCCGGCGAAGGCCTCGTGGATCTCGAAGAAGTCGAAGTCCGCGAAGGTGAGGGAGTTGCGCTTGAGCAGCCGTGGCAGGGCGTAGACCGGGGCCATGAGGAGCCCCTCCTTGCCGTTCACGAAGTCCACGGCAGCGGCCTCGGCGTCGACCACGTTCGCCAGCATGGGCAGGTTGTGCTCCCGCGCGTAATCCTCGGATCCCAGCAGCACCACGGAGGCGCCGTCGGTGAGCGGTGTGGAATTGCCCGCCGTCATGGTGGCCGGTGTGGGCAGTGCCCTCCCGAACACGGGCTTGAGTGTCGCGAGCTTCTCGCGGGAGGTGTCGGGGCGCAGGTTCGCGTCCCTGGTTAGACCCCGGTACGGCGTCACCAGATCGGTGAAGAAACCACGCTCATAAGCGGCGGCGAGGTTGGAGTGGCTCAGGTAAGCCAGTTCGTCCTGCGCTTCCCGACTGATTTCCCAGGCCGCCGTCGTCAGGGCCTGGTGCTCGCCCATAGACAGCCCGGTGCGTGGTTCACCGGTGGTGGGCGCGTTCGGGGCCAGGTCCCTGGGCCGCAGTTTGCCCAGCGTTCGAATTTTCTGCTGGGTCGTCTTCGCGCGCGCAAGATCCAGCAGGATGCGGCGAAGCCCTTCGCTGACCGCGATGGGGGCATCCGAAGCGGAATCGACGCCACCGGCGATCCCGGACTCGATCTGCCCCAGTTTGATCTTGTTGGCGAGGCCCACCACGGTCTCAAGTCCCGTTGCGCAGGCCTGCTGGAGGTCATAGGCAGGCGTCGTGGGCGACAGGGCGGAGCCGAGCACTGCTTCGCGCGTGAGGTTGAAGTCGCGGGAGTGCTTCAGCACCGCCCCTGCCGCAACCTCCCCGATGCGCTCCCCCTGCAGCCCGAACCGCGCCACCAGGCCGTCCAGCGCCGCAATGAGCATGTCCTGGTTGGAGGAGTAGGCGTACGGGCCCCCGGAGCGGGCGAAGGGGATGCGGTTCCCCCCGATCACCACTGCCTTCCGGACGGGAACACTGGCGGGAATGGTCGATTCTGGCATGGAGGATCTCCTGGGGGCAATTGGCGGAATGCGCGGAAGTTATCGATACCAAGCGTACCTGATACGCTGGGTATCATGAACTCAGCCACACTGCTTCCGGGCACCTCCGCGCGCGCTTCGGCCTCTGGGGCGGGGTCCGCCGCGCGGGACACGCCGCCCGGGGACGGCCGCTCCAGCAGGTGGCAGGATCACCGCACGGCGCGTCGTCGTGCCCTGATCAAGACCGCACGCCGTGCCGTCGACGCGCTGGGGCCGGGAGCGTCCATGGAGGACATCGCCGCTGCGGCCGATACCTCCAAGTCCGTCTACTACCGGTATTTCGGAGACAAGACGGGGCTGCAGCGAGCGGTGGCAGAGGTAGTCCTCAACCAGATGCAGCAGAAGGTCCTCGACGCCGCCCGGCAGGCCGCGAGCCCGCGCGAAGGGCTGAGGTCGATGGTGTTCGCCTACCTGCAGATGGCACGGACCTCCCCCAACGTCTACGCGTTCGTCACCCGCGCGGAGGCGCCGGACTCCGCGGGGGGCGCAGGCGAGGACCGCGCCCCGGGCACCCTCGCCTCCTTCCTCGAGACGACAACGGACATGATCGCCGAGCCGATGCGCTCCTACCTCCTTGCGGCGCACGGGCCCGACGGCTCCCGGGACGCCGTCGCCGAATACTGGCCTCGCGCCGCCATCGGCATGGTGAGGGCGGCGGGCGAACTGTGGCTGTCGACCGAAGACGGCCCGGGCAAGCCCTCCGAGGAGCAGTTGACGGACCAGCTCACCGCCTGGCTCTTCGACGGCATCAGCTACGCCGCACCCGCCACCCATCGATCCAGCAACCAGTAAAGGACACGCCATGACGCAGACAGCCGTCCGCCAGCTTCAGGTTCCCGCTACCGCCGACATCCAGGACAACGATGACGCCGTCGTGGACACCGCCGTCCTCGGTGAACTGCTCCTCGGAAAATGGGCACACGTCCGCCGGATCGCGCGTGAACTCGCCGGCCGCCCCGAGGTCCAGAAGATCGAGGGCCTCTCCTCGGCCGAGCACCGGCAACGCTGCCACGACCAGCTGCACTACCTCGTCCAGCAGCAAGCTGTACACCGAGCGTTCCCCAGCTCCCTGGGCGGGGCCGATGACCATGGCGGAAACGTCGCAGGCTTCGAGGAATTGGTCGTCGCCGATCCCTCGCTCCAGATCAAGGCCGGGGTCCAGTGGGGGCTCTTCGGCTCGGCCGTGATGCACCTGGGCACCAGGGAGCACCACGAGGCGTGGCTGCCGGGCATCATGAACATGGAGATCCCGGGGTGCTTCGCAATGACGGAGACGGGCCACGGCTCGGATGTGGCGAGCATCGCGACTACCGCCACCTACGATCCCGATGCCGAGGAATTCGTGATCAACACCCCCTTCCGTGCGGCCTGGAAGGACTACATCGGCAACGCGGCCATCGACGGGCGCGCAGCGGTCGTCTTCGCCCAGCTCGTGACGCAGGGCGTCAACCGGGGCGTGCACGGCTTCTATGTCGAACTTCGCACGCCTGAAGGCAGTTTCCTGCCCGGCGTGGGCGGTGAGGACGACGGCCTGAAGGGCGGGCTCAACGGGATCGACAACGGCCGCCTCCACTTCACGGACGTCCGCGTGCCTCGGACGAACCTACTCAACCGCTACGGCGACGTCGCCCCGAACGGGGACTACACCTCGCCGATCGCCTCCCCCGGACGCCGGTTCTTCACGATGCTCGGAACGCTCGTCCAGGGGCGGGTCTCACTCGACGGTGCAGCGGTGGCAGCGAGCAAGCTGGCTCTGACGGCCGCCATCACCTATTCGACCCAGCGCCGCCAGTTCAACGCCTCGTCCGAGCTCACGGAGGAGGTGCTGATGGACTACCAGCGCCACCAGCGGCGCCTGCTCCCGCGCCTTGCCGCGACGTATGCCGCCTCGTTCGCGCACGAGGAGCTGCTGGAGAAGCTCGACGGCGTCTTCTCCGGCTCGCACGACACGGACGAGGACCGCCAGGACCTCGAAACCCTTGCCGCGGCCTACAAACCGCTGTCCACCTGGCTTGCACTGGACACCCTGCAGGAATGCCGCGAAGCCACCGGGGGTGCAGGGTTCCTCACCGAGAACCGGTTCACCTCGCTGCGCGCCGACCTCGACGTCTATGCCACGTTCGAGGGTGACAACAACGTCCTCCTGCAACTCGTGGCCAAGCGCCTGCTCGGCGATTATGCAAGGGAGTTCAAGGACATGGACTTCGGCGTGCTCGCCCGGTATGCCGTCACGCAGGCGGCCGGCCGGACGCTTCACCGTTCCGGGCTGCGCCGCGTCGCACAGACCGTCGCGGATTCGGGATCGGAAAAGAAGTCGGCGATCGCGCTGCGTGACGAGCATACCCAGCACGAGCTGCTCTCGGACCGCGTCTCGAGCATGGTGGCGGAACTGGCCGGCGAGCTGCGCGGGGTGAAGGGCATGTCGAAGGAGAAGTCCGCCGCGCTGTTCAACGACCACCAGAACGACCTCATCGAGGCAGCCCGCGCACACGCCGAACTGCTGCAGTGGGAAGCGTTCACCCGGGGGCTCAAGGAACTGAAGGATCCCGGGACCCGGCAGGTGATGACGTGGGTCCGTGACCTCTTCGGCCTCTGCCTCATCGAGAAGAACCTTTCCTGGTATCTTCTGAACGGGCGCCTTTCAACGCAGCGCGCACGAACCCTCAACGCGTACATCAACCGCCTGCTGGCGAAGATCCGCCCGCACTCACTCGACCTCGTCGAGGCCTTCGGATACGGCCCGGAGCACGTCCGCGCGGCCATCGCGACCGGTGCGGAGCAGGAACGCCAGGATGAGGCCGCCGCTCATGCGCGGCGCATGCGGGCAAGCGGAGAGGCGGGGATCGACGAGAAGACCCTTCTCGCACGGCAGGCCGGAATCCGGAAAACGAAGGCGGCAGCGCGAAGGAACTGAGCTAGAGCACTCCCGTATAGACGTCGAGGGTCGACTTCGCGATCGAGCCCCAGTCGAAGTGCTCCTCGGCACGCCGCCGGCCCTCGACTCCCATGCGGCGGGCGCGCTCCGGATCGGACACCAGCTCGGTCAGCGCCGCTGCGAAGTCCGAGACGAACTTCTCCGGGTCGAGCGGCGTCCCGGTGCCGTCGGAAACCTGCTCGAGGTCCACGAGGGTTCCGGTCACACCGTCCTGCACCACCTCGGGAATGCCGCCGGTAGCGCTCGCCACCACTGCCGCCCCACAGGCCATCGCCTCGAGGTTGACGATCCCGAGCGGTTCGTAGATGGACGGGCAGGCGAAGACCGTCGCGTGGCTCAGTACCTGGATCAGTTCCTTCCGGGGCAGCATCCGCTCGATCAGGATCACCGATCCGCGCTCCGCACGCAGCGTATTGATCAGGACCTCGGTCTCGGCAGCCAACTCCTTGGTGTCGGCGGCCCCCAGGCAGAGCACCAGCTGGACTCCTGCCGGCAGCAGGGCAGCCGCCCGGAGCAGGTAGGGAACACCCTTCTGGCGTGTGTTGCGTCCAACGAACACCACGCTGGGTCGGGTCGGGTCGATCCCGAGGGCGGTGAGGGCGTCGTCGTCCTCGTCCCGGTTCCATTCGCCGACGTCGATCCCGTTATGCACCACGTGCACCTTCGCGGGGTCGACGTCGGGATAGCTGCGCAGGATATCGGCCCGCATGCCGGCCGATACAGCGATCACCGCCGCGGCGGCCTCATAGGACGTTTTCTCGACCCACGATGACAGTGCGTACCCGCCGCCGAGCTGCTCCGCCTTCCACGGCCGCAGGGGCTCGAGGCTGTGAGCGCTCAGAACATGCGGAATTCCATGCAGGAGCGATGCCAGGTGCCCGGCCATGTTCGCATACCAGGTGTGCGAATGGACCAGGGAGGCTCCGGCGATGTTACCCAGCATCTCGATGTCGGTACCCAGGGTCTGCACCGCTGCGTTGGCGTCCGCCAGGCCGGCGGGAACCCCATAGGTCCATACCTTCGCCCCGGAATAGTCCGGCGGGCGCGGCGCCCCGAAGCAATGGACGTTCAGGTCGACCTGCGGGGCCAGCACACGGCTCAGCTCGGCGACATGCACCCCCGCGCCGCCATAGATCTCCGGCGGAAATTCCTTTGACACAATATCTACTCGCACTCCTCCAACGTAGTGCAGTGCGTCCCAGTCCTCTAGTGTGAAGTGAACCCGCCCCACCGAGGGCGGAGGGAACAGCAGAAACGCATACTCAAGGAAGAGCAGGGGGTCATTCGTGGCACTGAAGAAAGTACTCGCCGTGGTACTGGCAGGCGGTGAAGGGAAGAGGCTCATGCCTTTGACCGCGGACCGTGCGAAGCCCGCCGTGCCCTTCGCCGGCAGCTACCGGCTCATCGACTTCGCGCTCTCCAACCTCGTGAACTCCGGCTACCTGCAGATCGTGGTCCTCACGCAGTACAAGTCCCACAGCCTTGACCGGCACGTCTCCGAGACCTGGCGGATGTCGACGCAGCTCCAGCAGTACATCGCATCGGTGCCGGCGCAGCAGCGCCGTGGGAAGAGCTGGTTCCTGGGAAGCGCCAACGCCATCTACCAGTCCCTCAACCTCATCTACGACGCCCAGCCGGACATCGTGGTCGTCATCGGTGCCGACCACGTGTACCGCATGGACTTCGAGCAGATGGTCAATGCCCACGTGGAAAGCGGCGCTTCCGTGAGTGTCGCCGCCGTCCGGCAGCCCATGAACCTCGTGGACCAGTTCGGCGTGATCGAGGTCGACGAGAACAATCCCGGACGGATTGCCGCATTCGTCGAAAAGCCCAAGACGACCCCGGGGCTGCCCGATGATCCGAACAGTTTCCTCGCGTCGATGGGCAACTACGTGTTCACCGCCGACGCCCTGGTCAAGGCCCTCGAGGAGGATGCGGCCCGCCTGAACACCAAGCACGACATGGGTGGGGACATCATTCCGTACTTCGTGGAGCGCGGCGACGCCGCCGTCTACGACTTCACCACCAACATCATTCCCGGATCTACCGAGCGGGACCGCCAGTACTGGCGCGACGTCGGCACGATGGACTCCTATTACGAGGCGAACATGGACCTCATCTCCCCGCTTCCGCTGTTCAACCTCTACAACCTGCAATGGCCTATCTACACGCGCCAGAGTGTCTCTCCTCCGGCGAAGTTCGTGCGCAGCGCAAGCGGGCAGTCGGGCGAGGCCCACGACTCCATCGTCTCGGCCGGCGTCGTGATCTCCGGTGGAACGGTCCACGGTTCCATCCTTGCCACTGACGTGTTCATCGACCAGGGGGCCGAAGTCACCGGGTCCGTGCTTCTTGACAAGGTAACGCTGGGGGCCGGCGCCGTAGTGCGGAAGGCAATCATCGACAAGAACGTGCGCATTCCTGCCGGCGCTTCAGTGGGGGTGGACCGCGACCTGGATCTCAGCCGCGGCTTCGCCGTCACCGATTCCGGGCTGACGATCGTGCGGAAGGGCCAGGCCGTGCCTATCGCGTGATCCGCAGTCACACTGAAAGAAGCAGCCTGACCCGGCTTTCCGGGGCAGGCTGCTTCGGTTCCGGATGTCGGTCAGATATGGACTACGACATCCGCTTCCTCGCGCAGGGCTGACACCAGCGCCTCCGCCGCGTCGGCTTCCTTCTGACCCCGCACCTGCTCCTCGAGAGCCGGCCGTGCCTCCTCGAAGGCTGGGAACTCGGTTTCCTGTCCCTCTTGCCCGCCGGCCTCGGCCTGCTGGGCCTTCACCTGGTCATACAGTGCCTGGAGCTCGGCTTCGGTGGCCGTGGTGTCACCGGCTTCCTCGGCGATGAGCTTGTCGACCCCGACCTGGTCCTCCACCTGGGACGTCACTTCCGCTTCGTCGATGCCCTGCTCGGCGATGGCAGCGATCACCTCTTCCTTCGACCCGAGCTGGCTTGACTCCACCAGTTCAGCCCACGATGCGTCAATCTCCTCGGTGGATGCCTCGATGCCGCGCTTCTCCACTTCCTGCACCAGCAGTTCGCTGCCGATCAGGGTGTCGGCCGTCTGGGCCTTCAATTGGTCCTGGTCGACTTCCTGACCGCTCTGCTGCGACTGCATGGCCAGCTGCTGGAACTGGCCCTCATAGGACGCCGTGAATTTCTCCTTCAGGATCTGCTTCCCGTTGACTTCCGCCACCACCTCGGGAATGCCCTCGAGATCGGGCTCGGGCAGCTCTTCCTGGGGAGCGGCTCCGCTACCATCCGCTGCTTCACCGCTACCCTCGGCCGGAGTTTCCTGCTGGGTGTCGGATCCTGCTGCGGGGTCCTCGCTCGGCGCGCCGCAGCCTGCCACCGATATCGACCCAGCGAGGACCAGACCCATCAACCATTGCTTCTTCAACATAATTCTCCTAACCGGTCAAACTCGGATTCCAGTTCCGGGGCCAGAGACTCCTGGCAAGAGACCGTGCGATAGTCACGGCTTCTCCCGATGGAACCCATCGACCCTAGTTCCTCCACCTTGGAGAAGTCTGGCAAGCATCGCCGTCGCCGTCGTCGCCGTCGTCATGCGTCATTTCGGGCCGTGGTTGAATGGCCGGATGGACAACGAGAATCTCACGCGGGACGAAGCGGCAGCGCGCTCACAGCTCCTCCGGGTCGAGGCCTATGACGTCGCCCTGGACCTGCGCGATGCCGAGGATCCGGAGGAAACCGGCTTCCGGTCCCGGTCTACCGTCACCTTCACCTGCACCGCCCCCGGTTCCTCGACCTTTCTCGACTTCATCTCCAGGAGCGTCGAGTCAGTGACGCTGAACGGCGTGGAACTGGACCTCGGCTCGACGGTCACGGGTGCGCGGATCCGGCTCGAAGAGCTCAGCGAACGCAACACGGTGACCGTGGACGGCACGGCTCTGTACAGCCGCAGCGGCGAGGGGATGCATCGATTCGTCGACCCGGCTGACGGCTCCACCTACCTCTACACCCAGTACGAGCCCGCGGACGCCCGCCGGGTGTTCGCCAATTTCGAGCAGCCCGACCTCAAGGCCGCCTTCACCTTCTCGGTGCAGGCACCGTCGTCGTGGACCGTCGCGTCGAACGCCGTCGTGGACCGCCGTGAGGAGGGACGCCAGGACTCCGGTACCTGGCACTTCGCGCCGACGCAGCGGATCTCCACCTACATCACCTCGGTATTGGCAGGTCCATACCACAGGGTATCCGGCTCCTGGCAACCGATGAATGCGGCTGCTCCAGGCATCGAGCTCGGACTGTACTGCCGGAAATCACTCGCTGCATCCTTCGACTCCGAGGAGATCCTCGACGTCACCCGGCGGGGGCTGACCTTCTTCTCCGACCTGTTCGACTACCCCTACCCGTTCGGGAAGTACGACCAGGCTTTCGTGCCGGAGTACAACCTGGGAGCCATGGAGAACCCGGGCCTTGTCACCTTCACCGAGGGTTATGTCTTCCGGTCCGCAGCGACCGCCGCGCAGTATGAAGCACGGGCCAACACCATCCTGCACGAGATGGCGCACATGTGGTTCGGCGACCTGGTGACCATGGTGTGGTGGGACGATCTCTGGCTCAAGGAATCCTTCGCCGACTACATGGGCGCCCTCGCCGTCGCGGAAGCCACCCGGTGGGACACCTCATGGGTGAGTTTCGCGAACAAGCGCAAAGCCTGGGCATACGTGCAGGACCAGCTCCCGACCACGCATCCCATCGTCGCCGATATTCCGGACCTCGAAGCCGCCAAGCAGAACTTCGACGGCATCACCTATGCGAAGGGTGCCGCGGTGTTGAAGCAGCTCGTGGCCTTCTCCGGGTTCGAGGCATTCATCGCGGCTTCGCGCAGCTACTTCCGCAAGCATGCCTACGGCAACACCACGCTCACCGACCTCCTCGACGCGCTCGCCGACGCGACCGGCGGGGATCTGAGCACCTGGGCCCGCCAGTGGCTCCAGACCTCGGGGGTCCCCACCCTGGGCGCCGAGATCACGCTCGACGACGCCGGCGCCTACGCATCGGTCACCGTACGGCAGGAAGCCACGGATCCCGTCACCGGCAAGGAGCAGCCGCGCCCGCACACGGTTCGGCTCGGACTGTACTCCTACGATGCCGCCGGAGACCTCGTCCGGACCGCATCGGAGCAGGTCACCGTCTCGGGCGATCGAACCGGGGTTCCAGGGCTGGTCGGCGTCCGGCAGGCGGACCTGCTCATCCCGAACGACGACGATCTGACGTACGCGAAACTGCGGTTCGACGAGCGGTCGCAGGCAACCCTTCTCACGGCGGTGGACAGGGTGCGGGATCCCCTGGCCAGGGCCACCTGCCTGGCCGCTCTCTGGTCCACCACCCGGGACGCGGACCTCAGCCCCGGAGAATATCTCACCGCCGTGGAACATGCCGCACCGAGGGAAACCGGCGTCGGCGTCCTGCAGGTCATTCTGGCGAACGGGCGGACCGCCGTCGAACGCTTCTCCCCTCCTGCAGCGAGGCCGGACCTTCGCCGACGCTACGGAACGCTCCTGAAGAACGGCCTGATGGCATCCGGTCAGGGCTCCGACCTCCAGCTCGCCTGGGCGCGTGCCCTTGCCGGCGCGGCGCGCACAGCCGATGAGTCCACCGGGTTGCTTCGGGAGCTGCTCGACGGCGACGCCGTCGTTCCCGGCCTGGAGATCGACGCCGAGCTGCGGTGGATGTTCCTCCAGGCGCTGGCGGCGCACGGGCTCACTACCGGCGGCGAACTCGAGGCGGAACTCGCCAACGACAACACCGCGTCCGGCAAGGTGGGGTACACTCTGGCGTCCGCAGCCTTCCCGAACCCTGCGATCAAGCGGGCGGCCTGGCAGGAGGCGGTACACGGTGATCAGCTCTCCAACGACCTGCTCAGCGCCACGATCGAAGGCTTCACGCTGGGTGGGATCGAGCTGACCCGGCCCTTCGAGGCCCGCTACTTCGACGCCATCGGCGAAGTGTGGCAGCGCCGGGGCATGGAGATGGCGAGCCGGGTGGTCCGGGGCCTCTACCCGGCCCACTGCGACTCCGACGGCGGCTCCGAGCCCTCCACGCATCCCGCCGTGCAGGCGACTGACCGCTGGCTGGCTGGAAACAGGGCCGCCCCGCGGGCGCTGCGCCGCATCGTGATCGAGGAACGGGACCACCTCCTCCGTGCGTTACGCGCCCAGCAGGCAGGTTAACAAAGAAAGAGCCGCGCCGTCAGGCGTGGCTCTTTCTTCATTCGCTCTCACCGGGCGGAGCCGGGTCGTCCAGGGAAACCTACTTCTTGGCGCCAAAGCCCTTGAAGCGGGCGTTGAAGCGCTCCACGCGGCCGGCGGAGTCCATGATCCGCTGCTTGCCGGTATAGAAGGGGTGGGATTCAGAAGAGATCTCCACCTCGATGAGCGGGTAGGTGTTTCCATCTTCCCATTCGATGGTCTTGCTCGAACCGACCGTCGACTTCGTCAGGAATGACTTGTCGGAGGCGAGGTCGCGGAAGACAACCGCCTGGTACTTGGGGTGGATATCAGACTTCACAGGAATACCTTCTCTGGTCGCCTGGATTTTGCCAGGCACTGGTGATTGAAAGTTGGATTGGACGCTGAGGACCAACCAGCAATACTACCGTATGCCGCTTCCGTCCGCGAAAGCCGGCGGGCCGGGCCTCGATCGCGCGTCACCTGGCTGTCCTTTCCCTGCATTCCCAGAAGGCGACGGCGGCCGCCGCAGCCACGTTCAACGAATCGACTCCGCCGTACATGGGAATCCGGACGGCGGTGTCGGCCGAAGCGAGCGCGACGTCGGACAACCCGTTTCCTTCCGTGCCGAGCAGCAGCGCGAGCCGCACATGGCGTTCCGCAGCGAACTCCTCGATACCCACGGCGTCCGGGGTGAGGGCGAGTGCGCCGATCACGAAGCCGAACTCCCGCAGCAGTCCAAGGTCGAGCGGCCCCTCCGGGAGGCGCGCCCACGGCACCTGGAAGACACCTCCCATGCTGACCCGGATCGCCCTGCGGTACAGCGGATCCGCGCACCCAGGGCTGAGAAGTACGGCGTCGATTCCCAGTGCGGCTGCGGAGCGGAACACTGCTCCGAGGTTGGTGTGGTCACCGATGTCCTCGAGCACCGCCACCCGCCTGGCCTCCTCCAGCACCGCGTCGAGGCGGGCCGGCACCGGACGGTTCATCGCTGCGAGCGCTCCGCGGTGCAGATGGAAGCCGGTGATTCCCTCCAGGACTGCCGCGTCCCCGATGAACGCCGGCACGTCGGGAAACTGCTGGAGGACGTCCTCCAGCCCGTGCAGCCACTTCTCGGTGAGGAGGAACGACCTCGGCGTGTGTCCGGCGGCAACGGCGCGTCGCAACACCTTCGAACCCTCGGCGATGTAGAGGCCCTCAGCGGGTTCGGTCCGGCGGCGCAACTGGGTATCAGTGAGGCCACGGTAGTCGGACAGGCGGGGATCGTCCGGGCCTTCGAGCCGGATCCGAGGCATCAGCTGGTATTCGGAAGGGAGTGCCGTCAGGCGGCGGACCGGGCCACGGCGCTGAATCTGCCGTTCGTCCGGCTGACGCTGAGCGGGAAATCGAACGCTGCGCTGAGGTTCTCCTCGGTCAGAACGCCCTCGATCGGCCCGGACGCGACGATCCCGCCCTCACGGAGCAGCATCGCGTGGGTGAATCCGGGAGGCACCTCCTCGAGGTGATGGGTCACCAGGACCATGGCCGGTGCGTCCTCATCCCGGGCAAGGACGGTGAGCCTCATGATCAGGTCCTCACGGCCCGCGAGGTCAAGGCCCGCAGCGGGTTCGTCGAGGAGCAGCAGCTCGGGATCGGCCATGAGTGCGCGCGCGATCTGGACGCGCTTCCGCTCGCCTTCGCTCAGGGAAGCGAACGGCCGGTTCAGAAAAGTGGACATGCCCCAGGTGTCGAGCAGGCGGAAGGCCCGCCGTTCGTCGAGCCGCTCATACTGTTCGCGCCAGCGCCCGGTCACGCCGTAGGAGGCAGTCACCACGACATTGAGCACGGTCTCATGGTCGGGAATCTGAGCTGCCAGCGATGCCGAAGCCAGCCCGATCCGAGGGCGTAGTTCGAAGACATCGACAGCACCCATCACTTCGTCGAGGATGCCGGCAACGCCACTCGTGGGGTGCAGCCGCGCACCGGCTACCTGCAGGAGGGTGGTCTTCCCGGCACCATTGGGGCCCATCACCACCCATCGCTCGCCGTCCCGCACCTGCCAGTCGATGCTGTTCAACAGGGTTTTGCCGCCCCTGACGATGCTCACTCCCGCCAGTTCCAGAACGTCACTCATGGAACTAGACACTAGGCTAATAGGCGGGCTCTTGGCGAAACCGCGGGCCGGGCCTGCGTGCCCATCCTGATCGAGCAGCTTCCGGAGGAAGAATGGACCGTGACTACCGGGTAGTCAGTTATGGCAGCCCCCTTCCAGAGAGCCGGCTCTCGCTGGTGCGCTCCGCCGTCACCACGGCCGGCGGTGTCATCACCGGGGTCGGGGACGCCTCGGGGAACGGATATGCCGGTCAGGCGCTTTCCGTCGCCTACGGCGGCAGGGTGGATCAGCTGCGCGCGGCAATTTCGGAAGCGTGCCGCCAACAGGTGGACAGCGGCGACGACGGCGACGCTTCCCGGAATACCACCACCGGTCGGCTCGGGGTCGCCACCCGGAACGGAGGGGACCGGAACGGCGTCGGCACCGCCGTCGTGCCTGCCCCGGTTTTCGGGCCGGGTCGGAAACTGCTCATCATGGACGTGGATTCGACGCTGATCAAGCAGGAGGTCATCGAGCTCCTGGCCGCCTACGCGGGGCGTGAAGCCGAGGTGGCGGAAGTGACGGAGCGGGCCATGCGCGGCGAACTCGACTTCACGCAGAGCCTCCACGCGAGGGTTGCGGTCCTGGCCGGGCTGCCCGTGTCGGTGATCGACGCAGTGGGCAGGAGTATCGAACTCAGCGAGGGGGCCGAAGTACTCGTCGATGCTTTCCTGGGCGCCGGACATTCCGTCGCAGCGGTCTCGGGTGGCTTCACCCAGCTGCTCGAGCCGCTGGCGCAGCGCCTGAGGCTCACCTCGGCGCGGGCCAACCTCCTGGAGATCGACGACGGGGTGCTCACCGGCCGGGTGACGGGTCCGGTGGTGGACCGTGCCGAGAAAGAGCGCACCCTCCGGAAGTGGGCCGGTGCCGCAGGCATTCCGCTAGCGCGAACCATCGCCGTGGGCGACGGCGCCAACGATATCGACATGGTGGCGGCCGCGGGGTTCGGCGTCGCGTTCAACGCGAAACCTGCGCTTCGCGACGTGGCGGACGCCGTCGTCGATCTGCCCTTCCTCGACGTCGTCCGCCACCTTGCGGCTGTGTGAGCCCGCTCCTCAGGCGTCAGCTCTTGGCCAGGAAGTCCTGCGCTCCCCCGACGTACTCGGTGTGGCCGGTGGGCACGTCAGCGGTCACCATCCGAACGATCTCCGCGGCGAACTCGGACACCGAGTAGAGGCGGCCCGCCTCCTCACGGCGCGCTTCGATGGCACCGGGGGTGGCGCGGTCGAGGAGCGTGGCAGTGACCGTTCCCTCGATCATGTCGCCCGATACCACCACCAGCGAGATGCCCTTGCCCTCCAGCTTGGGGATGAGGTTCCGCAGCGCGTCCTCGCCCGCACGTTTGCTCCGGGCCACGGGCTCGTAGGCTTCCATCGTCTCGACGGTGTCGATGAAGTGCGCCTGGTGGCTGGTGACGAACACGATGCGCGACCCGGCCGGCATGACGTTCGCCGCGGCCTTCACCATGTCGACCTGCGCGTCACGGTTGAGCTTCAGCGCGTAGTCCTCCCCCATGGTGGTTTCCATGCCACCGGACGCGTTGAGGATCAGGAGGTTCAGGACCCCGAAATTCTCCTGAGCTGCAGTGATCAACGCGGCTGCGCCCTCCGGAGCCGTGAGATCCGCTCCGACCGCCACGGCTTTCCCGCCGGCGGCCTCGATCGCCGCCACCACCTTGTTGGCCCGCGGTGCCTTCTGGCGGTAGTTCACCACCACCGAGGCGCCCTCGCCTGCGAGGAGCTGGGCGACGTCGGCCCCGATTCCCCGTGATGACCCTGTGACGATTGCTCCTGTGCCGTTCAACGTACCCATAAGTTTTTTCCTTCTCCGGATTGCTGCAAAGTGTTTGGAAGTTTCCTGCGGTTGTCGTGCCCGGCCTGTACTCCCTAGTGGCCCATGCCGAGGCCGCCGTCGACGGGGATCACGGCGCCCGAGATGTAGGCGGCGTCAGTGCCCGCGACCCAGGTGACAACCTTCGCCACCTCTTCGGGGGAGGCGAACCGGCCGGCGGGAATGGTGGAGAGGTAGCTCTTCCGCATGTCCTCGGGGAGCGCCGCCGTCATATCCGTATCGATGAAGCCGGGAGCCACCACGTTGGCGGTGATACCGCGGGAGCCGAGCTCCCGGGTCAGCGACCGTGCAATGCCTACGAGCCCCGCTTTCGAGGCCGAATAGTTGATCTGGCCGGGCGCCCCATACAGCGCGGTCACCGACGAGATCAGCACGACGCGTCCCCTGCGCAGGCGCATCATGCCCTTGGATGCCCGCTGGACCACCCGGAACGCGCCCGTGAGGTTGGTGTCGATCACGTCGGTGAAGTCCGCTTCGCTCATGCGCAGCAGCAAAGTGTCCCGCGTGATGCCTGCGTTGGCGACGAGTACCTCGACGGGGCCATGGGCTGCCTCGACCTCGGTGAACGCAGCGTCGATCTGCTCCATGCTGGTGACGTCGGCACGGACGCCGAGCATGCCCTCGGGCACCTCCCCGCTCCGGTAGGTGATCGCGACCTTGTCGCCGCCGTCGAGGAACGCCTGCGCGATCGCGAGACCGATTCCCCGGTTCCCGCCCGTCACCAGGACGCTCCGTCCTCCCTGCGTATCCGTGCTCCGATTTTCCGCCTGCACCAGGCCCTCCGCTTCTTCGGACACATTGTGCCCACCTAGACGTTGTCAAAGTATCCCGTCGATCCTAGCGGCGAGCCTCCCAACTTTAACAAAGGGCGCCGCGGTGAGACAATAGAGACAGTCCCTATGGAGTGTGATGAGTAAGCAATCAAGGCAGCGCAAGCACGATTCGGATGTCCACAGCATCTCGGATGCACGCGAGTCCCACACCGACGAAATGCGCTCGCGGATGATCAAGTATTCGGTTTCGATGGGCATTCGCCTCGTCTGTTTCGTCCTGGTGTTCGTGGTCGAGGGGTGGCTCCAATGGATCATGATCGCCGGAGCGGTCTTCCTGCCCTATTTCGCAGTGATCTTCGCCAACGGCGGCAGCGACACGAGCGACATCCGCCACAGCGACGCGCTCCTCGACCGTGCGCCGGTTCGCGAGATCGAAGCCAGGGTGAGCGACGCCGCACCCGACTCGTCGGACGACGTCCTGTCCGGTGAGATCGTCGACGAGGAACAGCCACGGCATGCCTGAGCAGTCGGCCTTCAACGTCCTCGACTCCCTCCAGGGTAGTCACCTCCCGGGTCCCGTCCCCGGGAACGTCGTCTGTTCGCGGAAAGGCTGCCGCGCCGATGCCGGCTGGCAGCTGCTCTGGAACAACCCGCGCATCCACACCCCCGAACGGCGCAAGGTCTGGGCGTCCTGCCGCGAGCATGTCGAATGGTTCGAGGACTACCTGCAGACCCGCGGGCTGTGGAAAAAGACAGTGCCGCTGAATGCGCAGACGCCACCGGGCACTACCGCAGCACCGGAAGGCGCGTAGGTGTACCGCTTCCTTCTGTCCCCGCGCTGGCTGGGGTGGCTCGCACTCGTCGTCGTCCTCGCTGCCGGCTGCGTGGGCCTCGGCAACTGGCAGATGGAGCGCAGGGACCTCGCCGTGGCCGAGATCCAGCGCATCGAGGCGAACTATGGGAGTGTGCCGGTACCCTACGACGCCGGCGACAGTTCCTTCGACTCCTACACGACCGACCGTGAGTGGATGCCGGTGGTGCTTCGGGGGGTCTACGACATCGACCATGAGGTCATCGTGCGGAATCGTCCCCTGAACGGGCAGCCGGGCTATGAGGTGCTGACGCCGCTTCGGCTCGACAACGGCACAGCCGTCATCATCAACCGCGGCTGGCTGCCGATCGGCAATGAGCAAGCAGGCAGGCCCGACACCGTCCCCGTGCCTCCTGAAGGCGACGTGACGGTGATCGCGCGCGTCCGGCCGGGCGAGCCTGCGGTCGACCGCGGTGCTCCCGACGGCCAGATCGCCTCGATCGATCTTCCCGGGTACGCCGAGCGCCTCGACTACCCGGTGCAGACCGGCGCCTACGGTCTGATGGCCTCGGAAAGCCCGGCGGCCACTGTGGCGCCCCTCCAGTTCCCCAAGCCTTCGGTGGACGAGGGCCCCCACCTCTCCTACTCGATGCAGTGGTTCGCGTTCGGCGTGCTCCTCTTCGTCGGCCTCGGCTACGCCGCGCGCCAGCAGCATCTCCTCGATTCCGAGGAAGAGGACGATGCCGAGATGCGCCAGACCTCCCCGAATCCGCGTGCCCGGAAACGTGTGATCCGGCGGAGGCCTACCTCGGAGGAGGAGGAAGACGCCATCCTCGACGCGCGGGGCATTTCCTAGGGTATGTCCGTCGGCGCGTCGAAGCGGTACCGCCGGAATGCTCGTGAAAGCGTCCGACGCGTCGATCCTGAAGACTCGAATGGAGAACCCGCATCGAGCCGGTCCGCCTGAACTGGATGGAAACGGCAAACGCCTGGTCGCCTATTTCGGGATGGTGCTGGCCTCGAATCCGCCCGGCAAGCGGGAAGAGATGTTCAAGGAGATCCCACCGTCGGTCCGCCCCGCCTACCGGCTTGTGGGACGCAGGATGTATCGGCGACAGTACGCCACGCTTTTCCCGGGACGCACTCTTCCGGACACCCTGTAGCCGGCGGACCGTCCGTTACACCGGACACCTCCGGGCCCGAGCGCTCCGCACTACCGCAGGCAGGACCCCGGTGACGAGCCCTGCCTGCGTGCAGCCTGTGCCCGGACTGTACGTAGCCCGGCAAAGAGCTGCCGAGTTGGACAGCACCCCCCTGCGGTCTGACACGGTGAAGCGATGGACGATTTCCTCACCGCATCGTTGCCCATTATCGCCGGAACTGCTGCTGCGGTGGTGGCCGCCGTCGTGCTCGCCTGGCTGATCCGGCGGGTCGCCGCCCGCATGTTCCGGCACGTACCGGAAATCGCGGACGTCTCGCGCCGCGCCCGAACACCGCTCAGTGCCGTGCTGGGAATCACGGCGATCCGGATCGCCCTCGACGGCACCGCGGGCCGGATGCCGTGGTTCGGGCCGGTGAGCTACCTCCTGGTGCTGGGTCTCATTGCCGCCCTGGCCTGGCTCGCCGCGATGCTGCTCCTGCTGATCGAAACGGGGCTGCTGAGGAAGTACGGGAGCGAGACCAGGGACCACCGCCGGATGAGCCGGCTGAAGACGCAGATCATGCTGGCGCGGCGCGTAGGCGTAGCAGTGATCATCACCCTGGCGGTGGCAACCGTACTGCTCACGATCGACGAGGTGCGCGCACTCGGCGCCGGTATCCTGGCCTCCGCGGGCCTCCTCTCCATCGTGGCCGGCCTGGCGGTACAGAGCTCGCTCAGCAACGTCTTCGCCGGTGTCCAGCTCGCCTTCACCGATGCCATCCGGGTGGACGACGTGGTGGTTGTCGAAGACAAGATGGGCACCATCGAGGAGATCACCATGACGTATGTGGTGGTGCAGGTCTGGGACGAGCGACGGCTGATCCTGCCGTCCACCTACTTCACCAGCACCCCCTTCGAGAACTGGACGCGGCGCCGGTCCGAGCTGCTGGGCACGGTAGAGCTGGATCTGGACTGGAGTGCCCCCGTCGAGGCCATGCGGGGGCACCTGCACAGCATCCTGGAGGGAACCGACCTGTGGGACGGGCGCACCGCCACCCTCCAGGTCACCGAAGCGGTGAACGGCCTGATCCGTGCCCGCGTCCTCGTCAGTGCGGCGGACAGCGGTGCGATCTGGGATCTGCAGTGCCTTGTCCGCGAGGCGATGGTGATCTTCCTGCAGGATGGCTACCCGGAGACGCGGCCCCGGCAGCGCTGGGAGACGGTGCACGCGGCTACGCCGGACTGACGCTGCTAGGCGAGAGTGACCAGCTCCAGGTAGTCCTCGTTCCAGAGGTCCTCCACGCCGTCCGGCAGCAGGACCACGCGTTCGGGATTGAGCGCGTCCACGGCCCCCTCGTCGTGGCTGACCATGACCACCGCACCGGAGTAGTTCCGCAGTGCGCCGAGGATCTCCGCGCGGCTCGCCGGGTCCAGGTTGTTGGTGGGTTCGTCGAGCAGCAGGACATTGGCCGACGACGCCACGATCGTCGCGAGCGCCAGGCGGGTCTTCTCGCCGCCGGACAGCACGCCGGCCGGCTTGTCGACGTCGTCACCCGAGAACAGGAACGAGCCGAGAATGCCGCGCACTTCGGCGTCCTGCATGTCCGGCGCGGATGACTTCATGTTCTGCAGGACCGTGCGTTCGGTATCGAGCGTTTCATGCTCCTGCGCGTAGTACCCGACCTTGAGCCCGTGCCCGGGGATGACCCGGCCGGTGTCCGGCGCGTCCACTCCTGCGAGCATCCTCAGCAGGGTCGTCTTGCCGGCGCCGTTGAGACCCAGGATGACCACCTTCGATCCGCGGTCGATGGCGAGGTCGACGTCGGTGAAGATCTCGAGCGAGCCGTAGGACTTGCTCAGTCCCTCGGCCGTCATCGGTGTCTTGCCGCACGGCGAAGGATCAGGGAACCGCAATGCCGCCACGCGGTCGTTCGCACGTACTGCGTCAAGGCCTCCGAGCAGTCGCTCCGCGCGCTTGGCCATGTTCTGCGCCGCAACGGCCTTCGTGGCCTTCGCCCGCATCTTGTTCGCCTGGTCCATCAGGACCTGGGCCTTCTTCTCCGCGTTGGCCCGCTCACGCTTCCGAGCGCGCTCATCGGTCTCGCGCTGCTGCTGGTAGCGCTTCCAGCCCATATTGTAGATGTCGATCGTGGCACGGTTCGCATCGAGCTGGAACACCTTGTTCACCGTCGCCTCGAGCAGCTCGACATCGTGGCTGATCACGATCAGGCCGCCCTGATGGTTCTTCAGGAACTCCCGCAGCCAGGTGATGGAGTCGGCGTCCAGGTGGTTGGTGGGCTCATCGAGCAGCATCGTCTCCGCCCCCGAATAGAGGATCCTCGCGAGTTCCACGCGCCGCCGCTGACCGCCCGAGAGCGTCTTGAGCGGCTGGTTCAGGATGCGCTCGGGCAAAGCCAGGTTCGAGGAGATCGCCGCAGCTTCGGCTTCGGCCGCATAGCCACCGCCGGCCAGGAAAGCCGATTCGATGCGGTCGTAACGGGACATGGCCTTGTCCCGGACGGATGCGACATCGCTGGCCATGTCCTCCTGCGCCTGCCGGAGCTCTGTCACCACGGTGTCGAGGTTGCGCGCCGACAGGATGCGGTCACGGGCAAGCTGGTCCATATCGGGCGTCCGGGGATCCTGGGGAAGATAGCCGATCTCCCCGGACCGCGTCACCGTCCCTCCCGCGGGGAGTGATTCCCCCGCGAGGACACGTGTCATGGTGGTCTTGCCGGCGCCGTTGCGCCCCACAAGCCCGATCTTGTCCCCGCGGTCGACCCGGAAGGACACCGACTCCATCAGCAGCCGGGCTCCGGCACGCAGCTCCAAGTTCGATACGTTGATCAAATCCATGACCTTTCGGTGTTGCCGCACAGGGCAAATGTTGTGGGAACCCTACAAAGGATTCCGGGAAATTCGGCGCTATCGTCGGACGGAGACGGGATCTATTGGAGATGCCCTACAGTCACTCGGCGGTTCGCCGGTATTCCTAAGGAAGATTCACCATGCACCCCACCCGACAAACGGTCGTCGGGCCGGCTGGGAAGTCCAGCTGGCGTTCACGAAAACGGTGGACCTCCACCGATCTGTCACTGATCGCAGTCTTCGCTGCGCTCATTGCCGCCTTGGCAATCCTACCCGGTATACCGATCGGTTCGCTCGGGGTGCCCATCACGCTCCAGACTCTGGGGGTTATGCTCGCCGGGCTCGTGCTCGGACCGACCCGCGGTTTCGCGGCGGTGGGGCTGTACCTGGTTGCCGGGCTCGCCGGACTGCCGGTGTTCAGCGGGTTCCGCAGCGGCTTCGGGGTACTCGCCGGGCCATCTGCGGGTTACCTCATCGCCTTCCCCTTCGCGGCGCTCCTCGCGGGATTCCTTGCTGTCCTGATCCTCCGCCGGGCCGCACGGTTCCGGTGGTTCGGCCTGTTCCTCGCCGGCCTGACGGCGAGCCTTCTCACAGTCCATTCCCTCGGTATTGCAGGGCTTGTCATCAACGGCGGGCTCGATATGAAGGCCGCCGTGCTGGCGGACGCGGTTTTCCTCCCCGGCGACATCGTCAAGAACGTCCTGGCAGCGGGCATCGCACTGTCGGTCCACCGGGCGTTCCCCAGGCTGCTCGGTGCGGCGCGCCCTCCTGCGACCGTTGCGTCCTCCTGAACCGGCACAACGAAGTTCGAACCATGGCGGAGCTCACCGCATGACCGGTGCAGCCAAATCACCGGATTCCTCCCATGATCGAGGTCAGCGCATGATCGAGGTCCACGCATGATCGACTTCGACAGGGTGGCTGTTCGCGTTGATGCCGACGCCGGCGCCATGAGGGGCACCGACGGGCAACGCACCCTCCTGCAGGACCTCACCCTGTCACTGCCCGAACGGCGGATCGCTATCATCGGCGCCAACGGGTCCGGAAAATCGACCCTGCTCAAGCTGATCAACGGGCTCGTCCTACCGTCGTCGGGCTCGGTGACCAGCGCCGGATTGGATACCCGGCAGCGCGGCCGCGACGTGCGGCGCCGGGTCGGATTCATCTTCACCGATCCGTTGTCCCAGCTCGTCATGCCCACCGGCCGCGAGGATGTGGAACTGTCCCTGCGAAGCCGCATCAAGCGTCCGGAGGAACGGAGGTCCGCAGCGCAGGCGGTATTGGAACGGTTCGGGATCGCCGACCTCGCGGACCGCAGCATCTACGACCTCTCCGGTGGTGAACGGCAATTGCTCGCCATCGCCGTCGTCGCGGCCGTGGAACCCCTGATCCTCGTCGCGGACGAACCCACCACCTTGTTGGATCTCCGCAACGAGCACCGGATCCGCGACACCCTGCGGGACGTGGCCGCCCAACTCATTTTCACCACGCACAACCTCTCTTTCGCCCTTGACAGCGACCGGTGCCTGGTAATCGACAGTGGACGCATCGCTTTCGACGGCCCACCAGTCGACGCCGTCGCCTTCTACCGGAGCCTGTGCGCCGCATGAGGGGGCACGGAAACCTCCTTGGGCTCTACGTTCCCGGGCGCTCGGTCCTGCACAGCACTTCCCTGTGGCTCAAGGTCCTTCTGTCCCTCGCGCTGAGCGTAGTGGTGCTCGCCGCCGGGGTGCCCGGAGTGACGGCTGCCGGGCTCGTCGTGTCGGTGCTGGGGCTCACGGCGGGAGCGCGTACCTCGGCCGTGCAGTTGTTTCGGACCGTGCTGCCGCTCTCGCCTGTTCTCGGCGTTCTGATGACCTACCACGGCTTCGCCAACGGCCTCGTTCCCGCGTTCGTGACCACGGGGAACATCCTCGTATGCGTTCTGGCAGCACGCGCGCTGACGCTCACTACGCCGGGCCAGGAACTGCTCGACGGCGTGGTGTTCGTGTCCCGCCCGGTGAAGGCGGTGGGAGGAGACCCGGAGCGGTTCGGCCTGGCGCTGGCCATTCTGATGCGCAGCATCCCGTATCTGGCCGGTTCGCTGCTCGATGCTCGGGACGCCGCTCGCGCCCGCGGACTGGAGCGCAGCGTGCGGGCCTCGGTGGTCCCTGTGGTGATTTCCGCTGTGGCGTATGCGCACCGTACAGGAGAGGCCCTCGCCGCCCGTGGGCTCGGCGAGCACGACCACCCCTCGGCGTCGGACTCGCCGGTTCACCCGGCGCGAGACTAGTGGGCCCCGGCGCGGGCCCTGCTGACCCTCATGGGTCGGGACGCCGGCGACAACGACCAGACCTTCGAGAATGCCACCGGGGCCGGCGCGCCACCACACTCGTGGCCGACGATCGAGAAGGTCGTTGACGTGGCCCACAAGACCGTGTTCTCCGTGACCACGGGAATCCTGGCCGACCGAGTGATCCGGCCGGTGCTCGTTTCCACCCGCGGGCGCGAGAGCCACTGATTCCCCCTACGCGGTTCCGCGGAGCCGGGGGGCGTTCCCTGGCGCGCCAGCACCTCCTCGCCGGGCGGACGTCGTGGGGAACATTCCGGAACCGGCTAAGCGGTTGTCGCGCGGCGAGGAACAGCCGGCAGGCGGTGGAGTGTCCCGGCAGGCAGGCCGGGACACTCCGGGGCCTGAAGCCCGGGTCTAGAGCCCGGCAGCGGCCGGCACGGCGGCTTCCTTGACCGGGAAAGCCGGTGGGTGGACGCCGGCCATCTCCTCCATGACCCGCACCACCTGGCAGCTGTAGCCGAACTCGTTGTCGTACCAGACATAGAGCACGAGGAACGTTCCGTCCGCGATCGTCGCCAGGCCGTCAACGATCCCGGCGCGGCGCGAGCCGACGAAGTCCGTCGACACGACCTCCGGCGAGTCGATGTAGTCGATCTGCTTGCGCAGGTCCGAATGGAGCGACATTCCGCGCAGGTAGGCGTTGACCTCGTCCTTCGTCGTTCCCTCGCGCAGCGTGAGGTTCAGGATCGCGATGGAAACATCCGGCGTCGGGACGCGGATGGAGCTTCCGGTCAGCTTGCCTTCGAGTTCGGGCAGTGCCTTCGCGACCGCCTTCGCTGCCCCCGTCTCGGTCAGCACCATGTTCAGTGCGGCCGAGCGGCCGCGGCGGTCCCCGCGGTGGAAATTGTCGATGAGGTTCTGGTCATTGGTGAACGAATGCACCGTCTCCACGTGTCCATGCACCACGCCGAAGCGGTCATTGAGGGCCTTCAGCACGGGTGTGATGGCGTTCGTCGTGCAGGAGGCCGCGGTGACGATGGTGTCCGCCTCGGTGATCGTGCCGTGGTTGATCCCGTGGACGATGTTCTTCAGCGCGCCCTTGCCCGGTGCCGTCAGGAGGACCTTCGCCACGCCCTTGCTGCGAAGGTGCTGGGACAGGCCGTCGGCATCCCGCCAGCGGCCCGTGTTGTCCACCACGAGGGCATCGGAGATCCCGTAGGAGGTGTAGTCGATGGTTGCGGGATCATCCGAGTAGATGAACTGGATGCGGACACCGTTCGCTGTGATGGTCTCCGCGTGCTCGTCCACCTGGATGGTCCCCTCGAAGGAGCCGTGGACCGAGTCCCTGCGGAGAAGGCTCGCACGTTTCGCGAGGTCGTTGTCGGAGCCTCGCCGGACCACCACCGCCCGGAGCCGCAGCCCGTGCCCGCCGCCTGCTTTCTCGATCAGCAGCCGGGCAATGAGGCGCCCGATCCGGCCGAACCCATAGAGGACGACGTCGGTGCTCGTCCTTTCGTCACGCCCTCCCTTCCCCACGATCTCGGCAAGTTCCTCACGGACGAATTCCTCGAGGGTGCGGCCACCACCTTCGAGGTCGAACTTCAGGCGCAGCCGGGCGATATCGATCGCAGCGGCACCCAGGTCGAGACCGGTGAGGATCCTGAGCAGGGGTGCGGTATCTTCCAGCCGCAGTTCCTCAGTGCTGAGGCGCCGGGCGAAGCGGTGCGCCTTCAGGATGTTCATCGTCGACTTGTTGATCAGGCTACGGCCGTGGATGCTGGTCACCACGTTGTTGTTCCGGTACAGGTGGCCGATCAGCGGAATCATGGCCTCGGCCAGTGCCTCGCGGCTCATCCAGGTTTCGAGACTCTTGCTCGGATTGTGCTGCGTCAACTGCATCCCTCACTGCGCCGGGTTCTCCGGTGCTGGTTCCTCCAACCCGATGTGCGCCGGGACAGCGTCAGGCATCGTCGGCTGGTCGTTTACTTGAGCCTATCCCGAACCTGCACCCTGACGCGTCCGGAGGGCCCTGTGGCGGCTTCCGAAGAAGCCGCCACAGGGACGAGCGGACACCCTGTAAGGGGACCTCCACTTGTGGGACTAGATATTGAAACCGAGGGCGCGCATCTGGTCGCGACCATCCTCGGTGATCTTCTCGGGACCCCATGGGGGCATCCAGACCCAATTCAGCCGCCAGTCGTCGACGACGCCGTCGAGCGCCTGGCCCACCTGCTCCTCGAGGACATCCGTGAGGGGGCATGCGGCGGTGGTGAGCGTCATGTCGATCAGGAGGGCGCCGTCGTCGGCATACTTCAGGCCGTACAGCAGGCCCAGGTCAACGATGTTGACGCCGAGCTCGGGGTCGATGACGTCGCGGAGTGCCTCTTCGACGTCGTCCAGCGCGGTCTGCGCTGCTTGCACATCAGTCATGGTGTTCCTTTCGTCGAAGCAGGGGTGGCTCAGGCCTGGACTGCAGCCGTCTCGGAGGGCGTGAAACGATCGTAGCCCTCTTCCTCGAGCCGGTCAGCAAGTTCTGCGCCGCCCTGCTCGGCGATCCGGCCGTCCACGAAGACGTGGACGTGGTCGGGCTTGATGTAGCGGAGGATCCGGGTGTAGTGGGTGATGAGCAGCGTGCCCATCGCGCCCTTCGAGTGCTCGCGGTTGACGCCCTCGGACACGACCTTGAGCGCGTCGACGTCGAGGCCGGAGTCGGTCTCGTCGAGGATGGCGAACTTCGGGTGGAAGAGCTCGAGCTGCAGGATCTCGACGCGCTTCTTCTCGCCGCCGGAGAAGCCCTCGTTGACATTGCGCTGCGCGAAGTCCGCGTCGATGCGCAGCTGTCCCATGGCCGCCTTGACGTCCTTGGTCCAGTGGCGGAGGCTCGGGGCCTCGCCGTCGAGCGCGGTCTTGGCCGTGCGGAGGAAGTTGGTCATCGTGACCCCGGGAACCTCCACGGGGTACTGCATGGCGAGGAAGAGTCCGGCGCGAGCCCGCTCGTCGACGCTCATGGTGAGGACATCCTCGCCGTCGAGCGTGATCGAACCGCTGTTCACTGTGTAACGGGGGTGGCCCGCGATGGTGGAGGCCAGCGTGGACTTGCCGGAACCGTTGGGGCCCATGATGGCGTGGATCTCGCCGGTGTTGATGGTCAGGCTGACGCCTTTGAGGATGGGCTTGCTGCCCTGCTCGGTGTCGATGCTGACGTGCAGGTCCTTGATTTCAAGGGTGGACATTGTGTGTATCTCCTTTGCCCTGGTATTCAGGGCGTCGTCTGGGGATGGTGCCGCGGCGGGCGGCTAGCCAAGCTGGGGTACGGGCGCTCCGTTGGTGACGGTACTGACGTCCACGTAGACGTTGCCTTCGTGGATCGCCAGGGCGAAAACGGGCACCGGGTCGTAGGCCGGGAGTTGCAGCGGCGCTCCGCTGCGGAGGTCGAACTGCGATCCGTGCCCCCAGCACTCGATGGCACAGCCTTCGACGTCCCCCTCGGCGAGCGAGATGTCGGCGTGCGAGCAGGTGTCGCCCAGGGCATGGACCTCACCGTCGGAATCACGGACGACGACGACGGGGTAGTCGTCGATCAGCACGCGCAGCGCCTGTTTCACCCCGATGTCGTCGACGCTGCAGATCAATTCACCCGCAGGTTCAGCCGATAAGGGCTCGGTCATCACAGGTTTCCTGCTGCGAGTTCCTGCTCGACCGCCTCGGAAAGGCGTTCCTCGAGTGTGGGGACCCCGATCTGCTGGATGACCTCGTTCAGGAAACCGCGGACCACGAGTCGGCGCGCGGTCCGCTCGGGAATGCCGCGGGCCATCAGGTAGAACAGGTGCTCGTCGTCGAACCGGCCGGTGGCGCTGGCATGGCCTGCGCCCTCGATGAGCCCGGTCTCGATCTCGAGGTTGGGCACCGAATCGGACCGCGCGCCGTCGGTCAGCAGCAGGTTGCGGTTCGTTTCGTAGGTGTCGGTGCCCTCGGCGGCCTTGCGGATCAGGACGTCGCCTACCCATACGGTGTGCGCGTCCTTGCCCTGCAGTGCCCCCTTGTAGGTGACGCGTGACTTGCAGTTGGGCACGGCATGGTCCACCAGCAGGCGCTGCTCGAGGTGCTGGCCGGCGTCGGCGAAGTACAGGCCGTACATCTCGACCTCGGCGCCCGGACCAGTGAAGACCGACGACGGCGTGAGCCTCACGAGGTCCCCGCCCAGCGTGACCACCACGTGCTTGTAGCGCGCGTTGCGGCCGATTTTCGCCTGTTGCGACGAGACGTGGACGGCGTCGTCGTCCCACTGCTGGACGCTCACCACGGTGAGCTCGGCGCCGTCCTCGACGTTGATCTCCACATTCTGGGCGAGCGTGGCCTTACCGTGGTGATCGAGCACCACGACGGCCTTCGAGAACCTGCTGGCGTGGATGACGAGGTGCTGGGCTGCCGCGGTGCTGTCGTTCCCTGACACATCGACCAGCACTTCGCTGTCGGCGATGGTTTCGGCAGGGATGGTGATCACTGTGGCAGTGGCGACGGCGGCCCAGGCCGCCGCGGCGACACGGTCCTCCGGGATGGCTGCGGAGCCGATCCGGGAATCGGTGCGCTCCACGGTCTCGGTGCGCACGTTGGACGCTCCGGTGACCGCCACTGTCGGCGCGGTGCCGGTCAGCGGATCGGTGTGGAGGCCTCGGAGGCGCTTCAGGGGTGTGAAGCGCCAGTCCTCCTCCTGGCCTGTCAGCGGCGCGAAGTCGGCGAGGTCGTAGGACTTCAGCCGCTCGCCCCTCGAGGCCTCGGGAATCACCGGGGCGTTACCGTGGCTGTGCTTGTTGAGGCCGAGCTGCTCGGTCCCGGTATTCAGCTCCGAAAGGCTTTCGCCCTCTTCGCTGAAGCCCTCGATCGCCGTCGGGTTGAGCGTTATTTCGTCTACGTTGGTGGTTTCAGCCATTACTAGCCTACTGCCCCTTCCATCTGGAGTTCGATCAGCCGGTTGAGCTCGAGCGCGTATTCCATGGGCAGTTCGCGGGCGATGGGCTCGATGAACCCGCGCACGATCATGGCCATGGCCTCGTCTTCCGGCATTCCACGGGACATGAGGTAGAAGAGCTGTTCCTCGCTCACCCTCGAGACCGTGGCCTCATGGCCCATGGTGACGTCATCCTCACGGATGTCGACGTAGGGGTAGGTGTCCGAGCGGGAAATCGTGTCCACGAGGAGCGCATCACAGCGCACCGTGTTGGCCGAGTGGGTCGCGCCCTCCCGGACCTGGACGAGTCCGCGGTAGGCGGCCCGGCCGCCGCCGCGTGCTACGGACTTGGAGATGATGGAGGACTTCGTGTTCGGCGCGATGTGGACCATCTTCGAACCGGTGTCCTGGTGCTGGCCTTCGCCGGCGAAGGCGATGGACAGCGTCTCGCCCTTCGCATGCTCGCCGACCAGGTAGACGGCCGGGTACTTCATGGTCACCTTGGAGCCGATGTTGCCGTCGATCCACTCCATGGTGGCGCCCTCGTGTGCGATCGCACGCTTCGTCACCAGGTTGTACACGTTGTTCGACCAGTTCTGGATGGTGGTGTAGCGGACACGGGCGCCCTTCTTGACCACGATTTCGACGACGGCCGAGTGCAGCGAGTCCGAGGTGTAGATCGGCGCGGTGCAGCCCTCGATGTAGTGGACGTAGGAGTCCTCGTCCGCGATGATCAGCGTGCGCTCGAACTGGCCCATGTTCTCCGTGTTGATGCGGAAGTAGGCCTGCAGCGGGATCTCGACGTGGACGCCCTTGGGTACGTACACGAAAGAGCCGCCCGACCACACGGCGGTGTTCAGCGACGCGAACTTGTTGTCGCCGACCGGGATGATGGTGCCGAAGTACTCCTGGAAGATCTCCGGGTGCTCACGCAGTGCCGTATCGGTGTCGAGGAACAGGACACCCTGGCGCTCGAGGTCCTCGCGGAGCTGGTGGTACACCACTTCCGACTCGTACTGGGCCGCCACACCGGAGACGAGCCGGGCACGCTCCGCCTCGGGGATACCGAGCTTCTCGTACGTGTTGCGGATGTCCTCGGGAAGATCCTCCCAGGTGTTCGCCTGCTTCTCCGTGGAGCGTACGAAGTACTTGATGTTGTCGAAGTCGATACCCGACAGGTCCGCGCCCCAGGAGGGCATCGGCTTGCGGTCGAAGTACTTGAGGCCCTTGAGGCGGAGATCAAGCATCCACTGCGGCTCGTTCTTCTTCGCCGAGATGTCGCGGACGACCTCCTCGCTCAGGCCACGCCGCGCGTTGGCGCTGACGTCGTTCTTGTCGGCCCAGCCGTACTGGTAGGTGCCGATGCCCTCGAGCTCCGGGTTCTTCTCGAGAATGTCGGAGATCACTGACTCCGGTACTGCTACCGGCGTCGTAAGCTTCTGGTCTACTTGATCCGTCATCACGGCCTTCCTTGCTGATGGATGGATAACGTTGCTTGTCCTGATGGAAAATCTGGCTCGGCTTCGGCGGAAACCGCCGCGGGGCGAACCCTGCCGACCGGTATGTGGGTGGTGCAGACGTGCCCGCCGCGCGCGAGCGTCGAGAGTCGGCGCACGTCCACGCCGAGCAACCGAGAGAACACTTCGGTCTCCTGGTCGCAGAATGCGGGGAACTCGGCGGCGAGTTCCTGGATGGGGCAGTGCCCCTGGCACAACTGCACGCTCAGCATCGAGGTCCGCCCGGCGCTGCCACCGACCGTCTTGGTGGAACTGGCGAAACCATCGGCACTGAGGGCGCCGGCAAGGGCCAGGGCGCGGTCTTCGAGGGACGGACCCGCGGCCTCGACCAGCGGCGCGTACCGTTCCTCCATTCCGGCGAACCGGCTGCGCGCGAACTCCCGGACGGCGTCGGGGCCCGCAAGGGTGCCGAGCTGAGCGAGTGCGGCTTTCGCAATATCGAGGTAGTCGTTGCCGAGCTTGCTCTGCCCCCGCTGGCTGAGGACGTAGCGCCGCGCCGGGCGTCCGGCCCCGCTGGCCGAGGATTTTGCACGCTTGACCTCGATCAGGCCGTGCTGGAAGAGCGCGTCGAGGTGCCTGCGCATGGCGGCCGGCGTGAAGCCGAGGGTGTCGCCGAGTTCGGCGGCGGACACGGGGCCGTGCTCGAGGACGGCGGAGAGCACGCGGTCGCGGGTGCGCTCGTCCGGCTCGGCAGCTGTCTCGTGGGTACCGGGCCGGGAACCGAAAACGCTATCCTCGCCAGTGCTGGGTCCGGAGGTGTGCGGCGCCACAGTCATGGGCAAATACCTCCTCCGGGCAGTTAACAGGCGATAGAATACACAACACAATCATGACCTAATGTATTCCTGTTGTCGCGGGTGCCACCACTTAGGCGAGGCTATCCATCCACGACAGACCGCCTCCTACTACCTGGCGTAGAATCAGAGGGTGCCACACTCCGCCGCCTCGCTCTCCATCGAAGGCCTCGTCAAGGATTTCGGGCCGGTTTCCTCCCTCGACGGCCGGATGGTCCGGGTGCTCGACGGCGTCCGCCTTTCAGCGCAGCCGGGTCAGGTCACGGCACTCCTCGGCGCCAACGGCGCAGGCAAGACGACGACGCTCGAGTGTGCCCAGGGCCTGCAGCGCCCGGACGCGGGGAAGGTCCTGCTCCTCGGCGAGGACCCGTACCGGGCACGCCCCGATCTCCGGGCGCGCGTCGGGGTCATGCTCCAGGAGGGCGGGCTGCCGCCGTCGGTCAAGCCGATGGCCCTGTTGAAGCATGTGGCGTCCCTGTATTCAGCGCCACTCGAGATCAATGCGCTCGCCGAACGCCTCGGTATCGCCGACTTCGGCGCGGCAAGCATCCGTGGACTCTCCGGAGGGCAGAAGCAGCGGCTCGCCCTCGCCTGCGCCCTGGTCGGCCAGCCCGAGGTCCTGTTCCTCGACGAGCCGAGCGCCGGGCTGGATCCGCAGTCCCGCACCATCGTCTTCGAGCTCATTCAGGAACTCCGGGCCGCGGGCCTGGCGATCATCCTCACCACCCACCTGCTCGACGACGCGCAGAAACTCGCCGACTACGTCTACATCATCGAAGCCGGAAGAACCGTTGCGGAGGGCACCGTCGCTGAGCTGACGGCCGTCGAGGGCGCCGACGACCTGCGCGAACTCCGGTTCGAGACAGTACCTGGCCTCAGCCTGCCTCCGGAGCGGCTGGCGCATCTCTCCTGCGCCGAACCGGAGCCGGGCCGGTATGTCCTCAGCGGGCACATTGTCCCCGAGGACATCTCGCAGCTGGCGCGGTGGTGGTCGGCCAGCGGCGTCATGCCCACCACCATCTCCATGGCGCCGCGCTCACTCGAAGAGGTCTTCCTCGATATCTCGGGCAGGAGCATCCGATGAGCACCGCCACCCCCCTGGTATCCCGGGTCCTCCGTCACGGTGGCTACGAAGCGGCAGCGATGCTGCGCAACGGCGAGCAACTGGTGCTCGCCATCGTGCTCCCGCTGCTCGCCCTCGCCGGGCTGGTCCTCACACCGTTGCTCGACGGCTACGCCGCCAGCCGCATCGACATCGCCGCGCCCGGGGTGCTGGCACTCTGCACCATGTCCACGGCCTTCACAGGACAGGGAATCGCCACCGGCTTCGACCGCCGCTACGGCGTACTGCGGTTCCTATCCACGACTCCCCTCGGCAAATCAGGGCTGATTTTCGGGAAGGCGTGCGCCGTCGTCGTGGTGCTGGCCGTCCAGCTGGTGGTCATCGGCGGCGCGGCGCTGCTGATGGGATGGCGGCCCGACGTCGCCGGCCTGGTGCCGGCCGCCCTGCTGCTGGCCCTCGGGTCAGCGGCGTTCACTGCTCTGGGGCTCCTCGTGGCCGGCACGCTGCGTCCCGAGGCGACCCTCGCCGTCACCAACCTGGTCTGGATCCTGCTCGCCGCCGCGGGCGGGATCATCCTTCCGGCGGCCCAGCTTCCCGCGGTCGCCGCGCCGATCGTCGGCCTGCTGCCGTCCGCCGCACTCGGCGACGGGCTCCGCAGCGCCCTGGTCGAGGGACAGTTCAACCTGCTGTCCTGCGTTCTCCTCCTCGCCTGGGCCGCCGCGGCGAGCCTGGCCGCAGTCCGATGGTTCAAATGGAGCTAGCTACATGACATCCCCCGCTTTCCGGTCCCTTTCGTCGAGGCTTCCCCGTTCGACCACACCCCTGGTCCGCCGGCTCGCCATCGCCTCGCTCGCGTCGCAGATCGTCATCGTCGTGACGGGCGGCGCGGTGCGCCTGACGGCGTCCGGCCTCGGCTGCCCCGAATGGCCGCGCTGCACACCCGACTCGATCGTCAGCACCCCCGAGATGGGCATCCATGGAGTCATCGAGTTCGGCAACCGGCTGCTGACCTTCGTCCTGGTGCTGATCGCCGTCGCCATGCTCGTGTCGCTCTGGAACCTGCGGAAGGAGCGCCGGGACCTGTTCCGCCTTGCGGTGGCGCTGTTCGCCGGCATTCCCGTGCAGGCCGTCATCGGGGGCATCACCGTCTGGACGGGGCTCAATCCGTGGATCGTCGGCTGGCACTTCCTGGTGTCGATGGCACTCGTCGTCCTGGCCACCGTGCTGGTCAACCGCTCCCGGCTGACCACTGCGGACAGCGCGGTGCGGCTACCGCAGGCGGCGCCGCGGTCGATGCAGCACCTGCTCCGGGCGATCGCCATCCTCACCGGTATCACCGTGGTGCTGGGTGTCATCGTCACCGGCTCGGGTCCCCATGCGGGCGACCACGGCGCGGCACGCAACAACCTGGACCCCGAACTCATGACGAAGCTGCACGCCGCCCCCGTGTACCTGCTGGTGCTCGCCGTCGTCGTCGTCGTCGTCCTTGCCCTGCGGTGGGCCGTGGCGCCGCGACTCCGCCGGGCGCTCCTCCTGCTCGCGGTAGTGGTGCTGGCACAGGGAGCCATCGGCTATGCACAGCACTTCCTGAACCTGCCGGTGGCCCTCGTCGCGCTGCACATGCTGGGCGCCTCGTTGCTCACCGCCGCCGCCGCGCATGCCGTCTACGTGGGCGTCACGCGCCAGCCCGAGCCGGGGACGGCGCGACGGACCCGGGAACCGGCGCAGCAGCGCCGCTGATCGGGCACCGCTGGGGACGTAAGTCTGAGCCTCAGCCCCCGCGTCCCCGGGTTTACGTCCCCAGCGTTGCCTCGACGACGTCGAGCAGCCTGCCCAACTCGCGCTGTTCGCTTCCCGGCGCGGGAAGCAGCGGACGCCTCGGGTCGCCCGCGTTGATGCCGCATACCTTGGCCAGCAGGTGGAGGCCGCTGATCTTGCGCAGGTCGACCACGTGCTGGATGAGCGGCAGCAGCACCTTCCGGCAGACTTGGGCCTGTTCGGCTTCCCCGGCCACGATGGCGTTCCGCAGCATCGAGTAGTACATCGGCAGCAACGCGCCGGGGCCGGTGTGCCAGGCGTCCGCGGCAATCGAGCCGGAGACCATCAGGAGGTCCCCGCTCAACCCGTGGCTCACCGGCCGGGACGTCAGGGAGCGAAGCCTCGCGTAGCGCGCCTCGAAGGTTTCGGCGTCGGGGGCGGTGTCCTTGAATGCCACCACGTTCTGCAGGTCGAGGAGCTCCGCCACGAGGTCGAGCCCGTAGTCGAACTGCGTGGTGCCCGGGTTGTTGTACAGGCAGATCGGCAGGCCGGTCTCGGCGCTGACCGCCCGTGTCTGCGCAAGGACCTCCTCATTGGTGAGGGGAACATAGGACACCGGGGACAGCACCAGGCCTGCCGCGCCGGCCTGCGCGGCGTCGACGGCGGCGTCGAGAACTTCCCGCGTCCCCACCGAGCTGATACCCACCACCACGGGCACGGCGCCCTCGGCTGCCTCGATGGCGGTCCTTGCGACACGGGTGCGCTCAGCGGTGCTGAGGTAGGCGAAGCTTCCCGATGAACCGAGGACAGCGACGGCGTCGACGCCGGCGCGTACGAGTCCTGCGACCATCCCGCCGAGTTCCGGGTAGTTGATTTCGCCGTCGGGAGTGAACGGGGTGATCGGATAGGCGATGAGGCCGGTGAAGTCCATAGGCCCATGCTAGGCCCCGCGGCGCACCAGGAAGCGGGGCAGCCCTGGACTAGAGGACGGGTCCGCCCACGAAAGGGTCGACGGCAAGCGCGAGGAAGAGGACGGTCAGATAGCTGATCGAGCCGTGGAAGACCTTCATGGCGGCCTTGGTGCTCAGCTCGCCACGCTGCGCCTGCGAGTACAGGCGGTGGGATTCACGGAGGAACCAGGCACCGGCTCCGACGGCGGCACAGGAGTAGACCCAGCCGGCACCCGCAGGAAGCAGAAGGAGGGAGCACGCCACCATGGCCCAGGCATAGAGGACCACCTGGACCGAGACGGTACGTGCTCCGGCGATGGCCCCGAGCATGGGAACGTTGGCGGCCCTGTAGTCGTCGCTGTATTTCATGGACAGCGGCCAGTAGTGCGGCGGCGTCCACAGGAAGATGATGAGGAACAGCACCACGGCCGGCCACTCGACGGCATTGGTGACGGCGGCCCAGGCGATCAGGACCGGCATGCAGCCGGCGGCACCTCCCCAGACGATGTTCTGGGCGGTGCGCCGCTTGAGCACCAGCGTGTAGACGACCACGTACAGGAAGATGGCGGCGACGCCCAGGGCACCAGCGAGGGGATTGGCGCCGAACCAGAGGATGGCGATCGCCAGGACGCCCAGTGCCCAGGAGAAGACCAGCGCTTCACGGGGAGTCACTTCGCCGGTGACCAACGGGCGGTTCTCCGTGCGTTGCATGATTTTGTCGATGTCGCGGTCGATGTAGCAGTTGAAGGCGCCTGCGCTACCGGCGGCGAAGGCCCCGCCCACCAGCGTCGCGAGGATCAGTCCGAGCGGCGGGAACCCGCCCTGGGCGAAGATCATGGTGGGAAGCGTGGTCACCAGCAGGAGCTCGATCACGCGCGGCTTGGTCAGCGCGAGATAAGCCCTGGCTTTGCGTCCGAAGCCCGGGCGGGCCTGCTGAGGACGTGCCGGTGCAGGAACCTGCTGGGTCTTCACGAGGCAACACTTTCGTTTCTTCCGGAGTAAAAGACATGCCCATCATACCCTTTTACAGCCTGTAGAAATCGGTGAGGCTGGGCTAGTGGGAATAGTCCGCCGTCCCGAACGCCGAAAACGGGCAGCGGTTGTGATGAACAACATGTTACGGACCGGGCGCCGCATTGGATTGCGGAAAGGATAGGGTGGATCGCAAAGCCCGCTTGGCATCGCCGTACCGGATGCCGGGATGTGCTTGTAGCATGCAGAATTCGACGGCGAACGGCCAGCTGGCCAGGGTGCTTCTCGGCGCCCCGGGCCAGAGCATTCGGCGCCCGAGGCGCTGGCCGTTCCGGACAGAGAGGGGCCCGGAAACGTGCCACAGACGCAAGAGCAGGAACTGAACTGGACGAAACTGGACGACCGCGCGGTGGACACGGTGCGCGTCCTTGCGGCAGATGCAGTGGAGAAGGTGGGGAACGGGCACCCCGGAACGGCGATGAGCCTCGCCCCCGCCGCGTATCTCCTGTTCCAGAAGCTGATGCGGCATGACCCGTCGGATCCCGAGTGGACGGGTCGCGACCGCTTCGTCCTCTCCCCCGGACACACGTCGCTCACCCTTTACATCCAGCTGTACCTGTCCGGCTACGGTCTCGAGCTCCCCGACCTGCAGGCACTGCGTACCTGGGGCTCGCTGACGCCGGGGCACCCCGAATACCGTCACACCAAGGGCGTGGAGATCACCACCGGTCCCCTGGGCCAGGGCCTGGCGACGTCGGTCGGGTTCGCCTATGGCCAGCGCCGCCAGCGCGGCATGTTCGACGCAGAGGCCCCGGAGGGCACCAGCCCGTTCGATCACACCATCTGGGTCATCGCCTCCGACGGCGACCTCCAGGAGGGCGTCACCGCCGAAGCGTCCTCGCTTGCCGGCCACCAGGAACTCGGCAACCTCGTGGTCCTGTACGACGAGAACCACATCTCCATCGAGGATGACACCGACGTCTCCTTCAGCGAGGACGTCCTCAAGCGGTACGAAGCCTATGGCTGGCACGTGCAGCGCGTGGACTGGACGCGGACCGGCGAATATGTCGAGGACATCGCGGAGCTGTACGGCGCGCTGGTCGCAGCGAAGAACGAGACGTCGAAACCCTCCATCGTCTCCCTCCGGACCATCATCGGCTGGCCCTCGCCCACCAAGCAGAACACCGGCAAGATCCATGGCTCCGCCCTCGGCAAGGACGAGGTCGCGGCGCTCAAGGAGACGCTCGGCTTCGACCCCGGAAAGCATTTCGACGTCGACCCGGAGGTGCTGGCCCACGCCCGCGGCGTCGTCGACCGCGGCGCGGCCGCACATGATGAGTGGAACTCGGCCTTCACGACCTGGAGCGAGGCGCACCCCGAGGAGACCGCACTGCTGGAGCGCATCCGAACGCGCACCCTGCCGGACGGCTGGGAAGCGAGCCTTCCGGTGTTCGAGCCCGGTAAGGACATGTCCACCCGTGCGGCTTCGGGCAAGGTCCTGACCGCCATCGGTCCGGTGCTTCCCGAGCTGTGGGGAGGATCCGCCGACCTCGCCGAGTCGAACAACACCACGATCGAGGGTTCGCCGTCCTTCATCCCCGAAAGCCGTCAGACCGACGCCTGGTCGGGCAACCCCTACGGCAGGGTGCTGCACTTCGGCATCCGCGAGCATGCGGCTGCCGCGATCGTCAACGGCATCGTGATGCACAGCAGCACGCGGGCCTTCTCCGGCACGTTCCTCATCTTCAGTGACTACCAGCGACCCGCCGTGCGCCTCGGCGCACTGATGGGAGTCCCGGCCATCTACGTCTGGACGCATGACTCGATCGGTCTCGGCGAGGACGGGCCGACCCACCAGCCGGTGGAGCAGCTGTCATCGCTGCGGACCATTCCGGGGCTCGACGTCGTCCGCCCGGGTGACGCCAATGAGGTGGCCGTCGCCTGGCGCACCATCCTCGAGAACACCGAGAACCCGGCGGGCATCGTGCTGACCCGGCAGAACATCCCCACCTACGAGCGTGGCACCGGCGCTGCCTCCGGCGATACTTTCGGGTCCGCCGACGGTGTGGCCCGCGGCGCGTACGTCCTGGCCGAGGCGAAGAGCGGAACCCCCGAGGTGATCCTGCTGGGCACGGGCTCGGAGGTCCAGCTCGCAGTTCAGGCACGCGAGGCCCTCGAGGCCGACGGAATCTCGGCGCGCGTGGTGTCGGTGCCGTGCCTCGAGTGGTTCAACGCGCAGGACCAGGACTACCGCGAAAGCGTCCTGCCCCGCTCGGTTCGGGCACGGGTCTCGGTCGAGGCAGGAGTGGCGCAGAGCTGGCACGGACTGGTCGGCGACGCCGGGCGGATCGTCTCCCTCGAGCATTTCGGGGCCTCCGCCGACTACAAGACGCTGTTCCGCGAATTCGGGATCACCGCAGAGGCAGTCGTCGCGGCAGCGAAGGAATCCCTCGGCGCCGCCTCCTCCGCTCACCTCGCACCGAACGGCACACCTGCTCTGGGGTCGGGCGCCCAGTCCACCGAGACCGGCGACCAGCAGTAGCACCCCCTTTCGACTCAACCCTTTCGGCACGTCTTTCCCGCGGAAGCGGAACAAAGGAGAACATCATGACTTCGACACCAACGGCGGACCTCTCGGCAGCCGGCGTCTCCATCTGGCTCGACGACCTGTCGCGGGAACGCATCAACTCGGGCGCCTTCAAACGGCTCATCGAGGAACTCGACGTGGTGGGCGTGACCACCAACCCCAGCATCTTCGCTGCTGCGCTGAAGAAGGGCGAGTCCTATGCCACGCAGGTCGGCGCGCTCGCGGAAGCCGGTGCGTCCATCGACCAGGCCGTCTTCGACATCACCACCCACGACGTCGCCCAGGCCTGCGATATCTTCGCGGAGCAGGCGAAGAAGAGCGACGGTGCTGACGGTAGGGTCTCCATCGAGGTGGACCCGAGGCTCTCCCGCGACACCGAAGGCACCATCGCCGAAGCGAAACGGCTCCACGCGAAGGTCCAGCGCACCAATGTGCTCATCAAGATCCCGGCAACCGTCGAGGGCCTCGAAGCCATCGCCGCTACCCTCGCAGCGGGCATCAGCGTCAACGTGACCCTGATCTTCTCGCTCGAGCGCTACCGCGCCGTCATCAACGCCTTCCTGCTCGGCCTGGAGCAGGCGAAGGAGAATGGCCACGACCTCTCGAAGATCCAGTCCGTGGCCTCCTTCTTCGTCTCGCGCGTCGACGCCGAGATCGACGCGCGTCTCGATGCCCTGGGCACCGAGGAAGCGACCGCGCTCAAGGGCAAGGCCGGCCTCGCGAATGCGCGACTGGCCTACCAGGTCTACGAGGAGCAGTTCGCAACCGAACGCTGGCAGGTCCTCGCGGCGGCCGGCGCGCACCCGCAGCGCCCGCTGTGGGCGTCGACCGGTGTCAAGGATCCGAACCTTCCCGACACCCTGTACGTCACGGGCCTCGTTGCTGCCAACGTCGTGAATACCATGCCGGAAAAGACGCTCGAGGCCACAGCCGACCACGGCGTCATCGAGGGCGACACCGTCACCGGCACCTACCAGGAGTCCACCGACATCCTGAACCGGCTCGACGCGCTGGGCATCTCCTACACCGAGGTCGTGGAGCTGCTCGAAACCGAGGGACTCGACAAGTTCGTAGCCAGCTGGTCGGAGCTCCTCGAGACCGTCCAGACCGCCCTCGACTCCGCGAAGGGCTGACCGGACGATGGGATCCTTCGCTCTCGTTGCCTCCGGTGCAGCCCGGCAGGCCATCGATGCCGCCCTGCCCGCCCTCATCGAGGACCGGGTGGCATCACGGCTCATGGCCAAGGACTCCACGCTGTGGGGTCCGGACGCCGAAGCCGAGGCGTCGGTCCGCCTCGGCTGGATCGACCTGTTCGACGAGTCGCGGTCATTGATCCCCGCCATCCTCGGCTTGCGGAAGGACCTTGCGTCCGAGGGGGTGGACCGCATCGTCCTGTGTGGGATGGGAGGGTCGTCACTTGCCCCGGAGGTCATCACCCGGGCCGACGGCGTGGATCTCGTGGTGCTCGACTCCACGGACCCGGACCAGGTCCGCACCGCCGTGGAGGAGGGCCTCGACAGGACCGCGATCGTCGTATCGTCGAAGTCCGGCTCCACCGTGGAGACGGACTCCCAACGGCGGATCTTCGAAAAGGCCTTCACCGACGCCGGAATCGATGCGAAGTCGCGCATCATCATCGTCACCGACCCGGGCTCGCCGCTCGACGGGTCCGCGCGTGCTGCCGGATACCGGCAGGTGTTCAACGCGAACCCGCACGTGGGCGGCCGCTATTCGGCGCTCACAGCCTTCGGCCTGGTGCCATCGGGCCTTGCCGGTGCCGATATCGAGGAACTGATCAACGACGCCGAGGAGATCTCGGAGTTCCTGTCGGAGGACGGGGACGACAACGTCGGCCTGCGCCTCGGAGCCGTCCTCGGCGGTACCACTCCCCTGCGGGACAAGATCGTCTTCGCCGACGCCGGCTCGGGACTGCCGGGCTTCGGCGACTGGGCTGAGCAGCTCATCGCCGAGTCCACCGGCAAGCTCGGTACGGGGCTGCTGCCTGTGGTGGCGTCGCTCGACGCACCCGAGGTCACGGAGGTGGCCGACGACGTCGTCCCCGTGCTGCTCTCAGCGGTCGATGCCGCCCCAGGCGATGAGGTCGTCGACGGCACGCGTGCCGTCGTCAGCGGCACACTCGGCAGCCAGCTCTTCGTCTGGGAGTACGCCGTCGCCGTCGCCGGCCGGTTGCTCGGGATCAATCCCTTCGACCAGCCCGACGTCGAGGCCGCGAAGAACGCGGCCCGGGGCCTCCTCGACGCGCAGCCCGAACCCACCCCGGCCGCCTTCGTCGACGGCGCCATCGAGGTGCGCGGGGATGCATCCCTCCTGGGGGGTTCGAGCACAGTCGGTGACGCCGTGCAGTCGCTGCTCACCGAGCTCGGTGCGGATGGTTACCTGTCGGTCCAGGCCTACCTCGATCGGCACGCGCAGGCGTCCCTCGAGGAAGTGCGGACTCCGCTGGCCACCCTCACGGGCCGGCCCGTCACGTTCGGCTGGGCACCGCGTTTCCTCCATTCGACGGGGCAGTTCCACAAGGGTGGACCGGCATCGGGCGTGTACCTGCAGATCACCGGAGCGGCGTCGTCGGACCTTGGAATTCCCGACCTGCCCTTCACATTCGGACAGCTGATCGCAGCGCAGGCCGCAGGCGACGCCCAGGTCCTCGCCGACCACGGCCGGCCGGTCCTCCGCCTGCATCTGGCAGACCGAGCCGCGGGGTTGGTGCAGCTCTCCAGCGTCATCGACAGCCTCGCGGGGGTCCAAGCGGACGCCGGAGTCACCCGGCCCGACACCTCCGGGAACAGGTAGTCATGCCGCTGGGTTCCACCGCGAAGCAGGCCAATCCCCTGCGTGATCCGCGCGACCGGCGGCTCAACAGGATCGCGGGTCCCTCCTCGCTCGTCCTGTTCGGAGTCACCGGCGACCTGGCGCGCAAGAAGCTGATGCCGGCGATCTACGACCTCGCGAACCGGGGGCTGCTTCCCCCGAGCTTTGCGCTGGTGGGTTTCGGCCGGCGCGACTGGAGCGACGATCAGTTCGCCCAGGAAGTGAAGAGCGCGGTGTCGCAGTACGCGCGGACGCCGTTCAACGAGGCGGTCTGGGAGCAGCTCGCCGCGGGCGTGCGTTTCGTGCAGGGCAACTTCGACGACGACGACGCCTTCGGCAGGCTGAAGGAATGCATCGGGGAACTCGATGCGACGCGCGGCACCAGGGGCAACCACGCGTTCTACCTCTCCATTCCGCCGAACGCCTTCGAGGTGGTGTGCCAAAAGCTCTCCGAGCACGGGCTCGCCCAACCGGAGGAGGGCCAGTGGCGGCGCGTGGTCATCGAGAAGCCGTTCGGTCATGATCTCGAATCGGCGCAGGAGCTCAACCGGATCGTCGAGCAG
Source organism: Arthrobacter sp. CAN_A6 (assembly GCF_015751715.1). NCBI lineage: Bacteria > Bacillati > Actinomycetota > Actinomycetes > Micrococcales > Micrococcaceae > Arthrobacter > Arthrobacter sp. CAN_A6. The sequence goes on from NZ_JADOUV010000008.1 coordinate 130,602, forward strand.
GTGTTCCCGCCCGATGCCGTCTTTCGGATCGACCACTACCTCGGCAAGGAAACGGTCCAGAACATCCTCGCGCTGCGCTTCGCGAACCAGCTCTTCGAGCCGCTGTGGAACGCCAACTACGTCGACCACGTCCAGATCACCATGGCCGAGGACATCGGAATCGGTGGCAGGGCCGGATACTACGACGGCGTGGGCGCTGCCCGCGATGTCATCCAGAACCACCTGCTGCAGCTGCTCGCCCTGACTGCCATGGAGGAGCCGATCTCTTTCGCGGCGAAGGACCTGCGCAACGAGAAGGAGAAGGTCCTTGCGGCGGTGACGCTGCCCGAGGACCTCTCGGGGCACTCCGCACGCGGCCAGTACGCGGCCGGTTGGCAGGGCGGTGAGCAAGTCCGGGGCTTCCTCGAGGAGGATGGCATTCCGGAGCACTCCGCCACGGAGACCTTCGCCGCCCTCCGGCTGGACATCCATACCCGGCGGTGGAGCGGTGTGCCGTTCTACCTCCGCGCCGGGAAGCGCCTGGGCCGTCGCGTGACGGAAATTGCCGTGGTGTTCAAACGCGCACCGAATCTCCTGTTCCGGGACCACTCGGAGGAGGACTTCGGGCAGAACGCCGTGGTTATCCGGGTGCAGCCCGACGAGGGGGTCACCATCCGGTTCGGCTCGAAGGTTCCAGGCACCCAGACCGAGGTCCGCGACGTCACCATGGACTTCGGTTACGGCCACTCCTTCACTGAATCCAGCCCCGAGGCCTACGAAAGACTCATCCTCGACGTCCTGCTGGGCGAACCCCCACTGTTCCCACGGCAGGAAGAGGTCGAATTGTCCTGGCGGATCCTTGACCCATTCGAGAAGTACTGGGAATCGCTCGGCGGCCAGCCGGAAGCCTACGTTCCCGGCAGTTGGGGTCCGGCGTCCGCCGACGACCTCCTCGCGCGCGACGGACGCACCTGGAGAAGGCCATGATCGTCGATCTTCCGGGCACCACCACGTCGAAGGTGTCGAAGGAGCTGATGACCCTGCGGGACCGCGGCGGCGTCGTCGCGCTCGGCCGTGTCCTGACCCTGGTGGTCATCACCCGCTCGGGCTATGAGGAGGAAGCCATCCGGGCCGCGAACGAGGCAAGCAGGGAGCATCCCTGCCGCATCATCGTGCTCGCCGAGGGTTCCGCCGATGACGAGACCCGGCTCGACGGCCAGATCCGCGTCGGTGGCGACGCCGGGGCATCCGAGGTCATCGTGCTGCACGGCCACGGTGAACTCGCCACCGAGAACGAGTCGCTCGTCTCGGCGCTGCTGCTGCCGGACGCACCGATCGTGGCCTGGTGGCCACATGGCGTTCCGGAAGCGGCAGCACGTACCTCGATCGGCAGTATCGCGCACCGGAGGATCACCGACTCCGCGAATGAACCGGATCCCACGGCGGCCCTGTTCAATATCAGCAGAACCTATGAGGCCGGCGACACCGACCTCGCCTGGACGCGGCTCACCAACTGGCGCATCCAGCTCGCCGCGGTGCTGGATCAGCTCGATTCGTCGCCGGTGGTCGCGGTCACGGTGGAGGGCGCCTCCGATTCGCCCAGTATGGTGCTGCTCGCCGCATGGTTGACCCTGTCCCTGAATGTGCCCGTCACCATCGCAGCGGGCCCTGCGGGGACGGGCCTGCGCCGCGTGCGGTTGACGAGGAACAGCGGCGAGGTGGAACTCCACCGTCCGCACGGTGACGTCGCAGAGCTCTACCAGCCCAACCAGCCGGTCCAGCGGATCTCGCTTCCCCGCCGTGGCCTGCAGGAATGCCTCGCCGAGGAACTGAGGCGCCTTGACCCCGACGAGGTCTTCGGAGAGGTAATTACCGAAGGCCTCGCCCGAACCAACCTGAGGAGTGTGCGAACCAGTGAGCGCTGATCCGAAAGTAAGCATTCACCCCGATCCGGCGTCCCTCGCGGCCGCCGTCGCCGCGCGCCTGATCACCCGGCTGGTCGATGTGCAGACCGAGCGCGGGACCGCAACGGTGGTGCTGACCGGTGGGTCGATCGGCACCGCGGCGCTCCAGGCCGTCGCCGAGTCGCCGGCCAGCGCGGCCGTCGACTGGGCCAACGTGCACTTCTGGTGGGGGGATGAACGCTTCCTCCGGGCCGGGGATGAGGAGCGGAACGCCGTCCAGGCGCGGGCTGCACTCCTGGATCGGCTTCAGGTCGACCCGGTCAAGGTCCATGAATTCGGCTCCAAGGACGAGTTCCCCGACCAGGATGCGGCCGCTGCAGGCTATGCCGCGGAGCTTCAGGCGGCGGCGGCGGCCGAGGGCGGGGACCTGTCGCCCGACCCCCGTCTCCCCCGCTTCGACGTCCTGCTCCTCGGGGTGGGGCCCGACGCCCATATCGCTTCGCTCTTCCCCGAGATGGCGGGCATCCGGACGAAGGGGCAGACCGTCGTCGGCGTCGCGAATGCGCCCAAGTTTCCTCCCCTGCGGGCCTCGCTGACCCTTGAGGCGATCAACACGGCGCGTGAGGTGTGGCTCGCCGTCAGCGGCAAGGACAAAGCCGGGGCGGTGGGCCTTGCCCTCGCCGGAGCGGGTTCCGTCCAGGTTCCCGCCGCAGGGGCCCGCGGTCTCCGGAAGACGCTGTGGCTGATCGACCAGCACGCCGCGGAGCAGTTGCCGGGACGGCTGATCGAGCGCGAGGACGACTCCGACGAAGCAGTAGGACAGTAGGACCCCTCCCGGGGTCGGGTCCCGTACCGAAAAAGCGACGACCGCAGTGGACAATTCTCCACTGCGGTCGTCGCTTCCTCGGTATGCCCGGCCGGTCGTTCCCGGCTCCGGATAACGCGCGTCAGTCCCTCAGGAGTCGGCGAAGCGCTGGATGAGCCCGAGCGCCACGATGACCGTGCCCCAGGCAAGGCCGAGGGCCACGGTGAAGCGGTTGAGGTTTCGCTCGGCCACGCCGGACGAACCCATGCTGGACGTCATGCCGCCGCCGAACATGTCGGACATTCCACCGCCGCGCCCCTTGTGAAGCAGGATCAGCAGGGTCAGCAGCAGGCTGGTGACCCCCAGGAGGACGAGCAGGATGATTCGAAGGATTTCCACAGTGCCCTTTCAAGGCTGGTGACCGCGGAGAAGCGGCGTGCGCACGAACTAGTCTGTGACCAGATGCTGTTCGAACCTGACAATACTAGCAAATTCGGCGACATCGAGGCTTGCCCCGCCGACGAGGACGCCGTCGACGTCCCGCTCCCGAAGGATCGAGGCGGCGCTTGCCGCCTTCACCGATCCGCCGTAGAGCAGGCGTACCTTGGCTGCCGTCTCCGTGTCGAAGATGGTCTTGAGTTCCGCGCGGATGGCAGCACACATCTCCTGGGCATCGCCCGGACCCGCCACCTCGCCGGTGCCGATCGCCCAGACCGGCTCATAGGCCACGACCAGATCGGCGGCCTGCGCCGACCCGAGCCCTGCGACGCCCCTGCGGAGTTGCTCCAGAGTGTGTTCGACGTGGCCTCCGGCCTGGCGCACCTCGAGCCCTTCGCCCACGCACAGGACCGGAACCAGGTTGTGGCGGTAGGCCGCGTGGACCTTCTCGTTCAGTACCTCGTCGGACTCCGAGTGAATCGTCCGCCGCTCGGAATGTCCCACCAGCACGTAGGTGCAGCCGAGCCGGCTGAGGAACTGTCCCGAGATGTCGCCGGTGTAGGCGCCCGAATCCTTCGGTGAGAGGTCCTGCCCGCCGAAGACGACCTCGAGGTCGTCCCCCTTGACCAGGGTCTGCACCCCCCGGAGATCGGTGAAGGGCGGGAAGACCGAGACTTCCACGCGGGAGTAGTCATGTCCGGCGTCATCGAGCGTCCAGGCGAGCTTCTGCAGGAAGGTGATGCCCTGGACATGGTCCAGGTTCATCTTCCAGTTGCCGGCAATCAGCGGACGGCGATCGAACTTGCCGTTGGTCGAGGTGGTCATCTGCAGCTCCATTCGGGTGGGTGTCATGCCTGCGGGACCCGCCGGGGCGGATCCCGCTGAGGTATCTGCTGGGGCCGCCGGCCGCTCCGCAGGGAGCGGACCGGCGCAGCCCTAGGATCGTTCGAGTGCCGTCAGTCCCGGCAGTTCCTTGCCCTCGAGGTACTCGAGGCTCGCTCCGCCGCCCGTGGAGATGTGGCCGAACTGGCCGTCCTCGAAGCCGAGCCCGCGCACGGCCGCGGCGGAATCGCCGCCCCCCACCACGGTCAGGGCTCCGGACCTGCCGGCCGCCACGAGGGCTTCCGCGACGGTCCGCGTCCCTCCCGCGAAGGCGTCGAACTCGAATACCCCCATGGGTCCGTTCCAGAACACCGTCTTCGCCTCGGAGATGTGTTCGGCGAAGTCGGTGCCCGTCGCGGGTCCGATATCCAGGCCGAGACCTCCGGCACCGTACTGGCTGGTCTCGATGGCATCGGCCGCGACGACGCTGCTGCCTGCGTTGGCAGCGAATTTTTCCGCCACCACGATATCGGTGGGCAGGACGAACTCGCTTCCCGCCTCCGCGGCGCGGGCCAGATATCCACGGACGACGTCGAGCTGGTCCTCCTCGAGGAGGCTGGCGCCCACCTTGTGGCCCTGCGCGGCGAGGAAGGTGAAGACCATGCCACCACCGATGAGGAGGCGGTCGGCCTTGCCGATGAGGTTGTCGATGACCGCGAGCTTGTCGGAGACCTTCGAACCGCCCAGCACCACGACGAACGGCCGCTTCGGATCCTGAGTCAGTTCCTGCAGCACCTCGACCTCCGCCTTCACCAGGTCGCCCTGGTAGGAAGGAAGGAGTTGGGCGATGTCGAAGACGCTTGCGTGCTTGCGGTGGACGGCCCCGAAGGCGTCGTCCACGTAGGCGCCGTCGGAACCGGCTAGTTCAGCGAGTTCCCGTGCGAAGGCTCCGCGTTCGGCGTCGTCCTTGCTGGTCTCGCGGGCATCGAAACGCACGTTCTCCAGCACGAGCACTTCACCGGGCCGCAGCGACGCGGCAGCGGCCCTGGCGGATTCCCCCGTGGTGTCGGAGGCGCGGCGCACCGGAAAGTCGGCAAGGCCTTCGAGTGCATCCACGGCCGGCTTCAGCGAATACCTGTCCTCGGGAGCACCCTTCGGCCTGCCAAGGTGCGCCAGGACGATCACGGCGGCTCCCGCCTCGCTCAGCTTGCGCAGCACGGGGAGGGAGGCACGGACACGGCCGTCGTCGGTGACCCTCAAGCGCGGGACCGCTCCGTCAAGGGGCACGTTGAGGTCGGAGCGCACAAGGATGCGGCGCCCGCGGACGCCTTCCGCCAGGAGGTCCGCCAGGGATGCGTAGCTCACCGCGCGGCCGCTCAGGAAAGCTTCGCGGCGACGATTTCGGTCAGGTCGACGAGGCGGTTCGAGTAGCCCCACTCGTTGTCGTACCAGCCGACCACCTTGACCTGATTGCCGATGACCTTGGTCAGGCCGGAATCGAAGATGCACGACGCCGGATCCGTCACGATGTCGGAGGAGACGATGGGCGCTTCCGTGTAGGAGAGGTAACCCTTGAGGGAGCCGTCCGCTGCCGCTGCCTCGTAGGCCGCATTCACTTCGTCCACGGTGACCTCGCGGCCCAGGGTGACGGTGAGGTCGGTTGCTGATCCGGTCGGAACCGGTACACGGATCGCGTAGCCGTCGAGCTTGCCCTTCAGTTCGGGAAGCACGAGGCCGATCGCCTTGGCGGCGCCCGTGGAGGTGGGCACCATGTTGATGGCTGCTGCGCGGGCGCGGCGGAGATCCTTGTGCGGGCCGTCCTGGAGATTCTGGTCGGCCGTGTAGGCATGGATCGTGGTCATGAGGCCGCGTTCGATGCCAAAGGAATCGTTCAGGACCTTGGCGAGTGGACCGAGGCAGTTGGTCGTGCAGGACGCGTTCGAGATGATGTGGTGGTTCTCGGGGTCGTAGTCGCCGTCGTTGACGCCGAGAACCACGGTGAAGTCCTCATCGGAGGCGGGGGCCGAGATCAGCACTTTCTTGGCACCGGCATCGATGTGCTTCTGCGCATCGGCTGCCTTCGTGAAGAAACCGGTGGATTCGACCACGATGTCCACGCCGAGGTCGGCCCAGGGCAGGTTCGCGGGGTCCCGCTCAGCGAGGACCTTGACGCGCTTGCCGCCGACCACGAGGTCACCGTCCTGCACCTCGACCGTGGCGCCGATGCGCCCGGTGACGGAGTCGTACTTCAGGAGGTGCGCGAGGGCCTCGGGGCTGGTGAGGTCGTTGACTGCGACGATCTCGAGGTCGGCGCCCTGCTCCAAAGCGGCCCGGAAGTAGTTGCGGCCGATGCGGCCGAATCCGTTGATTCCAATACGGGTAGTCACTGGTGTCCATCTCCTTGTTGGTGGTGCTGCCGGGGCACGCCATCGTGCGGAACTGCTGTGATCCGGCGAAAGCCGGAAGGTGGTCCTTCCGGCTTCCGCCGTGCGTCGGTGCGGCTGTCAGGTGCCCGGAGTGATGAGGCTGGAAGCGCCTGAGCGGGCCCTCTCGAAGCGTGCCTGTACGTCGGCCCAGTTCACGATGTTCCAGAAGGCCTTGACGTAGTCGGGCTTGACGTTGACGTAGTCGAGGTAGAAGGCGTGCTCCCACATGTCGAGCATGAGCAGCGGCACGGTTCCGACGGGAACGTTGCCCTGCTGGTCGTACAGCTGCTCGATGAGGATGTTCTTGCCGAGCGGTTCGTAGGCGAGAACTGCCCAGCCGGAGCCCTGCAGGCTCGTGGCCGCCGCGGTGAAGTGGGCGCGGAAGGCATCGAAGGAGCCGAAGGCGTCGTCGAGCGCTGCAGCCAGCTCACCGGTGGGCTTGTCGCCTCCCTCGGGTGACAGGTTCTTCCAGAAAATGGAGTGGTTGAGGACGCCGCCCACATGGAAGGCGAGGTCCTTGGAGAGCTTCGGGATGGTGCCGAACTCCCCCTTCTCGCGGGCTTCGGCGAGCTGTGCCAGCGCATCGTTCGCGCCCTTGACGTAGGTGGCCTGGTGCTTGCTGTGGTGCAGCTCCATGATGCGTGCTGAGATATGCGGCTGAAGTGCCGCGTAGTCGTAGTCGAGATCGGGCAGTACGTATTCGCTCACGTATTCCTCCAGGGGTAGTTCCGTGCATCGGACTCGTTCCATCCTATGCAGGAATTCACTCGTCCAACATGTCGGGAGTCACATTTGCGTCGGTTCCCGGAATCCCGAGGTTCTGGGCGCGCTTGTCGGCCATGGCGAGGAGCCGGCGGATACGGCCGGCGATGGCATCCTTGGTCATGACGGGATCTGCCAGCCTCCCCAGTTCGTCGAGGCTGGCCTGCTTGTGCCCAACGCGGAGTTCACCGGCATAGCGGAGGTGCTCGGGAACGGTTTCCCCGAGGATCTCGAGGGCCCGCTCCACGCGTGCCCCTGCCGCCACGGCGGCCTGGGCCGAGCGGCGGAGGTTGGCGTCGTCGAAGTTGGCGAGCCGGTTCGCCGTCGCCCGGACTTCCTTGCGCATGCGACGCTCCTCCCACCCCATCAGGGCGTCGTGGGCTCCCATGCGGGTCAGCAGGGCGGCGATGGTGTCGCCGTCGCGGATCACCACCCGGTCCACTCCCCGCACTTCCCGTGCCTTGGCGGAGATGTCGAGCCGGCGCGCGGCCCCGACGAGCGCCAGGGCTGATTCCGGCCCCGGGCAGGTCACTTCGAGCGACGACGAACGGCCCGGCTCCGTCAGCGAACCGTGGGCGAGGAAAGCACCGCGCCATACCGCTTCGGCGTCCGCCGTCGAACCGTTGACGACGGCGGAGGGCAGGCCGCGCACCGGGCGGCCCCGCGCGTCGAGGAGGCCCGTCTGCCGCGCGAGGGACTCGCCGTCGCGGACGACACGGACGACATAGCGGTTGCCCCGCCTCAGTCCTCCGCCGGAGACGACCGTGATGTCGCTGCTGTGGCCGTAGACCTCGGCGATGGCCGCCCGGAGGCGCCGCGCCGTGGAGGCGAGGTCCACTTCGGCCTCGATCACGATGCGGCCGGAGATGATGTGAAGCCCACCGGCGAACCTCAGGAGGGCGGAGACCTCGGCTTTGCGAACCGAGGACTTCTTGACGTCGAGGTGCGAGAGCTCCTCTTTGACATCGGCGGTCAAGGCCACGGATTCACTCCTGATTCTCCCCAAAAATGTCGTTATAGGCGGTTGCGAGGCGCAGCGGGTCGTGGACAGGCTTGCCGGTCGAGGCTCCCACTCTACCGAAGACCGCACGGCCTCCCATTCCCTCGACCGCTGCCTCGAACTCTGCGGTGTCTGCTACGACGGACGGATCGGCCAGGACGACGTCGACGGTGAACTCCGGTGCGTAGCGCCGGATCACAGCCAGGTGATCCACCGCGCTCATGCCCTGGGTTTCCTTGGTGTCGTTGGTCAGGTTCATGGTGAGGCAGCGTTTCGCGCTGGTCCGGCACAGCGCGTCGCGCAGCTCGGGCAGGAGCAGGTGCGGCAGGACCGAGGTGTACCAGGAGCCGGGGCCGAGGATCACCCAGTCGGCGAGTTCGATCGCCTCCAGCGCATCGGTACACGCCGGCGCGCCGTCCGGAAGCAGCCGGACCTGGCTCACGTTGCCGGCTTCGGCGGCCAGAGCGAGCTGTGCCTGGCCCACGATCGTCCGGAGCCGGAGCGTGCCGTCCACCTCGGTCAGCACATCGCCCTGGATGGTGAGGGGCACGCGGGCCATCGGAAGCACCTTCCCCCGGGCACCGAGGAGCGCACCCGCCCACTGCAGCCCCGCGACCGGATCCCCCAGCAGTTCCCACAGGGTGACGATCAGCAGGTTGCCCATGGCGTGCTGGTCGAGTGAACCCTCCACGCCGTCGCGTGAGCTGAAACGGTGCTGCATGACGTCGCGCCACGTGCGTCCCCAGTCGGTGTCATCGCAGAGGGCGGCCAGCGCCATGCGGAGGTCCCCGGGGGGCAGTACCCCGAGCTCGCGGCGCAGGCGGCCGGAGGACCCGCCGTCGTCGGCCACCGTGACGACGGCCGTCAGCTCCTGCGTCAGCAGCCGGAGCGCCGACAACGACGACGACAACCCGTGCCCGCCTCCCAGGGCGACCACGGAGGGCGCGGAGTCCTGCCCGTCAGCGTTTCGGCGGGCCGCCGGTGGGATGAGGGGAAGGGGTCCGGAGAACAGGGACATCACTCACGCCCAAGGTCGCGGTGGTGCGCGGCGACCTGCACGCCCGGCAGCTGGGCGAGCCGTTGCGCGATCTCCTGCGTCACCGCGACCGACCGATGCTTGCCCCCCGTGCAGCCGACGGCGATGGTGGCGTAGTGCTTGTTCTCGCGCCGGTAGCCGTCGAGGACAGGGATCAGGGCGTGCACGTAGCGGTCAATGAAATCGCCCGCTCCCGCCGCTGCCAGGACGTAGTCGCGCACCGGCTCGTCGAGCCCGGTCTGCGGGCGCAGCTGCGGCACCCAGTGCGGGTTGGGAATGAAACGGACGTCGGCCACGAAGTTCGAGTCGACGGGCAGTCCGTACTTGAAACCGAAGCTCATCACGTTGAGGCGGAGTACGATCGGCCCGGACTCCGAGAAGAGTTCCGTGACGGCAGTGGCGAGTGCGTGGACGTTCAGGTCCGTGGTGTCGACCACGATGTCGGAGGCGTGCTTGAGCTCGTTCAGCACCTCCCGCTCCTCGGCGATGCCGTCGAGGATCCGGCCGTCCGCCTGCAGGGGGTGCGGCCGGCGCCCCTGTTCGAAGCGCCGTACCAGGACGGCGTCGTCGGCGTCGAGGAACAGCACCCGATAGGTCACGCCGCTCGTGCGGAGCGCCTCCAGTGCCGACTTGATGTCGTTGAACAGTTCCTTGCTCCGGACATCGATCACTACGGCGAGCCGGGGAATCGATTGCGGCATACGGGCCACCAGGTCCGTCAGCATTCCCAGCATCTGGGGCGGCAGGTTCTCCACCACATACCAGCCGTGGTCCTCAAGGGCGTTCGCCGCGGTACTGCGGCCGGCACCCGACATGCCCGTGACCACCAGCAGCTCGGATTCGGCAGGTTTGACCGGAGTCAGGCTTGTCGCCTCAGTCATTTATTTATCCGTTCCAGCTCTTGGGTTCATCCCGGCGAAATCTGTCCTGCCCTGCCCCCGTCGGCGGCCGGCCTCCTTCCCACCCTAGCTAAGATTCCAGAATCTCGCCCGTGGCCATGTTCACTGAGGGCGCTGCGGTGTTCCCGGGCAGCACGGCGAGTCCGCGACGGACGGTCTCGGCAAGGGCCGGCCCCACGCCGGGGACTTCGAGCAGTTCCTCGAGCGATGCCGTCCGCAGCTTCTTCACCGAGCCGAAGTGCTTCAGGAGCGCTTTCCGCTTCGCGGGTCCCAGGCCGGCGATGTCATCGAGGGCGGAGGCCGTCATCGACTTCCCGCGCTTCTGACGGTGGAAGGCGATCGCGAAGCGGTGGGCCTCGTCCCGGATCCGCTGCAGCAGAAAAAGGCCTTCCGACGCGCGGGGGAGGATCACGGGGAAGTCGCTCTCCGGCAGCCAGACCTCCTCGAGCCGCTTGGCGAGTCCCACCACGAAGATGTCGTCGATCCCGAGGTCCGCCAGGGCACGCGCCGCTGCAGCGACCTGCGGGGGCCCGCCGTCCACCACCACGAGATTCGGAGGATAGGCGAACCTGCTCCGCGGAGCAGGCGTCGTGGTGTCGGCCACCGGGACCTCGACAGCTGCGTCCACGAGCGCTCCCTGGAGGTCTCCGACGTCGGCGCTCCCGTCGTCGTCGGCTGTGGCCCCTGCAGTGGCCGGAGTGTCGGTGGCCTCCGGCGCTTTGCCGGCAAGATAGTTCCGGAACCGGCGGGAAATGACGTCGTACATGGACGCGGTGTCATCGCGGGCGGCGTCACCGGTGATGGAGAACCGGCGGTACTCGGACTTCCGGGGCAGGCCGTCCTCCACGACCACCATGGATGCCACCACGTTGGTGCCCTGGACGTGCGAGATGTCGTAGCACTCGATCCGCATCAGGGGCTGCGGCAGGTCGAGCGCCTCCTGCAGTTCCTGCAGGGCGGCGGAGCGCGTGGTGATGTCTCCGGCGCGGCGGCTCTTGTGCAGGCGCAGGGCGTCCGCGGCGTTCTGCTCCACGGTTCCCAGAAGGGTCGCCTTGTCGCCGCGCACCGGCACCCTCACCTCCACGCGGGCACCCCTCAGGCCCTTGAGCCATTCGAGGACCTGCTCCTCGTTGCTGGGCATCACGGGGACGAGTACCTCGCGCGGGATGCGCTCGTTGCTGCTGCTGGCGTCGCCGTAGACCTGCTGCAGCAAGTGCTCCACGAGGTCGGCGGCGTCCATGTCCTCCACCTTCTCGACGATCCAGCCGCGCTGGCCGCGGATACGCCCGCCGCGGACGTGGAAGACCTGCACCGCGGCCTCGAGGTCGTCCTCCTTGATCGCGAAGATGTCGGCATCGGTGTCCTCCGCGAGGACCACGGTGTTCCGCTCGAAGACCTTCTTCAGGGCGGCGATGTCGTCGCGGATCCGCGCCGCCGACTCGTAGTCGAGTTCCGCGACGGCCGCCGCCATCTTCCGCTCGAGGTCGGTGACGAATCTCTTCGCCTCACCGGACATGAAGTCGCAGAACTCCCCGGCCAGTTGCTTGTGGTCCTCGGGAGAGATTCGGCCCACGCACGGCGCGGAGCACTTGTCGATGTAGCCGAGGAGGCACGGCCGCCCGGTGCTCTCTGCGCGCCGGAAGACACCGGTGCTGCACGTCCTTACCGGGAACACCCGCAGCAGTGTGTCCACGGTTTCACGGATGGCCTTGGCCGGGTAGAACGGACCGAAATACCGGGTGTCCCGCTTCTTGTCGCCGCGCATCACCTGGACCCGGGGATATTTCTCCCCCATGGTGACCGCGAGGTAGGGATAGGACTTGTCATCCCGGAACATCACGTTGAAGCGGGGATTGAATTCCTTGATCCAGGTGTATTCGAGCTGGAGCGCTTCGAGTTCGCTGCCCACGACCGTCCACTCCACGCTGGCCGCGGTGAAGACCATCGCCCGGGTGCGCGGCATCAGTCCCGAAGGATTGGCGAAGTAGGAGTTCAGCCGGGACCGGAGGTTCTTCGCCTTCCCGACATAGACCACCCTGCCGTGTTCGTCCCGGAAGCGGTAGACGCCCGGGTTGAGTGGAATCTCGCCGGTCTTCGGGCGGTACGTCGTTGGATCCGCCACGGCTCAGGCCTTCGCCGGGCCGCGTGAGCCGGTTCTGCCCGGCCCGAGGGCGGACGCCTCCACCGGGCGGGACCACACGGTCGCGAGGGCCTCCCCCAGTTCATCAGCATCGGTGACGACGGCGACGGCCTGCGCCGCCTCGAGCTCACCCGGTGCGGCGAACCCCCAGGTGACCCCGATGCAGTTCAGGCCGTTCGCTGCGGCACCTTCGACGTCGTGCCTGCGGTCCCCCACCATCACTGCCTCGTCATATCCGCCGACGTGGCGGCGCAGGGCCGCTGCGACGATCGAGGCCTTGCCGTCGGGCAGTGTAGTCGTCTCGTCCCGGGGTGAACCGTGCACCGAGTGAAACAGCGGCAGCAGGCCCTGCACACCGAGCAGTTCCTCGGCGAGCCACTCCGGCTTCTGCGTTGCGACCGCCACCCGGTAGCCCAGTGCCCGCAAATCCTCCACGCATTCCGCGACGCCCGGGTAGGGCCGGCTCTGGGCCATTCCGTGCTCCAGGTATCCGGCGCGGTACGTCGCCATGACCGGGCCGACGAGCGCTGGCGGTACCTGCGCGATGGAGGCCAGGGAGACGGCGAGGGAGGGACCGACCATCTCCCTCAGCCGTTCGGCGGTGGGCACGTCGAGGCCGTGGGCCAGCAGCGCCGAGGAAACGCCCCCCGTGATGGCACCGGCGGGATCGACGAGCGTTCCGTCGAGGTCGAAGAGGACGAGCTTCCGCGAATTCGTCACCGCTGGATCCCTACTTCGAGCCTTCGAGGATCTCCGCGAGGAAGGTCCCCGTGTAGCTTCGATCGCTCTTCGCCAACTGCTCGGGAGTTCCGGTGGCAATCACCTGTCCACCGCCGGAGCCGCCGTCGGGCCCCAGGTCGATGACCCAGTCGGCGCTCTTGATCACGTCGAGATTGTGTTCGATCGTGATCACGGTGTTGCCCTTGTCCACCAGGCCCTGGAGCACCAGCAGCAGTTTGCGGATGTCCTCGAAGTGCAGCCCGGTGGTGGGCTCGTCGAGTACGTAGATGCTGCGCCCGTTGGACCGTTTCTGCAGCTCGCTGGCCAGCTTGACGCGCTGGGCCTCACCGCCGGAGAGGGTGGTGGCGGGCTGGCCCAGCCGGACGTAGCCGAGACCCACCTCGACGAGGGTGTTGAGGTGCCGGGCGATCGGACTGAACGCGGCGAAGAACTCGGCTCCCTCCTCGATCGGCATGTTGAGGACGTCGGCGATGGTCTTGCCCTTGTAGTGGACCTCGAGCGTTTCGCGGTTGTACCGGGCGCCGTGGCAGACCTCGCAGGGCACGTAGACGTCCGGCAGGAAGTTCATCTCGATCTTCAGCGTTCCATCACCGGAGCACGCCTCGCAGCGGCCGCCCTTCACGTTGAAGGAGAACCGTCCGGGCAGGTAGCCGCGCACCTTGGCCTCCGTGGTCTCGGCGAAGAGCTTCCGGATGTTGTCGAACACCCCGGTGTAGGTGGCGGGGTTCGAGCGGGGGGTACGGCCGATCGGGCTCTGGTCGACGTGGACCACCTTGTCGAGGTGTTCGAGGCCGTCGATGCGCTTGTGCCGCCCGGCCACCTGCTTGGCGCCGTTGAGTTTGTTGGCGAGCACCTTGTACAGGATGTCGTTGACCAGCGTGGACTTGCCCGAGCCGCTGACACCGGTGACGGCCGTCAGCACTCCGAGGGGGAAAGCGACGTCGAGCTTCTGCAGGTTGTGTTCATGCGCGCCGACCACCTTGAGCTGCCGCGACCGGTCGATCTTCCGGCGCTTGGCCGGAATGGCGATCTTCCGCCGGCCGGAAAGGTAGTCCCCCGTGATCGAGCGCTCGTTGGTCAGGAGGTCCTCGAGGAGGCCCGAGTGCACCACCTCGCCACCGTGCTCGCCGGCGCCGGGCCCGATGTCGACGATCCAATCCGCTTCGGCGATGGTGTCCTCGTCGTGCTCCACGACGATCAGTGTGTTGCCGAGGTTGCGGAGCCGCGCAAGGGTTTCGATCAGGCGCCGGTTGTCCCGCTGGTGAAGGCCGATGGACGGCTCGTCGAGCACGTAGAGGACCCCCACCAGCCCTGAACCGATCTGGGTTGCGAGGCGGATACGCTGCGCTTCGCCTCCCGAGAGGGTGCCGGCGGCGCGCTCGAGGTTCAGGTACTCGAGCCCGACGTCGAGGAGGAAGGTCAGGCGGGCCTGAATCTCCTTGAGGACCTGGTTGGCGATCTGGGCTTCGCGGCCGGTCAGCACGAGGTTGTTGAGGAAGTCGCTGCAGTCACGCATCGGCATCGCCGCGACCGCCGAGATGGACTTGCCGTTGATGAGGACGGACAGCGACGCCGGGTTCAGCCGCGCGCCGCCGCATGCCGGGCACGGAATCTGGCGCATGTACTCTTCGTAGCGGTCGCGCGCGTGGTCGGACTCGGTCTCGAGGTGCTTGCGGTGGATGTACTGCACCGCCCCCTCGAAGCCGGTGCTGTACTTGCGTTCGCGTCCGAACCGGTTCTTGTACTGCACGGTCACCTTGTGGTCCTTGCCGTACAGGGCGGCGTCCCGCGCCCGGTCCGGCAGCTTCCGCCACGGCGTGTTGATGTCGAAGCTCAGCTCATGGGCGAGGCCCTCGAGCAGCCTCGTCCAGTACTCGAGGGTCGCGGTGCCGAGCGACCAGGGGGCGATGGCGCCTTCGGCGAGGCTGAGGTCGGGATTGGGAACCACCAATTCCTCGTCGACCTCGAGCTTGGTGCCGATGCCGGTGCAGGCAGGGCAGGCGCCGAACGGGTTGTTGAAGGAGAAGGAGCGGGGCTCGATCTCGTCGATGGCGAGCGGGTGCTCGTTGGGGCACGCCAGGTGTTCCGAGAAGGCGCGCAGGCGCTTGGCGTCATCCTCGGGAAGGTCGACGAAGTCGGCGAGGACCCTGCCGTCGGCGAGCTTCAGTGCCGTCTCGACGGAGTCGGTAAGGCGCTGGCGGATGCCGTCCTTCGTGACGAGGCGGTCGACGATGACTTCGATGGTGTGCTTGTACTGCTTGCCGAGCTTCGGAGGGTCGCTCAGCTGGATGAGGTCGCCGTCGACGCGGGCCCGCGAGTAGCCCTTGGCGGTGAGCTCCTGGAACAGGTCGACGAACTCGCCCTTGCGTCCCCGGACCACAGGAGCGAGGATCTGGAAACGGGTCCCCTCGTCGAGCTCGAGCAGCTGGTCGACGATCTGCTGCGGTGTCTGCTTGGCGACCGGCTCACCGCAGGTGGGGCAGTGGGGCCGTCCCACGCGCGCCCACAGGAGTCGCATGTAGTCGTAGATCTCGGTGATGGTGCCGACCGTCGAGCGCGGGTTCTTGCTCGTGGACTTCTGGTCGATCGAGACCGCCGGGGACAGTCCTTCGATGAAGTCGACGTCGGGCTTGTCCACCTGCCCCAGGAACTGTCGGGCATAGGCCGACAGGGATTCGACGTACCGGCGCTGGCCCTCGGCGAAGATGGTGTCGAAGGCGAGCGAGGACTTACCCGACCCGGAAAGGCCCGTGAAGACGATCATGGCGTCGCGCGGCAGGTCGAGGTCCACGTTCCGCAGGTTGTGTTCGCGGGCACCCTTGACGATCAGGCGCGAAAGATCCTGGGGCTGCGGGTGTGGATTGTGGGCGTGCTGCTCAAGAGAATTAGCTATGGACACCAGACAACTCTAAGTGAAATTGTGCTCGAAGACATCTTCGAATAACGACTTTCCCGCGGGGTTGCGCGGGTTGGTCAGGAGCCGTTCACGCTCGGCGCAACGCGGCCCGCAGATAGGCGACGGCGTCGTCCTCTCCCAGCCCGGTCTGCCGCACGATTCTGGCATAGTCGGCGGCGGCCTCGGCGGTCCGTCGCCGGGCGTCGTCGCCTGCTGCCGCGATGACCGTGCCGGCGCGCCCGTAGGTCTGGACGATCTGGGCCTGCTCCAGCTCGCGGTAGGCCCGCGCCACGGTGTTGGTCGCCACACCGAGGTGCGCGGCGAGCGCCCGCACGGGCGGCAGCCGGGTGCCCACGGGTGCCATGCCATTGTTCGCTGCTTCGAGGATCCGTTGACGCAGCTGCTCGAAGGGCGGCACCGAGCTGGCCGGGTTGATCCTCAGCCAGGTAGGTATGTCCTGCTCCATTGCGTTTCCTTCCGGCGCCTTTCCTGCACCCTACCGTTTCCCGCGGTTGCCGAAACGGCGTCCCCCCGGAGGCTGCTTGCCGGAGAGACGCGGTCGGATAACCAAAGCGACGCTGCTGGCGAGGAGTGCAAACAGGATTCCGACGCCGAAATAGGAGGACAAGGTGGCAGGGAGGGTTCCAGAGGGAGAAACGGATGCAAGAACGGAGAAGAAGATGGTCAGCCCAACGACTATCACCATGCCTGCTGTCACGCCGCTAAGCAGACCTGTTGCTGCGCCTGTCCGCGGATGCCTGACGGCTGTGCCGAGATTGACGAGAAACCAGACGCTGCTTGCAAGCATCGGTATGGCGAACGATGCAGCAACACCGTCCACGTTCGATGACGCCGGGTCGAACCAGAGCCAACCCGCGATGACCGTTCCCGTACACAGGGCGCCGATCAGTGCACCCGTAGCGACCGACGGAAGGAATTTGATTTCACCACGTCCTACCGGCCGCTGTTCGAACGGACTGGCGGGTGGCCCCTCCTGAGGAAAATACATCCAGCTTGGATAGGCCCGATTCCGACATTCCCGAGCACGTGCAGCAGCGATGAAGGTAACGGCAACGATGAAGACCGTTCCGGCCAATAAGTATCCATCGTTGAGAAGGAACGGAATAACCAGGAGTACTTGCCACCCTATGGCATCGAAGATCTGTTGGACTGTGTAGGAAGTCCAGATCGCCACCGCGAAAAGCGCCACATTGACTGCTAACACGGGGAGCCATGCCTGCACCGGCCGACGAGCCAAGCGCACAACTGGTGCGCAAACCGCGCAGATGCTGTCCGCCATTCCGACTGCCCCGGCGCCGATGAATGCAGCGACCACCAAGGACGACGCGTTCTGCATTCCGGCGAAAGGACTTCCCAACATACTCAGGGAAGCCATTTGACCGGCGGCAAGACCAATACCCACACCCATAGCGACGGGCAGAACTGGTGGGTTCAATCGAGGACCGACGCCGGTAGAGTCCATTGCTCCGAATGTCACGTGTGACCGCCACAGGCTCAGGCCGACGGTCAGGGCCAGTAGCGGACCGGCAACAGATGCTGCAAACCCGAAGCTCAACAGTGTGCCGGTAGACCAGAACAAGCTGCTGACCGTTCCCATGAGGAGGGGAATGATGGTGGCCGTCAAGAAACCAGTCGAGAGTGCTTCCAAGAACCCCGTCCCTGCCGCAAGGTGGGGGGAATTGACTACTTCGCGGCGTTGATCCGCACCTGGATGGCGCCCTCGGACCCGCCGCACCCAGGATCGGGGCGCGCGTAGTGCAATCAAGTCGATGGCTTGATTGATCTGGCGAAACTCGCCTACTCCCGCACCAGCCCTCAGGTCCGCCTCGTATTCCCTCGACCTCAGAACGTTCGCTGCTACCAGATCCACAACAACGGCGAGCAGGACCGCTCGCCAGGTGTAATCGAGTACGGAAGAAAAATTGCCTGTTGTCAACTGCCACACCACGGGCACCGCCAGCAAAGGTGCCGCGACGAACCAGACACTTCTTGCCAGCCATGCGAGCTCCACGTCCCCGTGCCGTATGTGCGCGAATTCGTGCCGCAGCACCCCATCGGCGGCACCGGGTCGTTGAAGTAGTCCCACAATCTTGCAGGGAAGAGCGACTGATTGTCTCCCCGGGCAGCCAAACGAAAAAGCATCGGTCATGCGGGCAGGACCTATGTACATCGTGGGTGTGCGACGAAGCCCGCAGTCGCTCGCTATCTCAGCGAATCGGTTTTCCACACCGAGGTGCTTCGGGAGGGGGCGCTGCAGCCGACGGCTCCTTCTCAATGCCACTGGCAGGACGTACAGGACAACGGTTGAGCCAATCGCCACAGCTGCCAGTCCCCCCAGCGACCACAAACCTCG
The DNA here is from genome assembly GCF_015751715.1 of Arthrobacter sp. CAN_A6. Taxonomy (NCBI): domain Bacteria; kingdom Bacillati; phylum Actinomycetota; class Actinomycetes; order Micrococcales; family Micrococcaceae; genus Arthrobacter; species Arthrobacter sp. CAN_A6. The sequence goes on from NZ_JADOUV010000008.1 coordinate 148,824, forward strand.
TTGCAGCTGGGCGGGGCCCAGACATTGTCGAGAGTGGGCGAGGCTTGCCTCGTTACGTTCAGCCGGGGACAGACCCTCGCCTGCTTCGACCGGGCCAGCAGAACAACGCGCGATCGATCGAACGTAGTTCTCCCCAAAAAGTCCGTTGTATGACCAGTTTCCGACAAATAAACCCACAGTGAGCAGCGCGACCACGAACAAGAGGTACCGACCGATTGTCGGAGGAGGAAATGCCAGGATGTTGACGCGTGGAACTTTGAACGGGACTCCTGCTGTTGTTTTCGTCATGCCACGACCTGTCCCTGCAGAATGGTCACTAACGGTTAAGGCCCATCGAGCCCCAGCACCCCGACGATCGCGTGTCCAAGAACGCTCGCTTTCTGTTCCGGAAGCCCCAGGCGTTGCGCTTCCACTTTGGCAACAACCAGAATGCGCCGCCGCTGCTCCTCTGTCCATTGGGGCTCTTGGCTCTCCCCTTCGTCAGTTGGTGGGGAAAGATGGAGCATTCTACGGATAGTCGCAGCGACCGGTTGCACAGCCGCTTCCTTCGCAGCGTCCTTGAGGACATCGGCGAGGAATTGAATCGTGAATGCCGCTACGGCGATTGCATATGGGGTGAGCAAGACCAGATCCAGCCCGAAGCCCACTGCCTCGTCGCGACGGTCCGGTTCGAGGGTGTCGGCTGGATTGGCGAAGTACTCGTCTGCGGCCTCGTCGAACGTCAGCAATTCATCGGGCTCCGCGCGGTCGATGGCGCCACGCGCCAGGGCTATCGTGAGCTCCCGTTCCTCGATCCCGGAAACGGCCGGCTGTCCAGGCATGAATCCCTCCGGTGGTAGTAGGACGCTGCCGCGAACGACGAAGTACAGAGCTTCAGACCCGCCACGATGTCCGTTAACGGTCATGCTCCTCCGCGCTCAACGGATCGTCAAGGATGCGAGTCGATCCATCCCTCACCCCTTGGAGACCTACGTTCCACTGGCCGAGCCGGCTTACTTCCCGGGTCTTGCAGTAGTGAATCCCGTTAGTCTTAACGCATGTTGATAGCTGGTCTTTCAGGGATAACGATCCGCAGCATCTCCGTCTCCGAGATGGACAACAATGTCTACCTCCTGACGTCCAGGTCGAGTGGTGCGCAGGTGCTCATCGACGCCGCTGACGACGCCGGAGCCATTCTCGCCCTGGTCGCCGAGGGAGCGTCCGACACGACGGCGACGGCGCATCTTGCCCTGCTCGTGACGACGCACTCCCACTGGGACCACGTGCGGGCCCTCTCCGACGTCGTCGGACGCACCGGGGTGCGGACCGCTGCCGGAGCCGACGACGCCGCGGACATCGATGTTCCCACGGATGTTCCCCTCCGACACGGCGACGTCGGTTCCTTCGACGGTTTCGAGCTCGAAGCACTCCACCTCCGGGGCCACACGCCCGGCTCCACCGCGCTGCTCTACCGCGATCCCGCCGGGCCGGCGCACCTCTTCACCGGCGACTCGCTCTTCCCCGGGGGCCTCGGCAATACCCAGGGCGACGCCGGCCGGTTCCGTTCGCTCCACGCCGACGTCGTCGAACGGATCTTCAACTACCTCCCCGACGACACCCTGGTGCACCCCGGCCACGGCAAGGGCACCACGCTCGGGGCGGAGCGGGGTTCGCTCGACGAGTGGGCGGGGCGCGGCTGGTAGGCGCCGTCACTCCCCCGGCTTATGCCCCACCGCGAAGATCCGCCGGAACGGGAACACCGTACCGGCGTCCGAGCGGGGATAGGCCCGGCGCAGCAGCGCGCCGTAACCCTCCTCGAACTCGGCGGCCTTCCCGGGTGACAGGGTATCGAGGATCGGGCGGAGCCCCGTCCCGCGCACCCATTCGAGCACCGGGTCCTCCCCCTGCAGCAGCTGCAGGTAGGTGGTTTCCCAGGCGTCGACGCTGAGTCCGGCCGCGCTGAGCAACTGCAGGTAGTCCTGCGGCTCCCCGACGGCGTCGTCGTGCCGCAGCACGCCGTCGAGCAGGGGTCTCCATGCCGGCGTGGCCGCGTGCTCGCGCATCAGGACGTGCGACGGCGCTCCGAAGTTCCCGGGCACCTGCAGCGCGAGCCATGACCCTGCCGGCATGGCCGTCGCCCATGCCGACAGGCACTCCCGATGCTCCGGAACCCACTGCAGCGCCGCGTTGGTGACGACGACGTCGTCATTCGGCCCGGGCGTCCAGTCCCGCAGATCGCCGGTCTCGAACCGGAGGTTTCCCGGCATGCCCGGGGCAGCCCGGGCGGCTCCGATCATGGCGGTGCTCGAATCGATGCCCACGACCTCGGCGTCCGGCCACCGCACCGCGAGCGCCGCGGTGAGCTCCCCCGGGCCGCAGCCCAGATCGACCACCCGCCGCGGCGCCGGATGGTCGATCCTCGACACCAGGTCGAAGAAGGGCCGTCCGCGGTGGTGGGCATATTGGGCGTACTTCGCTGGATTCCACGTCATCGAATCACCCTAACGCTCCACCGGTAGGCTGAAGGGACAATGAGAATCCAAGAGCACCTCCCCACGCCGGAAAACGGCACTCTCCCGCCGGACGCCGTCTATGAGGCCTTCACCAGCTGGGTCGCCACGCGCGGGATCGAGCTGTACCCGGCGCAGGACGAAGCCGCCATGGAGCTTGTCTCCGGCAACAATGTGATCCTGGCAACGCCCACCGGGTCCGGAAAATCGCTCGTTGCAATCGCCGCGCACCTCAAGTCCTTCTCCGAGGGCCGTACCAGCTATTACACGGCACCCATCAAGGCGCTGGTGTCCGAGAAGTTCTTCGCCCTCTGCGACATCTTCGGCCCGGAGAACGTCGGCATGATCACCGGCGACTCGGGAGTGAACCAGGGCGCCCCCATCATCTGCTGTACCGCTGAGATCCTGGCCAACCTCGCCCTGCGCGAGGGGTCGCAGGCCGAGCTCGGCACCGTGGTGATGGATGAGTTCCATTTCTACTCCGACCCGCAGCGCGGCTGGGCGTGGCAGGTTCCGCTGCTCGAGCTGCCCCAGGCGCAGTTCCTCCTCATGTCCGCAACCCTCGGCGACGTCTCGCTCTTCGAGAAGGACCTCACCGAGCGCACCGGGCGCACCACCGCGACGGTCACCTCAGTGGAACGGCCCATCCCCCTGCACTACTACTACGTGGAGACGCCGGTCCAGGAGTCCCTCGAGGAACTGTTGAGCACCAACCAGGCACCGGTCTACGTGGTGCACTTCAGCCAGGCCGAGGCGATCGAACGTGCGCAGAACCTGATGAGCGTGAACGTGTGCTCGCGGGAGGAGAAGGACCGCATCGCCGAGCTCATTGCGACGTTCCGCTTCTCCTCCGGCTTCGGCAAAACCCTCAACCGGCTCGTCCGTCACGGCATCGGGGTGCATCACGCCGGGATGCTGCCGAAGTACCGGCGGCTCGTGGAGCAGCTTGCGCAGGCGGGCCTCCTCAAGGTGATCTGCGGTACCGACACCCTCGGAGTCGGCATCAACGTGCCCATCCGCACGGTGCTGCTGACGGCGCTGAGCAAATACGACGGCGTCCGCACCCGGGTGCTCAAGGCGCGTGAATTCCACCAGATCGCCGGACGTGCCGGCCGGGCCGGTTACGACACCGCCGGCACCGTCGTCGTTCAGGCACCCGAACACGTCGTGGAGAACACCAAGGCCATGGCGAAGGCCGTCTCCAAGTTCGGGGATGACCAGAAGAAGCTTCGGCAGGTGGTCCGGAAGAAGCCGCCCGAGGGTTTCGTGTCCTGGGGCAAGCCCACCTATGAGCGCCTGGTCGGCAGCGTGCCGGAGCAGCTCACCTCGTCCTTCAGCGTGAGCCACTCGATGCTCCTGAACCTCCTCGAGCGGCCCGGCAACCCCTTCCATGCGGCCCAGCGGCTGCTGAGCGAGAACCATGAAAGCCGGGCCTCCCAGCTCCAACTGATGCGCAAAGCCATCGGCATCTACCGGGAACTCGTCACGGCCGGGATCGTCGAGCGCCTGCCCGAGCCCGATGCCGACGGCCGGCAGATCCGCCTCAAGGTGCACCTTCAAGCCAACTTCGCGCTGAACCAGCCGCTCTCCCCGTTCGCCCTGGCGAGCCTTGAACTCCTCGACCCCGAGGCTCCGGGCTACGCGCTCGACGTCGTCTCCGTCGTCGAGGCAACGCTCGAGAAGCCCCGCCAGGTGCTGTCCGCCCAGGAGAAGAAGGTGCGCGGCGAAGCCATCGCCGCGATGAAAGCCGACGGCATCGAGTACGACGCCCGGATGGCCCGGCTCGAGGAGATCACCTACCCCCAGCCCCTCGCGGAGCTGCTGCAGCAGGCATTCGACGTGTACCGCGGCTCCGCGCCCTGGCTCGGCGACTTCGAACTCGCCCCGAAATCCGTGGTGCGGGACATGTACGAGCGCGCCATGAGTTTCGGTGAGTACGTGGCGTTCTACTCGCTCACGCGGTCCGAGGGAATCCTCCTGCGATACCTCGCGGACTGCTACAAGGCGCTGCGCCAGACGGTGCCTCTGGAAGCCCTCCGCGAAGACCTCAGCGACATCATCGAATGGCTGGGTGAGCTTATCCGGCAGGTCGACTCGAGCCTGCTCGACGAGTGGACCCGCCTCACCACGCTGGGCCCAGACGGCCTCCCCGGGGCTTCCGACGTCGTCGAGCTCCCGGCGGAGCCGCCGTCTGTCACCTCGAATGAACGCGCTTTCCGCGTCATGGTGCGCAACGAGATGTTCCAGCGCGTCAAACTCTTCGCCGACGAGCAGGACGAAGGACTCGGTGCCCTCGACGCCGAGTCGGGCTGGACCGCCGACCGGTGGGCCGAAGCGATGGACGGCTATTTCGGCGACTACGAGGACATCGATGACGGACCACAGGCCCGCGGACCCAATCTGCTCCTCATCGAGAAGCAGCCGGGCGCGTGGAAGGTCCGCCAGATCCTGAAGGACCCGGACGGCAACAACGACTGGGGAATCAACGCGGTGATCGATCTCGCCGCCTCCGATGACGCAGGCACACCCGTGGTGCGGATCGTCGGGGTCGGGGCACCGTAGCACGACCACACCGCACCGGCGTGCGCCCCTGCCGCCGTCGGGGTCGCTAGGGTGGATTTCATGAATCCCATCCGCGAGGCAACGCCCGACGACGTCCCCACCATCCTGCAGCTCATCCACGACCTCGCGGTGTACGAGAAGGAGCCCGACGCCGTCCGCAACACCGTGGACCAGCTGACGGAGGCGCTGTTCGGCCCGAGCCCGAAGGTCTTCGCCCACGTTGCCGAGGCCGGCGGGCGCATCGAAGGATTTGTGCTCTGGTTCCTCAACTACTCCACGTGGGAGGGCGTCAACGGAATCTATCTCGAGGACCTCTACGTGCGGCCCGAGGCGCGAGGTGCCGGGCACGGAAAGGCACTCCTGCAGAACCTCGCCCGGATCGCCGCCGAGCGGGGTTATGCGCGCGTCGAATGGTCGGTGCTGAAGTGGAACGAGCCTTCCATCCGGTTCTATGAGAGCCTCGGAGCGCGGGTGCAGGAAGAGTGGTCCACGTTCCGGTTGACCGGTGCTGCCCTCAGTGGATTCGCCGGTACCGCCGGCGCATGAGCAGCAATACGGCACCCTCCGGCTACCGCCGGGGCAACAGCTACGCCATGCGTTCCGTGCTCACCACCGAGCATTTCTTCACCGTCCCCCTGGATCACCGGGACGCAGACAGCGAGACCATCGACGTTTTCGCCCGGGAGTACACGTCATCGGATTTCAGCGATGACGAGGTCTCGCAGCTTCCCTGGCTGCTCTTCCTGCAGGGCGGGCCGGGCGGGCGCGGCGTACGGACCACCCAGCTCGGCGGCTGGATGAAGGCAGCCGCCAAACGATTCCGCATCCTGATGCTGGACCAGCGGGGCACGGGCCTGTCATCCCCCGCCGACGCCGCAACGCTCACGGCGAGGGGCGGTCCCGAGGAACAGGCCGCCTACCTGACGCACTTCCGGGCGGACTCGATCGTTGCCGACGCCGAGATGGTCCGCAAGCAACTCTGCGGCGAGCCGTGGACCGTGTTCGGGCAGAGCTATGGCGGTTTCTGTGTGCTGACCTACCTGTCCTTCGCCCCGGAAGGACTGGAGCGTGCGCTCATCACGGGCGGACTGGCCCCGCTGACCGGTTCGCCCGACCAGGTCTATGAAGCCACCTTCCAGCGCGTCGAGGAGCGCAACCGCGAATACTTCAACTGGTATCCCGGAGACCGCGAGACGGTCACGCGCATCACCCGTCACCTCGACGCCACCGTCGAGGCGCTGCCGAGCGGTGAACGCCTCACTGCGCGCCGTTTCCAGATGGTCGGCTCGTTCCTCGGCGGCAACACCCGGGTGGACGCGCTTCATTTCCTGCTGGAGGACGCCTTCGTGGAAACGCCGGGCAGGCCCCGGCTGTCGGCGTCGTTCCTCTGGCAGGTAGCTGCCCTGGTGACGCGCGCTGCCAATCCGCTGTACGCGCTCATGCACGAATCCATCTACGGCCAGGGCGCAGCATCGAACTGGGCCGCTGAGCGGGTGCTGAAGGCATTTCCGCAGTTCCTTCCCGGTGCCGAGCAGCCGCTCCTGACTGGAGAAATGGTCTATCCCTGGTACTTCGAGGAGGACCCCGCGCTGGTTCCACTCCGCCGGACCGCCGAACTGCTGGCGGGGAAGGAGGACTGGGGTCCCCTGTACGACGTCGAGAGGCTGCGCCGGAACGCGGTGCCGGCCGCAGCGGCCGTCTACCGCGACGACATCTATGTGGACCGCGAACTCTCCCTGGCGACCGCACGGGAGGTGAAGGGGCTCGCCGTGTGGGAGACGCCGGACTTCCACCATGACGGCATTGCGGACGACGGCGAGGCGATCTTCGAGCGGTTGATCGCGCTCACCGGATAGGCCCGCGTGGCGGATACGCCTCGATCAGGGCCCGCCTTGTCCGGGGAGGCCCGCAGCCGGCAGCGGTTGCCGGAGGCTGCCCGCGGCGGCGACAAGATGCGAGCCGAACAGGTGGATGTGGTCCTCGATCCGCAGGGCCGGGCCGGAGATGTTCAGCGCGGCGATGATCCTGCCGGAAAAATCTCGCACCGGCGTGCCGATGCCGATGATTTCCGGGTCGAAGATCCGGTTCGCCACTGAGTACTGCCGCTGCCTTGACCGTTTGATCTCCTCGAGGAATGCTGTCGCCTGGCTTTTTGACCCGTCGGGATCTGACGCCTGTGCGATCTCGAGGATCTGGTCGTCCTCGTGATCCATCAGCAGCGCCATGCCGCTTGAGCTGCGGCACACAGGAATGGTTCGCCCGACCCAGCCTTGGGTTTCGATGGAGCGGCGTGAGCTTTCCGACCGCACGGTCAACACCTCGCCGTCGCTGAGGACTGTGAGGTGAGTGCGTTCCCGGACGTAATCGGTGAGCCTGCGCATCACCGGGCCGGCCTTCTTGGCCAGGTGCTGGTCGCCTGCCCTCGATGCCAGGGCATAGAGTCTCCAACTCAGCTCGAAACAGCCAGCGGGATCCCGGGATACCAGTCCTGACTCCAGCAGGTTCTTCAACTGCCGGGAAACGATCGATTTGTCGCGGCCCAAGGCCCGGGAGACCTCGGAAACGGTCATTCCATGGGGGTACGACACCGCATCAGCGGTGCCAAGCACCTCCAAAACCGCCATGATTTTGGCCGCCCCGGTCTGCTTCTGCCCCGTACTCATGCTGCAAACTCTAAAACTTAGATGTGATAGTTGCAACCGCAAGTGTGTAATTCACAACCCAACACTCAGGCTCCATGACCCGTGGAAGGCGATTCTAGAGGTCGTCCGCAGCTAGCCTGCCGGCCTCGCGGGCGATGAGGTCCGCCCTGGACTCCTGGAGGAGGGGCCACTTACGCCGCAGCAGTCGCAGTTCGCCCAGGTCGAGTTCAACATCGAGCTGGCCTGGGTCGGATCCTAGTTGGCCGAGGACTTCTCCGGAAGGGTGGATTACGCGCGAGCCGCCCCAGAAGTCCCGCTGGTTTTCCTCCCCACAACGGTTGACGAAGACCACGAAGGACTGCAATACCACTGCAGCGTGTAGCAGGAGAATTTCCCAGGCACGCGCCGTTGGCACACCCACGTGGCTCGTTGCACTGTTAACGGGCACCACCAAAACTTCAGCGCCTGCATGAGCGGCGAGCCAGGGAATGGCAGGCTGCCAGGCATCGTTGCAGATCAGCACTGACAGGCGCGTGTTCAAAAGGTCCTCGCAGTGCAGCTGTCCACCGGGGCGGAAATGCTTGCGCTCTTCCCATCCGCGGTACGTGGGCAGGAACATCTTGCGCTGAATTCGGGGCTCGCCGTCGCTCAGCAGGGCCGCACTGTTGAAGGTGTGGTGGCGAAAGGCTTCGGCGAAGCCCACCACGGCGGCCGGTCCATGCCTACCCAAACCCAGCAAACGCTGATCTGTGGGCTGCAGTGGCATCGCATCAGGTACTTCGCTCAGGTGATAACCGTGGGTTGCCAGTTCTGGGAGCACCACCAAATCGCTGTCGGTAGCAGCTGCTATCAGGGAGTCTATCTTCTGCAGGTTGCCGTCGACGTCGCCCAGCGTGGGATCAGTCTGCAGCAGCCTGACCTTCAGCTTGTCGCTTTTGATGGCCCAATCTTCAGCAGCTTCGCTCACTGGCAAAATCCCTTCTCGGGCGGGATAACCCACCGTGTCCGCGGAGTGAGCCTCACCCCGGTAGTTCTGTGCTTCACTATTCATGCCGGATGCTGAAGTCGCAATCGTTCGTGCATAAATTGCAACTTTACCGCCGGGTGGACCGGCGAACCGTTGGAACTGAAGCATCGTGCAGGATAATCCGTAGTTGCATATTTTGCACCACAGTGTTGTGCAGATCACACTTCACTTTTAGAGTCGTCCCATGAACCCGGGAAAAGACAGTGGATTGACCCCGCCCGCAGTCGTACCGGCCGGCGAAAGGCTTCCGACAGATGTTTGATGTTCACGTCCACGCCGCGCCGGACGTCATCGACCGCATCGGCTATGACGACCAGATTTGTGCCCAGTACGCAGCCGAAGGTTTCAGCGGGTTCGTGCTCAAAGGACATCAGGAATCAACCGTCGGACGGGCCAAGGCGCTGGCCCGCGCCTCAGGGCTCGACGTCGTCGGGGGCATCGCGCTCAACCGGCCGGTCGGTGGCATCAATCCGGCGGCAGTTGCAGCGACGCTCCATAGCGGCGGCCGTGTCATCTGGTTTCCTACCGCTGACGCGCACACCCAGGAAAGCGCGAGGCTGCCGCGGCTGAGCGATCTTCAACCTCGACTGGGCCGCTCTACTCTTTCCACCCCTCCGGTCCTGGCAGCCGACGACGAGCACCTGAGAAGCATTTGTCTGGTTTTGGATCTGATCGCCGAGTTCGACGCGGTCCTGTGCACGGGACATCTCAGCACTGCTGAATGCCGGTGGCTCTTTGATGAGGCCGGGAAGCGGGGAATCGCCCGGTTCCTGCTCACGCACCCGTCCTATACGGTTCCGGCGATGAGCATAGCGGAGATCGCCGAACTGGCTGACCGTGGCGCCTATGTCGAAATCACTGCCTACCAGCTTTGGCATCAGCCGGAGATGACCGAGGCGCTGCTGGCCGAGGTGGCCCGCGCCGCCGGGGACCGCCTGATTCTCTCCTCCGACGCCGGGCAGCCGAACAGTCCCCAGCCCCCGCTGGCGCTGAAGGATCTCATTGAACGACTGGCCTCCCAGGGCCTCGACTCCAGCTGGCTGCAGGCCAGTGCCTCCGACAACCCCAGGAAGCTCGTGCTGTCATGACAAGTCCCCAACGACTATCCCAAGCGACAATCGGGACGGTGACGTGACGTGAACTTTCTCGAATTCCTGATCAACCGCAGTGACGACATGCTTGAGCTCGGTCTGGGGCACGCCGCCGTCGTCGGTGTCTCGGTCCTGCTGGCCACCGTAATCGGGGTCGGCCTTGGCATCGCCACCTACCGTAAGCCACGGCCGCGTGAAGCGGTCCTCGCCGTCACCGGTGCCTTCCTGACCATTCCGTCCTTCGCGCTATTCATCCTGCTCATCGGACCGCTCGGCCTCGGCGCCATGCCGGTGGTGGTCGCCCTGACCATGTATGGGCTCCTGCCAATCGTCCGGAACACGATCACCGGGTTGCGTGAGGTCGATCCGGCCATCATCGAATCGGCCAGCGGCATGGGAATGAGCCGCTCACAGCAGTTGCTGCGCATCGAGATTCCGCTGGCCTGGCCCGTGATCATCACCGGGGTGCGCGTCACCTCTCTGGTCCTGCTCGGCATCGCGGCCATCGGCTCGGTCGTCCTCGGCCCCGGCTACGGCGAAATGATCTTCACCGGACTCGCCCGGGTGGGCACTCCGGTGGCAGTCAACCTCGTCCTCGCCGGCACCCTCGGCATCATCATTCTCGCCATCCTGTCCGATGTCCTGTTCTACGTCATCCGCAGGCTCACAACCTCCCAAGGAATCCGATGACCAATTCACCCAACATCAGCCAGCCGGCCCGTAAGGTCATGATCCGGCTGGAGAACCTGACCAAGCGCTTCCCGGGCCAGAAGCAGAACGCCGTCGACGATTTGACGCTGGACATCTATGAGGGCGAGATTGTTGTGCTGGTGGGCCCTTCCGGCTGCGGCAAAACCACCACCATGAAGACGATCAACCGAATTATCGAACCAACGTCGGGCCGGATCATCCTCGACGGTGAGGACGTCACCTCCGCGAATCCGGACACGCTCCGACGGCGGATCGGCTACGTCATCCAGCAGGTGGGCCTCTTTCCTCATCTGACCATCGGCGAGAACATCGCGACGGTCCCGAAACTGCTCGGCTGGGACAGCAGGCGCGTGGCTGCCCGGGTCGACGAGCTGCTGGAAATGGTCAATATGTCGCCGGCCGACTACCGCGACCGCTACCCTAAACAACTCTCGGGCGGCCAGCGCCAGCGGGTCGGGGTCGCCAGGGCGCTCGGCGCTGATCCCGACGTGATGCTGATGGATGAGCCTTTCGGCGCGATCGACCCCATCACCCGCGACCGCCTGCAGAACGAATTCCTGCGCCTGCAGTCCGAAGTCCGCAAGACCATTGTCTTCGTCACCCACGATATCGACGAGGCCATCAAGATGGGAGACCGCATCGTCATCCTGCAGGAAGCGTCCCGCATCGCCCAATACGACACCCCCGAGAGGATCCTCACCGCCCCCGCGAACCAATTCGTCGCCGACTTCATCGGCAAGGGAGCCTCGCTGAAGCGGCTGAACCTCAGCCGGGTCTCCGATATCGAGTTGTCCTCCTGGCCCACCGTCCGGGTGGGCGCCGACTCCGCGCAGGTGCTTGATCAGCTGAGGAGCAGCGGGCGGGACTCAGTGCTGGTCCTTGACGACGCCGGGCGGCCGCGCCGCTGGGTCGGCGCTGGGGACCTGCAGTCCTCCTCGAGCGGTGCACTCGATGAAATCGGAATGCCGGTCGACGGCATGGTCGAACCCACCGCCACCCTCAGCGATGCGCTCAACGAACTGATCGCCGCCCGCAACAGTGTCACCGTCGTGGTCGATTCCGCCGGCGTCTACCGCGGGGTGGTGGACATCAACCAGATCAACGAGACGATCCGCGCTATGCGCAGCACTTCTGCCGCCCAGAATGCAGCCGATCTCACTGAACGTTCGACGGCGGGATCGGCCGGTGACCGGCCATGACCACCCTCGCACGCGATCAGGACGTCGTCGCCCAGACCCCGCCGCGGGTCCGCCGCCGGTCGCTGGCCGGTTACGTGATCATGCCGGTGATCTTGGCACTGGTATGTCTTGCCCTGTACCTATATGTGGGGTCACGGGAACTGGACAGCATCGAGGCACGATCACTGAACGCCGCATCGCTGGCCGAAGCGACCTGGGAACATATCCAACTGACCGCGGTGTCGACTCTACTGACCCTCATCGTTGCCGTTCCGTTGGGAATCCTGCTCACCCGTCCCTTCACGCGGCGGATCCGGCCCTATGTGCTGACCCTGCTCACGCTTGGGCAGGCTGTCCCGACCATCGCGGTGCTTGTCCTCCTCGCCGTTGCGTTCCTGTTTCTCGGCTTCCAGGCAGCGGTGGTCGGCCTTGTGCTCTACGCCATCATCCCGGTGTTGCTGAACACCATGGTCGGTCTGGAGCAAGTGGATGAATCCGTGCTTGAAGCCGGTCGCGGCATGGGTATTTCGAAGTTCGGGGTGCTGCGACGGCTGGAACTTCCGCTCTCCGTGCCGATCATCCTGGCCGGTGTGCGCACGGCTCTGGTCATCAACGTCGGCACCGCCACCCTCACCACCTATATCAACGCCGGAGGCCTCGGCGACATCATCGTTGCCGGGCTGTCCACCAATCGTGTCCTGATCCAGATCGTCGGTGCCGCCCTCACCGCGGTCCTGGCCCTGCTGATCGACTACCTGGCGGGAATCGCCGAAGACTTCCTTCGCCCCAAAGGGCTGTAAGACCATTCCAACCACTAGAAGAGGAACCATGAACACAACATCCGCGCAGGCGAAAACCCTCACATTCCTTGGTCTCGGCCTTGCCCTCACGCTGACTGCCTGTGGCGGCGGAGACACCGGCGGCGGTGCAGCCGCCGACGGCGAACTCGCCGGTGCCGAACTGTCCGTCGGCTCCAAAGAATTCACCGAATCAATCCTGTTGGCCCAGATCACCGCAGCCGCCCTGGAAAACGCCGGTGCAACGGTCGAGGACAAGACCGGCATCTCCGGCAGCGCCACCGTCCGCGAAGCCCTGGTAACCGGTGAAGTCGACATGTACTGGGACTACACCGGCACCGGTTGGGTCAATATCCTCGGCAACACCACCGAGGAAGTTCCCGAAGACCTGTATGCAGCCGTCGCCGAAGGCGATGCCGCGAACAAGATCGCGTGGCTGGAGCCGGCACCCTTCGAAAACACCTACCGTATCGCTGTTCCCACAACCTTCGCTGAGGAAAACAGCCTCACCACCATGAGTGACGCCGCAACCTACATCCAGGAGAACCCGGATGATGGAGTGGTCTGCGCCGCCAGCGAGTTCATCAACCGCGACGACGGACTGCCCGGCCTGGAAGCGGCCTACGGCTTCGAATTCAGCAGCATCGTCGAACTCGACCTGAACCTGATTTACACCCAGATCGGCGAGGAATGCAGCTTCGGTGAGGTGTTCTCCACCGACGCCCGCATCGTCTCCAACGACCTGACCGTCCTCGAGGATGACCAAGAATTCTTCGTCGAGTACCAGGGCGCGATGACCCTCCGCCAGGAAACACTCGACGAATACCCCGCCATCGCCGACATCATGGCGCCCGTCGGGGAAGCACTCACCAACGAGACCATCACCGAACTCAACGGCAGGATCGACAACGACGGCGAAGAACCGCGCGACGTCGCCGACGAGTGGCTCGAGAGCGAAGGCCTCATCGGCTGACCCAAGCTGCGTCCCACCGAAACTCTGACTATGAACACGAATACGAAAAAGAAGGAAACACAGTGATTGAGAAGGAAACCACATTCTTCAGCGAGGGAAGCCGCCTGAAGGCCACCCTCTACTACCCGGACGACCTCCCCGCGAACGGCCCGCATCCGGCGTTGATCGTCAACTCCGGATACCAGGGATTCAACGAGTTCTACCCGAAGATGTTCGCCAAGAACATGACCAGACGCGGTTACGTCTGCCTCGGCTTCGACTACCGCGGAATGGCGGACAGCGAGGGCGAAAAGGGCACCGTCCTCATTGAGCAGCAGGTCGAGGACATCCGCAACGCCATCACGTTCATGCAGGCCCAGGAGGATGTGGACGATCACCGGATAGGGCTCATCGGCTGGGGAATGGGCGCGGCGAACGTCGTCCTGGCCGGCGTAAAGGCACGGAACGTCGCCGGAGTGGCTGCACTGAACGGCTTCTACGACGGCGAAAGGTGGCTCAAATCAATCCACACCTTCGACGAGTACACCAAGATCCTCGACGAGGTACAGGTGGATCGTAGGCGGCGGGTCCTCGAAGGGGAATCACAGCTGGCCGACACGTTCGCCCACTACCCGCTGGATCCTGCCACTGAGGATTATGTAGGGAAGGAACTCTCCCAGGTGTATGGTTTCGGGCACCCCACACGGCTGCAGTTCACCGAGTCCATCATCGACGTCAAGGTGGAGAAAATGGTCAGGGACCTCGCGCCAACGCCCCTGTTCATTGGACACGGGTCGCGCAACACCCTGCACCCCTACGACGAGGCGCTGTCGTTGTACGAGGCAGCATCCTCCCCCAAAACGCTGTACACGATCGACGGACGCCACAACGACTTCATGTACGGCGACCACCCCGAATTCCTGATCCTCTGCGACCGCCTCCAGGAGTTTTTCGATTCCGCCTTCGCGGCCAGCGCGTCGCCGATTCGGAGCGTCTCCGCTTAGCTCCACCCGAACGAAAGGGAGGGGCCTACCACTGGTAGGCCCCTCCCTTTGCCGTTTCAGGTCACCCCGCAGGAGAAGTTCGCGGCGGCCGCAGCGGTTACTCTCTGGGTGTTGCCCGGTCCAGCAGTTGGGCCAGGTGAATACCGCGGCGGTCGCTGAGGTCCTCCAGCTGGGTGCGGCACGAGTAACCGTCAGCGAGCACGACGGCCTCCGCGGAGGCGGCGCGGACCGCCGGCAGCAACTGCTGCTCGGCGACCGCCACGGAGATCTCGTAGTGGCCCCGCTCCACCCCGAAGTTCCCTGCAAGCCCGCAGCACCCGCCGAGCTTTTGCAGGTTCGCGCCCGCACCCTCCAACAGAGCGGCGTCGGGGCTCCAGCCCATGACCGCATGATGATGGCAGTGCGGCTGCGCGACGACAGTCGTTCCCTCCAATGAGGGTGGGGTGTACCCCGGGGTCTTTGCGAGGAATTCCGCGAGGGTGTGCGTCGCCCCTGCGACCGGACCGGCGGCAGCACGGCCGAGCAGCTCGACGGCATCCGAGCGGAGGACGCCCGTGCAGGACGGCTCCAGGCCCACGATCGGAATTCCCTCCTCGACGGACCTGCCAAGCACGTCAATGCTGGAGCGCAAGATCTTCCTGGCGGTATCCAGTTGTCCGGTGGAGATCCAGGTAAGGCCGCAGCACACGGGCTGATCCGGGATGCGCACCTCATACCCGGCCGATTCGAGCACCCGTACCGCGGCCTGCCCCACCTCCGGCGAGAAGTTGTTCGTGAACGAGTCCGCCCACAGGAGCACCGGCGGGCGGGTCTCGGAAGCGGTAACACCGCGCGCTTTGAACCAGGCATGGAACGTCTGCGGTGCGAAGGCGGGAATGTTCCGGCGCTGGTCCACCCCGGCCAGCCGCAGCCCGAGTTGCCGCATGCCGGGCAGCCGCACCAGGGCGTTGACCAGCCGCGGTGCGAACGCTGCCAATCCGGCCCACCGGGGCAGCCAGCCCAGCGAGTAGTGGGACGCAGGTCGGATCCTGCCCTGGTAGCTCTGATGGAGTACCTCGGCTTTGTAGGCGGCCATGTCGATCCCCGTCGGGCAGTCGGATGCGCACCCTTTGCAGGAAAGACAGAGATCCAGTGCGTCGTGGACTTCCGGCGCGCGCCAGTTCGGCTTGCCGCCCTTTATTCCTCCTGTGACGCTGCCGTTGATCATTTCCTGCAGCGCCCGAGCCCGCCCCCGGGTGGAGTCCTTTTCTTCCAGCGTCGCGATGTACGACGGGCACATCACCGTCGAGTTGTCATTGTGGGCGGCGCGGCACTGTCCCACACCGGTGCAGCGGTGCACGGCCTGGCTGAAGTCGCCGCCGTCGTGCAGATATCCGAAACCGAGCCCCGAGCGCAGCGGACCCGCCTCGGCAACGCGGACGTTCGCGTCCAGCGGCTCCGGATCGACGAGCACGCCGGGGTTGAGGATGTTGTCCGGGTCCAGGATGCCCTTGACCTTGCCGAAGAGTGAGATCGCCGCGGGCGTGTACAGGTAGGGCAGGAGTTCACTGCGGGCACGGCCGTCGCCATGCTCCCCGGACAGTGAGCCCCCGTACCGCGCCACCAGCTTCGCGGCGTCGGTGAGGAACGCGCGGAACGCGGCCTTACCGTCCTCGCGATGGAACGGGAAGTCGAGGCGGACATGCACGCAACCGTCGCCGAAATGTCCGAACGGGAACCCGGTGAGGGAGTGCGTGAGCAGGAGGTCGTCGAAATCGCGTAGGTAATCCCCCAGCCTCTCGGGCGGCACCGCGGCGTCCTCCCAGCCGGCGTGCGCAGGCACTCCGGCGGGCGACCGGCCTGCGAGCCCGCCGCCGTCCTCGCGGATCCGCCAAAGTGCAGCTGCCTGTCGGGCATCTCCGATGATGCGGGAATGCCGGGCGGCACCGATGCGGCTGACCCGCGCCGCCCGGTCGGCGACCTCCGCAGCATCGACTCCGGATATCTCGACGAACAGCCAGGCGGCGCCGCCGGGAAGTTCGGGCACGGCCTGTGGGCCCTTGCGGCTGCGGACCACTTCGACGATCCGCGAATCCAGCCCCTCGCAGGCGGTGGGCTCGAAGGGCAGGACGGCGGGTACGGCATCGCCGGCGTCCCCGATGTTCTCGAAGCCCAGCACCACCATCGTCTTGTACGGCAGGTCGGCCACCAGCCGCACTCCCGCTTCGAGCACGACGGCCAGCGTGCCTTCGCTTCCGACGAGCATCCGGCGCAGGTCGAAACCGCGTTCGGGCAGCAGGTGCTCGAGAGAATAGCCGGACACCTGCCGGCCGAACCGGCCGAGCTCGGTACGGATGGTGCCCAATTCGGAACCCACCAGCGACCGCAGCGCGTCGGTTTCCGGCGTCGATGGCGTACCCTCCGCGCCGAGGTGCAGGCGTGTGCCGGAGCCGGTGACGACGTCGAGTTGCGTCACGTTGTCCGCGGTGCGTCCGTAGGCGAGCGCCCGTGAACCGCAGGCGTTGTTGCCGATCATCCCGCCGACCGTGCAGCGGCTGTGGGTGGAGGGGTCGGGACCGAACCGGAGGCCGTTGGCCAGCGCGACCTTCTGCAGGGTGGCGTGGACTGCCCCGGGTTCGACGACGGCCGTGCGGGCCTCGGTGTCGAACTCCAGGACCTTGTTCAGGTGGCGGCTGAAATCGATCACCACGCCGCTACCGATGGCGTTACCGGCGATGGAGGTCCCGGCGCCGCGTGGTGTGAATGGAATGCCGCGGCTCCGGCAGACCTCCAGCGTGGTGAGGACTTCGTCCAGGTGTCGCGGAAAGACGACCGCTGCGGGTTGCATCCGATACAGGGAGGCATCACTGGAGTAGACGGCACGGGAGGTGGCGTCCGCCCGTGCGTCTGCAACGCCGCGCGACTGGAGTTCGGATACAAGGGATCGGGGTGCTGAGAGCGTCGTCGGCATGAGTAACATGTTACTCCTTCCGCCCCGCCACCGCCGACTAGTCTTGGAGGCATGATCCATTCCACCGACGACGCCCGGAATCCCCCGGTGCGTCCCCCCACGCTCACCGACCGCACCATCGAAGCGGTTCGGGAAGGCATCCGGGCCGGCACGCTGGTGCCGGGAAAGTTGTATTCGGTCTACCGGCTGGCCGATGAACTGGGTGTTTCCCGTAGCCCGGTCCGGGATGCACTGCTGCGGCTGGCGGAAACCGGGGTGGTGGCCTTCGAGCGAAACCGGGGTTTCCGCGTCGTCCTTCCCGGAGCACGCGAGCTGACCGAGATCATCGCCGTTCGCCTCGCGCTGGAGGTGCCGGCCGCCGAGCGCGCAGCGGTTCGTGCACAGGAGTCCGACCACGCGGCCCTGCAGGCGGAGTATGAGGCGATGCAGTCGTCGGTCGCAGCTGGAGATGAGACGGCGTTCCTCCTGCATGACCAGCGGCTTCACGCGCTCTTGCTGGAACTCGCCGGCAACGCCCACGCCACCCGGATCATCGAAAACCTGCGGGATGCCACCCGACTGGTCGGCACCTCCACCATCCGGAGGTCCCGTTCCCTGGAGGACGTGTACCTGGAGCACCGGCCGATCCTTGACGCAATTTCAGGGGGCGACGCACCGGCGGCCGGTGCCGCCATGCGACGCCACCTCGAGTCGACAGGCCGGCTGCTGCTGCGGGAGGCAGCGGGCGGATCCGAGGCGGGCACTGATCCCGACGCACTCTGGGACGAGCTGGTGTGGCCTCCTCCCGGAGTATCGGCCTGACCTGCGAAGCGCCGAATTCGCACGGCTGATGAAACGCCAAAGGGGAACGAGCCGACGGCCCGTTCCCCCTTGGACGAGAAGCCCCGGTGTTTAGTGGGGGTCCTCCTGGGCTGCTTTCTGGCTGTCCGCCGCGAGGTCCGCATCGATGGAGGCCTGACGGGCCTTCGGGCTCAGCAGGCTCGCGACCACTGCGACGACGATGGTGAACACGATGACGGCGAGTGACACGAAGGTGGGAATCTCGGGTGCCCATTCGATGTGTTGGCCGCCGTTGATGAACGGCAGTTCGTTGACGTGCATTGCGTGGAGGACGAGCTTCACGCCGATGAACGCGAGGATCACGGACAGCGCATGCTTCAGGTAGATCAACCGGGTCATCAGACCGCCCAGCAGGAAGTACAGCTGGCGAAGACCCATGAGCGCGAAGATGTTGGCCGTGAAGACGATGAAGGCGCTCTGGGTGAGGCCGAAGATCGCCGGGATGGAGTCGACCGCGAAGAGCAGGTCGGTCAGCCCGATGGTGACGAAGACGATGAGCATCGGTGTGAAGACCTTCTTGCCGTCGACCACCGTGCGGAGCTTTCCGCCGTCGTACTTGTCGGACATCGGCACCACGGTGCGGAGCTTCTTGATCAGCTTGTTTTCGCCGGCATCCTCTTCATCCTCGCCGGAATCCGTGGCCTGCTTGTACGCGGTGTAGAGCAGGAAGGCGCCGAAGATGTAGAAGATCCAGCTGAAGTTCTCGATGACGGCAGCGCCCAGGGCGATGAAGATGCCGCGGAGCACCAGCGCGATGATGATGCCCACCATCAGCACTTCCTGCTGGTATTTCCGGGGAACGGAGAAGCGGGCCATGATGATGATGAAGACGAAGAGGTTGTCGATGCTGAGGCTGTACTCGGTGATCCAGCCGGCCACGAACTGGCCGCCGTATTCGGCGCCGGTGAAGTAGAACATGAGCGCGGCGAAGATCAGGGCGAGGCTCACGTAGAAGCCCACCCACAGGCCGGCTTCCTTCATGGAGGGCTCGTGGGGCCGCTTGACGACCAGCAACAGGTCGAACAACAGAATAATGCCGAGGACGACGAACGTGCCGACCTCGAATGCGAGTGGTAAAGCGGGCATGGATAACCTTCCAGGGCTGCGACGGAATGGCGTAAGTCTCTCCGCCGTGGCGCTGTGCCGGCCGACCGCTACGCCCGGCGGGGCTGCACTGCCCCGCGTGTTGACGTTCGTAGCGCTTGGGATACTCCCCTACGTGCGCTCCATGTTACCGGTTGCGCGCGGACTCCGCCGAAATATCGTCCCGGGCCGCGAGCCGCTGGACATGATGCACGATTTCCGGTTCGTCCCAGTACCGCGCGTGGCCGCGCACTTCACCGTCCGCATCGACGGCCGGCAGCTCGACGTTGACGGCTCCGGCGACCGGAAAACCGATGGGGTCCGTGGGCCGCCAGAAGTTGACCCAACTCGTGCAGCGCCCTGCCAGGATTGCGAACCAGCCGGGCGGGAAATAGCCGGGAAAGAAAACGGCGTAGAGGGACGCCAGCGGGGAACCGGTGGTGATGAGGTGCCGTTCACCCGTTCCGACGCCGTCGAACCCCGCCTTCTCGCTTCCGGCCAGCAGCCAGGCGGCGAGGACGCTCCCCTGGCTGTGCGCCACGAGGGCGACCCTGGTTGCTCCGGCGGATTCGAGTTGCGACCCTAGCCCCGCCACTACTCGGTTCCGGTACGAAACTCCGGCCAGGGGGTGGTCCCGCACCGGCCAGAAACCCGCGATATCGGCCACTTTTCCCAGGACCTCCTGAACGGGCTGGACCTGGCGCAGGAGGAGCGTGAGCACGACGGCCGCACCCGCAACCTGCAGCAGGAGTACCGCAAGGGCCAGCCACACCCCGCCGAGCACGCCCTCGCCGAAGCTGATGGCGAGGGCCATTGCCGCACCTGCCGACACCGAGCCCAAAGGAATCCCCAGGGGAAGGAGGTGGGCGGCGTCCCCGATGACCCGGTGCCACCACAGGCGCCTCTGAAGCCGGCCCCGCCACAGCGCACCGAGCCCCAGCCCGGGGCGGACAAGCACGACGGCGGCCGCGGCAAGGACGAACGCTGTCAGCGCGATCAGGGCGAGGAAGGGAAACAGGTCGAGCCGACTGTCGCCGAGGTTCAGCGGCTCGTCCCGGGCGAGGAGGATCCGCGGCCGGGCATCCGTGGCTGCCGGAGCGAGCTTGAAAAGGCGGCCGAGATACCCGAGCACGTTGTCGAGCACGAGGCGCACCAGCGCGTTCACCGAGTGCATCAGGAGGAGCGCCGCGATCAGCAGGCCACCGGCACCAGCAGCCGGCACCAGTGGACGCTTCGCCCGCCGTCCGCCTGCTGCGTGCAGCGCCGTCGAGGCCAGCGGGAGGACGAGAACCATGGCGAGGCTCACCGCGATCCACAGCGCCATCGCGTCGAGCCTCAACCCGGCGGGAGCCTCCGACGACGGCCACCCCGCGTAAGCGAGCTCGCCCGGCGGCCACCGGGCAAGCACGGCTCCCCCGGCGATCACCACGCCGGCGTGCAGCAGGATCGTACCCGGACTTCGGCGGGAAGTCCCCGCCTGCCGCCGGATCACCAGAAACCACTTTCCCGCCAGGAGCGCTGTGAGCACCGCCGTCGCGGTCAGCGGTACGAGCCCGACACCGCCGAAGGACGCAGCGGGGGGAAGGTGGACCGCCACCGTTTCGAGGAGAACCACGAGCCAGGCCAGTGAACTGAGCGTCAATATCAGTGAGCCGAGCTGAACGATCCACCAGGCCCGCCCGATTCGCCCCTCCCGGCCGTCGGTCATCCTGCCCGCCAGGTTCGCCAGCGTGAAGGGGAAGGCGAGGTACCACAGGAATCCGGTGCGCTTCCGGTTCGATCGGGACCAGTTGACGAGCTTCAACCGGTGGTCCGGCAGGACCGGTGGTTCGGCAACCTCGACCCACTGGTTGATCCGTCTGACCCGTGGGCTCGCCAGACTGTTCAGGTACTCGACCTCCCCGATTCCGTGAACCCGAAGTTCAAGGAAGTTCTCTCTCCGGATCGGCTGGCTGTCCTGCATCGGCTCCTTGTGCACCTTCTAGGCGTGCCCGGCAGACTGCATCTGGCGGAGCTCCTTCTTCAGGTCCCCGACCTCGTCCCGCAACCTGCCCGCCAGCTCGAACTTGAGTTCGGCCGCCGCAGCATGCATCTGGTCGGTCAGCTGCTGGATGAGGTCGGTCAGGTCTTCTGCTGGAACCGCTGCCAGACCGTCATGCCGCAGCGCCTTCCCCTTGGACTTCTTGCCCTTCGACGCGGCTTCGAGGAGGGCCCTGGTGTCCGCATCCTCACGATTGATGGTATCGGTGATATCGGCGATCCGCTTCCGGAGCGGAGTGGGATCAATACCGTGTTCAAGGTTGTGGGCCACCTGGATGGCGCGCCGGCGGTTCGTCTCGTCGATGGCGTGGGCCATGGAGTCCGTGATGCGGTCCGCATACATGTGCACCTCGCCGGAGACGTTGCGGGCTGCGCGGCCGATCGTCTGGATCAACGACGTGGAGCTGCGGAGGAACCCTTCCTTGTCCGCGTCGAGGATGCTCACGAGCGACACTTCGGGCAGGTCGAGGCCTTCGCGCAGCAGGTTGATTCCCACCAGGACGTCGAACGTGCCCATCCGCAGTTCACGCAGCAGCTCGACGCGGCGCAGGGTGTCGACGTCGGAGTGGAGGTACTCCACCTTCACCCCGTGCTCGAGCAGGTATCCCGTGAGGTCCTCCGACATGCGCTTGGTGAGCGTGGTCACGAGGACGCGCTCGTTCCGCTCCACCCGCGTGTGGATCTCCCCCAGAAGGTCATCGATCTGCCCCTTCGTGGGCTTGACCACCACTTCGGGGTCGACGAGGCCCGTGGGCCGGATGATCTGCTGCACGTAGCCGTCGCCCTTGGCGAGCTCGTACTTGCCCGGAGTTGCCGAGAGATAGACCGTCTGCCCGATGCGGTCGAGGAATTCATCCCACTTCAGCGGCCGGTTGTCCATGGCCGACGGCAGACGGAAGCCGTGGTCCACCAGGGTTCGCTTGCGGGACGCGTCACCCTCGTACATGGCCCCGATCTGCGGAATCGTGACATGCGACTCGTCGACCACGAGCAGGAAGTCGTCGGGGAAATAGTCGAGGAGGCAGTGGGGTGCCGAGGCGGCGTCGCGGCCGTCGATATGGCGCGAGTAGTTCTCGATGCCGTTGCAGAACCCCATCTGCTCCATCATCTCGAGGTCGTAGGTCACGCGCATGCGCAGCCGCTGGGCCTCCACCAGCTTGTTCTGCGATTCGAACTCGGTCAGCCGCTGCTGCAGTTCATCCTCGATGGCCTTGATCGCCCGCGACATACGGTCGGGGCCGGCGACGTAGTGCGACGCGGGGAAGACGTACATCTCCTCTTCCTCACGGATCACGTTCCCGGTCAGCGGGTCGAGGGTGTAGATGTTCTCCACCTCGTCACCGAAGAACTCGATCCGGAGCGCGTGCTCCTCATACATGGGGATGATCTCCACGGTGTCGCCGCGCACCCGGAAGGTGCCGCGGTGGAAGTCCATATCATTGCGGGTGTACTGCATGCCCACGAACTGTCGCAGGAGGTCGTCCCGGTTCTTCTGCTCGCCCCTGCGCAGCGTCACCATCTTGTTGATGTACTCCTCAGGCGTGCCGAGGCCGTAGATGCAGGACACGGTGGCCACCACGATGACGTCGCGTCGGGTGAGCAGCGCGTTCGTGGCGGAGTGCCTCAGCCGTTCCACCTCCTCATTGATGGAGGAGTCCTTCTCGATGAAGGTGTCCGTTTGCGGAACGTATGCTTCGGGCTGGTAGTAGTCGTAGTAGGAGACGAAATACTCCACCGCATTGTTGGGCAGGAGTTCACGGAACTCGTTGGCGAGTTGCGCCGCGAGCGTCTTGTTCTGCACCATCACCAGGGTGGGCCGCTGGACCTGCTCGATCAGCCAGGCCGTCGTCGCGCTCTTGCCCGTGCCCGTGGCGCCCAGGAGGACGACATCCTTCTCGCCGGCGTTGATGCGCTCGCTCAGCTCCGCGATGGCCGTGGGCTGGTCACCCGCCGGAGTGTACTCGCTGATGACCTCGAAGGGAGCTACGACCCGCTTGATATCCTGCGCAAGACTCATGATTCAACGGTAGCGCCTGCTACGGACAATTCCGGTCCGCTTTGCTGGAGGCGGAACCGTGTGCGTCGGCTTCCAGCCGCGGCGGCACCACAGGAAGCGGCAACCCGGCGAACGTCCGGAATACCGTCAGCGCCCGCGGTTCCCGCCCGCCGGACCGTCCCCGGCCCTTCGCGCCACGAGGTGGAGGTCCACGTGCCGGCCGGGGTCCGCGTTCGCATGCAGCAACCTGCCCGGGGTGCCACGCGTGGATGGTTCCGACGCAACGGTCGCAGGAGGGTAGCCGGCCGTCGTCAGGGCAGTGGAGACAGCCGGGAGATCGGCGTCGGAGTCGATTTTAACCAGGAAGTCGAGGATGTCAGCCGCGTCGGAGCCGGGTGCCGACGTCGGGCCGGTGTGGTCGACCTGCAGGATGCGTTCGTCGGCCTGCAGCAGCCTCGCCCGGATCCTCGCTGCCGATCCCGCCCATCGGGCATCGTGGGGAACGACCTGCGGTGCGCTGCGGTGCGCGGGCCGCGCAGCAAGGAGATTGCCGTTGTACGGCACGAGCCGGTCCCGCCACAATCGACGGATCGCTTCTCCTGCGGCGCCCGGGGTGCCGGCATTTTCCAGCACGACGTCGGCCTCGCGGTTCCGGTCCGACGTGGACGCCTGGGCTGCGATCCGCTCGCGGGCGGCGCCCTCGGTCATTCCCCGCCTGTCGACCATCCGCCGCACCCGCACCTCCTCGGGAGCATCCACGACGATCACGAGGTGGAAGCGCGGTCCCTGCCCTGTCTCGACGAGCAGGGGGATGTCCTCCACGATGATCGAGCCGGGCCGGGCATCGGCGACCAGCGCGGCAGCGCGCTCGCGCACACGTGGATGGACGATCGAGTTCAGCTGCGCGCGCGCAGCAGGATCTCCGAAGATCCTGCTGCCGAGGGCCGGCCGGTCAAGGGCGCCCGTGGGAAGTAGCACCTCGGGCCCGAAAATTTCGGCGATCTCCGCGAGGGCCGGCTGGCCGGACTGCACCACCTCCCGGGCAAGTGCATCGGCGTCGATGACCACGGCGCCCAGCTTCCCCAACTCCGACGCCGCGAGCGACTTCCCCGCGGCGATACCTCCGGTCAAACCCACCCTGAGCATCTGCCAACCCTAACGCGTCGCCCGTGTGTCAAACACTTATCCCCCCTCTCCTGTCCTTCTCCTGCCCCTGCGCTGGAAATCCAAGGGCATTTGAAGGGAATCATGGCTACCGCACTGCGCGACCTCGAAGAAACCGCGTCCTCCGTCTTCGGTTGGGACACCCTGCATCCGGACCAGCGGATCGCGATGGAGGCCGTGGCCAACGGGCGCAGTGCCCTGTGTGTCATGCCCACCGGGTTCGGGAAGTCGGCGATCTACCAGGTACCGGGAATGGTGCTGCCGGGTGTCGTCGTCGTCATTTCGCCGCTCATCGCCCTGCAGCATGATCAGGCCAACGCCATCAACGAAAGCACCGGGGCCACGCGCGCCTACGTGATCAACTCCGATCTCAGCCAGTCGGACCGTGAGGAGGCCTGGGCAGCTGCCTCCGATCCGGACGAGTCCCGGCGCGCCAAATTCCTCTTCCTCGCCCCGGAGCAGACAGCACGCGACGACGTCGCCGGTCAATTGGACGGGCTCGACGTCTCCCTACTCGTCATCGACGAGGCGCACTGCGTGTCGGCCTGGGGCCATGACTTCCGGCCCGACTACCTCCAACTGGGGCATCTCGTCACCACGCTGGGGTGCCCGGTGCTGGCGCTCACCGCGACCGCCTCGACCCCCGTGCAGCAGGAGATCACCGAGAGGCTGCACCTCGAATCACCTCTGACGCTGGTGGCGGGCTTCGACCGGCCCAACCTGTTCCTGCGGGTGGAACAGCACCCGGACGCGGCGGGATGA
Organism: Arthrobacter sp. CAN_A6; assembly: GCF_015751715.1. Classification (NCBI taxonomy): domain Bacteria; kingdom Bacillati; phylum Actinomycetota; class Actinomycetes; order Micrococcales; family Micrococcaceae; genus Arthrobacter; species Arthrobacter sp. CAN_A6. The sequence continues at coordinate 174,112 of NZ_JADOUV010000008.1, forward strand.
GCTTGCGCAGCTGTTCGCGGTCCTCCGGCTCCAGGACCGCCCGGTGTCGGTCAAGGAACTCAGGGCCTTGTCGGGCCTCAGCCAGCGTAAGCTCTCCGGGCTGCTCAACCTGCTCGAACTGGTAGGGATGATCGAGGACGGGCCGGCCGGATATGTGGCAGGCGACCATACGGCGGATGCTGGCGCACGGGCCGGCGTCGAACAGGCAGGACACCGCGAGCTCATCGACCAGTCCCGGGTGGAGATGGTACGGCGCTACGCCGAGATCAGGACGTGCCGGCGGCAGTTCCTGCTCGGCTACTTCGGCGAGGAGACGGACGGACCCTGTGGGAACTGTGACAACTGCTCGGCCGGCTCCACCTCCGACGCCGACCCGCTCGGGCACTCACGGCAGCAGGAGAACCCCAAGGCCGACCGGCAGCCCTACCCCCTCCAGTCGCGGGTTGGACACCGCGAGTGGGGTCCGGGCGTGGTCATGAGTTACGAGGAGGGGACCGTGACCGCCCTGTTCGAGGCCACCGGGTACCGGACCCTGTCGGTCGAGCTGATCGAGGAGAAGGCGCTCCTGACGGAGGCTCCCGTCTAGCGGGGCTGGGCAGGGTTGGTCGGGTCACCCTGCGACGGCGGGTTGATCAGCGGTCCGGACGTCGCCGGCATGACCGGCGATCCGGAGCGGGACTGACTCACCTCCGGCATGCTGGTCCCGGCGCCCTCGGACAACTCGGCACCGCCGCGGACCGCCTGCAGCCGTTGCTCCAGGACAAGCTTCACGGGAAGCCGGTCACCGTGTTGCTGTTCGTACGCGAGCAGACTTCCGAGGGCGTCCTCGTCAAGTCCCGTGATGCGGGTCGGCAGCGCACCCAGCGGAATGTGGTCGTAGTCGGCCAAGGGCAGGTCGTTGTGCTGGGGAGCTTGATTCACGGGGTCCTCCTCGGTGGGGCGTCCTTCAGTCCCGGAAGCGTATAAAGCCGCTTCCGCGGAGGGCAACCTCATCCTCGACGGCGGCCCCGTGGTTGATCGTCGGACGATCGAGCGGATACTCCTGCCGTCTAGGATTGGAGGAATGACAGCTTCCGCAGGCACGGCAACCTCGTACTCCACCGTGAGTGGCGAAAGCCGACATGAGCTCGAGGTCAAGCGCTCCCGCTTCATCGCCGTCCTGGATCGAGTGGAATCCGAGGAACAGGCGCGCGAGCACCTCCTGGCGGTGAGGCGCGAGTTCTCCTCGGCCCGGCACCACTGCAGCGCCTACTTGGTCGGCGCCGGGCGCCACGTCCAACGCTCCTACGACGACGGCGAACCTGTGGGAACCGCGGGGGCGCCGATCCTGGAGGCACTCTCCCGGACGACGGGGCCGACAGGCGTCGCGGATTTCAGCGATGTGGGCGCCGTCGTCGTGCGGTATTTCGGCGGAATACTCCTCGGTGCGGGAGGCCTGGTGCGTGCCTACTCGGAGGCGGCAGCCCATGCCCTCCGCAACGCACGGCCGGTTCGGCGGGAACTGCTCGCGCTGTTCCGGGTCGACGTGCCCGTCGTCGCCGCGGGACGGCTCGAGAACGAGCTGAGATCGGCCGGGTTCTCGATCCTCGGCACCGGGTACGGGTTCGACGCCGCCCGCATCGAGGTCGCCCTGCCCTTCGGCGCCGCCGCCGCATACGACCTCGAATCAAGGGTGGCTGCCGCGACGCTGGGCACCGCCGCCGTCACCGCCGTCGGCGAACAGTGGGTGGACCGGTGACGCAGTTCGACTTCCCGCTCCTCACCCGCGCCCCGGACGTCGAAGCGCCCAACCTCCAGGCCTACGACGCCGCGGACCGCCTGCTGCTCGACACCGCCGCTGCCCGCCTCGGTTCGGATCCGACCGGAACGGTGACGATCGGTGACCGGTACGGTGCACTGACCCTAGGTGCGATCGGCCGGTTCGGTGCCCGCGACGTGCGGGCGCACCAGGATCCACTGTCACAGGAACGGGCTCTGGCACTCAACGCCGAACGGTTCGGGTTGCAGGAGGACTACGCGTCGCATGGGCTGGGTCCGGAACTGCTGGAGGGAGCGCGGACGGTGCTGCTGCAGCTCCCCCGCTCCCTCGACGCGCTGGACGAGATCGCCGGCGCCATCGCCTCCTCCGCCGCCGACGACGTCGTGGTGTATGCGGGAGGCCGGCTGAAACATATGAGCGTCAGCATGAACGGCGTCCTCAAGCGGCACTTCGGCACCGTGTCGGCCGGGCTTGCGCGGCAGAAGGCGCGGGTTCTCAGCGCTTCGGGGCCGCGGGGCAGCGTGCCCTCCCGCTTTCCGCTGGCCGGTCGGCACGACGTCGGACTCGGCCGCGAGCTCGAACTGTGCGCCTACGGCAGCACCTTCGGCGGTGCCACCCTGGATCCCGGTACCGGGTTCCTTCTGCCGCTCCTCTCCCAGGCGCGGCCGGCGGAGGAAGCCATCGACCTCGGCTGCGGCAACGGCGCGATCGCGGCGTACCTCGCCCTGCTTCGGCCATCCCTCCGCGTGATCGCCACCGACCAGTCGGCGTCGGCGGTGGCCTCGACGTCCCGCACCGTGCGGGCGAACGGCGTCTCCGCACGCGTGGAGGTGGTGCGCGACGACGCGCTGTCATCCCGGCCCGACGGTTCGGCAGGGCTGATCGTCCTGAACCCGCCGTTCCATATCGGCAGCACCATCCATACCGGGATCGCCCTCAAGCTGTTCGCCGACGCCGGACGGGTGCTGGCCCCGGGCGGTGAGCTGTGGACGGTGTGGAACAGCCATCTGCAGTACCGGCAGGCCCTCGCGTCGATGGTCGGCCCTACCCGCCAGGTGGCCCGCTCCCCTCGGTTCACGGTGACTTGCTCCGTCCGACAGGACTGACCTGGCACCAGTCGCTCGCACTTGGACCGACTGTGCACATCTGGCGGGCAAGCGCGTGCCGACCCCGCCACAACTGCTCGATCGACGGGCCGGGGCCGTAACAAGCAAGGAGGGCCCCCGCCCATCGGCGGAGACCCTCCTCGTTCACACCCTGCTCAGCGGAAACCGCCGGAGATCTAGGCTCCGGTCAGCTTTTCGCGCAGTGCCGCAAGTGCCTCGTCGGACGCGAGCGTGCCCGATCCGGTGTCGGTGACGACCGGCTCGGAGGAGTAGCTCGTCGAGTTGGACGACTCGGCGGGTTCGTTCGCTGCAGCGGCGTCGTCGGACGCGTGCTGCACAACCTGCTTCTTGTGCGACTCCCAGCGTGACTGGGCCTCGGCGTACTGGGCTTCCCAGGCAGCGCGCTGGGTCTCGTAGCCCTCGAGCCATTCGTTCGACTCGGGGTCGAAGCCCTCGGGGTACTTGTAGTTGCCCTCTTCGTCGTACTCGGCAGCCATACCATACAGCGCCGGGTCGAACTCGGTGCTGTCGGCGTCCACACCCTCGTTGGCCTGCTTGAGGCTGAGGGAGATCCGGCGGCGCTCGAGGTCGATGTCGATGACCTTGACGAAGAGCTCGTCACCCACGGAGACGACCTGCTCGGCAAGTTCCACGTGGCGCACTGCAAGCTCGGAGATGTGCACGAGGCCCTCGATGCCGTCCTCGACGCGTACGAACGCGCCGAACGGAACAAGCTTCGTGACCTTACCCGGGACAACCTGGCCCAGGGCGTGCGTGCGTGCGAAGGTCTGCCATGGATCTTCCTGGGTGGCCTTCAGCGACAGCGAGACGCGCTCGCGGTCCAGGTCGACCTCGAGAACCTCGACGGTGACTTCCTGGCCGACCTCGACAACCTCGGACGGGTGGTCGATGTGCTTCCAGGACAGTTCGGAGACGTGAACCAGGCCGTCGACGCCGCCGAGATCCACGAACGCACCGAAGTTGACGATCGAGGACACGACGCCCGGACGGACCTGGCCCTTCTCGAGCTTGTTGAGGAAGGTCGAGCGGACCTCGGACTGGGTCTGCTCGAGCCATGCGCGACGCGACAGCACAACGTTGTTGCGGTTCTTGTCGAGTTCGATGATCTTCGCTTCGATCTGCTGGCCGATGTACGGAGCCAGGTCCCGCACGCGGCGCATTTCCACGAGCGATGCGGGCAGGAAGCCACGCAGACCGATGTCGAGGATGAGCCCACCCTTGACGACTTCGATGACGGTACCGGTGACGACGCCGTCCTCTTCCTTGACCTTCTCGATGTCGCCCCAGGCGCGCTCGTACTGAGCACGCTTCTTGGAAAGGATCAGGCGGCCTTCTTTGTCTTCCTTGGTGAGGACCAAAGCTTCGACCTGATCACCGACGGAGACAACGTCCCCGGGATCGACGTCGTGCTTGATGGAAAGCTCACGGGAAGGGATGACACCCTCGGTCTTGTAACCGATGTCGAGCAGAACCTCGTCGCGGTCAACCTTGACGACCGTACCTTCGACGAGATCTCCGTCGTTGAAGTACTTGATAGTGGCGTCAATCGCTGCGAGGAAGTCCTCAGCGGTACCGATGTCGTTGATCGCGACCTGCGGGGTACCTTGCTTCTCGGTGGTGGTGATGGTCATGTAGTTGGGGCTCCGTAGTGGATGATTTATTGAATCCGGACATCTGGATGGCCGGAAGCGGACAAATTGGACAAGGACATCGGATAAGACCCATCGGATGAATTCATTGGATGAAAACCGTTGGATGAAACCTGGTGTGGCCTTATTGGTAGGGCGCCGGCACCGCACCGGCAGGAGCCGGGCAACGCACAGCGCACTATGCGCCCGATCAGTCTAGCCGCGGCCGGCAAGGGCAGTCAAAGCGGAGCGCACCGCGGGAGGGCGGAAAAATCCCTAGAAATGCGTGATGCAGTACGGGCTCACCGCTGCGCGGAAGAGCTGGTCCAGGAGCACGACGGCGTCGTCCGCTGAGGCGGTCAACCGGCCGGCCGCCGCCAGCACCGATGGAGCGACCCCGCCCAGGTACATCGACCCCAGGGCGGCGGCGTCGAGCGTGACATCGGACGCCGCCCCTGCTGCCACCCGTTCGACCTCCGCGGTGCCGTCCACCACCGTCAGGACATAACTGCCGCCCACCAGTCCCAGGGTGTCGGTCACCTCGAGCACCAGCCGCCCGTTGCTCCGGTACGGCCGGGCCTCGAGCGCGGCGACGACGTCGAGGATCCGGATCCACAGCACGTCCTCCGTCCCGGTGAGCCGGTAGCATCGCCGGTCACGGAGCGCCCACGGCAGCGGATCACTCTCGGGGGCGCCGCTCCAGGTGATGCGCTGCACCAGGTCGAGGTTTCCCAGATATCGCCACAGCTCGAGGTAGGCGGTCTCGGTCGACGCCACGAGGTCGACGATCTTCATGGTGTACGGCGTGGTGTCCCAGCCCGAGAACCTGTAGGAGACGTAGCCCGCAGGGGTTCCGTCGTCGTCGTAGTGGACCGCCATGCGGACCGCCTTGTCCTCGACCGGCCGCTCGCGTCCCCAGATTCCCGAGGCGCGCCGCGGGTACGAGAACTGGCGTCCCACCGACCCGGCGGTGCGGGCATGGAACCTGGTAAAGATGTCCGCGCTCAGAGCGATTCCGTGCTCGGGCGAGACGAGGGCGGTCCGTCCGGCCTGCGGCGCGGTGATGGCGAACCGCTCGCGGACATCCACCTCGACCGTGTGCTCGAAGGTGGCGCACCCGAAGCCGAATCGTCCGTAGATGGTCGCCTCGGAGGCGGTCAGCGCCGCCACAGCCAGCCCGCGGCCTGCCGCTTCGGCGAGGTCGCGCGTAATCATGCCGCGGAGGATGCCCTTCCTGCGGTGGCTCGCCTGGACGGTCACCGCCGTAATGAGGTGCGCGTCGAGCATGCTGCCGCCGCCGACGTTGAGGCCGTTGACCATGGATCCGTACGTCGCTACCGGTGCATCCACGCCGTGGGAGTGCTCCCCCGCCGCGGGATCATGGATTCCCCACATCACCCGCTGGTCGGCGGAGAAAGCCTTGATGTAGGTGGGGATATCCGCCTCCTCGACCCGCGGATCGTGGAATCCGAGATTCTCGGCGTTGAGCCAGCGGGCAAACCGGCCAGTACTGCACGCATCGTCGTCGGCCGCGACGGCGAAGATCCGGGTCTCGAGGGTCGTACCGGCGGGCTGGTTCGATGAAGTTTCGCTCACGCTTGTCCACACTAGACGGCCGCCCCGGACCGCACCACCGTCAGTGGGCGGCTTCGTGCCAGCTCAGCCCTGTGCCGACCGAGACGTCGAGTGGAACGGTCAGCTCCGCCGCTCCTGCCATCTCCCTGCGCACCAGCGCCTCGACGGCCTCGCGTTCACCCGCTGCCACCTCCAGCACCAGTTCGTCATGGACCTGCAGGAGCATCCGTGAGGCGAGCCCGTCCTTCCTGAGCGCCGCGTCCACGCCGAGCATGGCCTTCTTGATGATGTCGGCGGCCGACCCCTGGATCGGTGCGTTGAGCGCTGCCCGCTCCGCCATCTCCCTCAGCTGCCGGTTGTCGCTCGAGAGGTCCGGGAGGTACCGCCGTCGCCCTTCGATGGTCGAGGTGAAACCGTCCTTGCGCGCCTGCTCCACGATGCCGCGCAGGTAGTCGCGGACGGCCCCGAACCGCTCGAAGTAGTCGCGCATGAGGGTACGGGCCTCGTCCACCGAGATGGCGAGCTGCTTGGAGAGGCCGAACGAGCTCAGCCCGTAGACCAAACCGTAGGACATGGCCTTGACCTTGGAACGCATGGCGTTGGTGACCTCTTCCGGCGCCACACCGAAGATGTGCGAGCCCACGAAGCGGTGGAGGTCCTCCCCCTCCTGGAAGGCCGAGATCAGCCCCTCATCGCCCGAGAGGTGCGCCATGATCCGCATCTCGATCTGCGAATAGTCTGCGGTCATCAGGCTTTCGTACGGCACTCCCGAACTGTTCCTGCCCACCACGAAGACCTCACGGATACGCCGGCCCTCGTCGGAGCGCACCGGGATGTTCTGCAGGTTCGGGTTCGTCGAGGACAACCGGCCCGTCGCCGCGACGGTCTGCAGGTACGTGGTGTGGACCCTGCCGTCGTCGCCCACTGCCTTCCGCAGCCCCTCCACGGTCTGGCGCAGCTTCGTCGCATCACGGTAGGCCAGGAGCTGCTCGAGGAACGGGTGCCCGGTCTTGACGATCAGGTCGGTGAGGGCGTCGGCGTCGGTGGAGTATCCGGTCTTGATCTTCTTGGTCTTGGGCAGCTCCAGCTCGTCGAACAGCACCGCCTGGAGCTGCTTGGGCGAACCCAGGTTGATCTCCTTGCCGATGATCCGGAAGGCCTCGGAACCGGCCGTGCTGATGGTGTGGGAGAAGTCGTCGAGCAGCCGGTCGAGCCGCTCCACCGAGACGGCGATCCCGGTCAGCTCCATCCCAGCGAGGACCTCGGCCAGCGGCAGTTCGAGCCCTCCGAGGAGCTGGTTGGCCCCCTTCTCCACGAGCTGCCCGGCGAAGTGCTCACTCAGCTGCAGCGCCGCGAAAGCGGCCACGACGGCGGGAGAGGCAACGTCCTTGCCACCGAGGTCGAGCGCCTGCTGCCCCGAGGAGTCGTTCGCCGCGGCGGTGATGGAAAGGCGCAGGTGGTACTGGCTGAGGTCCGCGAGGTCGTAGCTGCGGCGGTCCGGCTGGATGAGGTACGCGGAGAGGGCGGTGTCGTCCACCTCCCCGGCGAGGACCAGGCCGCGCGCATGGAGCTGCTTGTACACGGTCTTGAAATCGTGGACCACCTTCGGCGCGTCCTTGTCGGCGAGCCACGAGCCCAGCACCCGCTCTGCCTCCGCGTCGAGCGGTTCGAGCGGAACGTAGGCCGCGGCCCCGGAGGTCACCAACGCCACACCGGCGACGTCGGACCCGCCCGACGTCGATTCTGTCGCCAGGTGCACGGATGTGAGCCCCTGATTCGTAGCGTTCAACCACGCGGTCAGCTCGCCCGCATCCTCGAGGACGACGTGCGGCGGAGGGCTCATCTCGTCGCCGGTGTCCTCGACCTCCTCCTCGCCGAACAGGTCGAACAGCCGTTTGCGCAGCGTATTGAACTGCAGCGAGTCGAAAAGGTCCTCGACGGCGGACCGGTCGGGGTGCTGGGACACCATGGCGTCGAGGTCGACGGGAAGGTCGAGGTCGGTCAGCAAGCGGTTGAGGCGCCGGTTCCGTTTGACCGAGTCGAGGTGCTCCCGCAGGGCATCCCCCACCTTGCCGCCGATCGAGTCGACGTTCTCGATGATCCCCTCCAGGCCGCCATAGAGCTTGATCCACTTCGCGGCCGTCTTCGGGCCGACGCCGGGCACTCCGGGCAGATTGTCGGCGCTCTCCCCCACCAGGGCGGCAAGATCGGAATACTGGTGCGGCGGCACGAAGTACTTCTCCTCGATGGCCTTCGCGTCCATCTGCGGGATGTTGGTGACGCCCTGCTTCGGGTACAGCACGGTCACGCGGTCATTGACCAGTTGGAAGGCATCACGGTCACCACTGACCACCTGGACATCCCAGTCCTCGGCAGCTGCATTGCAGGCGAGCGTGGCGAGGATGTCGTCGGCCTCATAGCCGTCCATCGAGATGGTGGGGATCCTCATGGCCTCCATCACCTTGATGATGAGGTCGATCTGCCCGTGGAATTCCTCCGGAGTCTTGGAGCGGCCGCCTTTGTACTCGGTGTACTCCTCCGAGCGGAACGTCGGTGTATCGAGGTCGAAGGCGATCGCCACGTGCGTGGGCTTCTGGTCCTTGATCAGGTTGATCAGCATCGCCGTGAAGCCGTAGACCGCGTTGGTGTGCTGGCCGGTGTCGGTGGAGAAGTTCTCGGGAGGAAGCGCATAGAACGCGCGGAAGGCCATGGAGTGGCCATCCACCACCAGGAGTCGGTTCCGCTGCCCGGTCGAGGGACGTGCGGCGGTCAGGGTGGCAGCTGGTTTGGTTGTTTCACTCACAGGTGCCAGCCTAGTTCCCATGATGGACAATTTCACTCAGCCCGGTTCGCCCAGCGAAGCGCGCAAGGACCATGTGGCGGAACTGACGGCCGCGGGCGTCCCCCCGGAGATGCATGAGTGGCTCGGCGAGCACGGCGTCGGGCGCCTGACCCTGAAGATGGGCATCAGGTTCCTCGAGATGAGTGCAAACCGCATGGTCGCGACCATGCCGGTCGAAGGCAATGAACAGGTGGCAGGGATCCTGCACGGCGGCGCGCACCTCGTGCTGGCCGAAACGCTCGGCTCGTTCGCTGCCGGTATCCACGCCGGCCCCGGTCGCCATGCCCTGGGCATCGAAATCAGCGCAACCCACCACCGCGGCGTCGCGTCGGGAACCGTCACCGGCACTGCCACAGCACTTCATCTTGGTCGGACCCTGACAACGCACGAGGTCGTCATGACCGACGACGACGGCCGCCGGCTCTCCACCGCCCGCATTACCAACCTTCTCCGGGACAGCGGCGCCTAGCAGCGGTCCGGCTTTCCGCGGCCCAGCTCCCTGCGGCAAAGGCAAGGGGCGGGTGACTCCGACCTTGTCCTTGCCGTCCTTTTTGCCCGCCGGTTACGGTTGTGGGCACGCCTCTGAAGGGAGAAACCATGTCAGGAAACCTGCTTCGGCACTCCGCTGCCCTCCTCGTCGCTACCGCCCTGTTCCTCACCGGCTGTGACAACTCCGAGCAGGAGGACGCTCCGGCCGATGAAGTGCAGCAGGAGGAGCAGCAGAACGAGAACGACGGTGAGGAATTCGACGACAACAATGGCATCGACACCGATCAGGGAGACGACTCCCGGGGCGAGGAGAATGAGGACGGCGACGACTAGGACGAAGGCTCCGCGTTTGGTTGCCTCAACCTTCCCAGCGAGCGGATCCCTACGTCGAGGACAGTCCGCCTAGCTGTTCAGCCCGGGCTGCAGACGGCATTCGAGCCCCTCCTCGATCCGCGTCCTGAGCTCGGAGGGCCGAAACGGCTTGTGCAGGTAACCGTCGGCTCCGGCCTCCAGGCCGCGGGCTTCGTCAGCGGGGTCGGACCGCGCGGTCAGCATGACGATCAGCGTGGAGGAGAAGCAGCGGATCCGGCGGGCGACCTCGAATCCGTCGATGTCGGGTAACCCGACATCGAGGGTGACGACGTCGGGCAGGAGACGCCGTACCATCTGCACGCCCGCGAGGCCCGCTGGAGCCGTGTGGACCCGAAACCCTGCGCCGGTGAGCACGGTGTGGAGAAGGTCGCGGACGTCGTCGTCGTCTTCGATGACCACCGCGGTGCGGAAGGGCTCTTTCCTGGACATGCGGCAAGTCTACCGACCGGAGGCCGTCCGGCCGCCGTTGGCCGCCCGCGCGCCGCACGTCCCGACACCATCGGTTCAAGTGGGGTCAAGAGGTCTTCCGGGCACGGCTCGGCTGGACCCTCGGGGGCTCACCCGGCATCTTCGGATAGTCGGGCGGGAACACGAGTTCGCCCAGACCGGCATCGAGGTCACGGTTCCACCACCCCAGCAGGGTGTCGATCGTTCCCGGCGAGCTGTGCATGGATTCCCAGGGGTCACCCCTCTCCGCCACCCGGTCGGGCACCGTCGCTATGGTGAAGGCCGCCGGGTCGGCAGTTGCCAGTTCATCCCACTCAAGGGGGCAGGAGACCGGCGCGTGGGGTAGTGGGCGCGGACTGTAGGCGCCGGCCATGGTGCGGTCGCGGTTGGCCTGGTTGTAGTCGACGAACATCTTCCCGCCGCGCTCCTCCTTCCACCATGCGGTGGTCACGGTGTCCGGCATCCGACGTTCCAGTTCCCGGGCCGCAGCGATGACGGCGTGCCGGACGTCCAGGAACTCATGGGTAGGTTCGATCGGAGCGAAGACGTGGAGCCCCCGGTTGCCTGAGGTCTTGATGAACGCGGTGAGGCCCGCCTCCGCGAGGATCGACCGGAGCTCAAGGGCTACAGGAACCGTTTCCGGAAATCCGGTGCCGGGTTGCGGGTCGAGGTCGATCCGCAGCTGGTCGGGATTGTCGGTATTTCCGGCGCGGGAAGCCCAAGGGTGGAACACGACGGTGTTCATCTGCGCTGCCCACACCACACCTGCCGGTTCGTCAAGGACCAGTTGCGGATGCGAGCGGCCACTCGGGTAGGTCACGGGCACGGAGCGCACGAAGTCCGGGGTGCCCTTGGGTGGATTCTTCGAGAAGAACTGCTCCCCGTCGATTCCGCCCGAAAAACGCTGGAGCGAGACAGGGCGGTCGCCGTTCGCGGCGAGGAACGCCGGGCTGACCGCCACCAGGTACCCGGCGAGGTCGAGTTTCGTCAGGCCGAGTTCCGGCCAGAGGACGCGCGATGGGCTCGAGATGCGCAGGTTCCGGGGGCCCCCCGGACCGTCGACGATCAGGGTGGTTGCTTCGCTGGCCATGGGAACTAGAGTACTCGTAGCCGATTCCTGCCGGACGGAAACCGCAACCGAGCCCCGGCGAACCGCCGACCAGTGCGCGTAGCGAGCGCTGAACATATGCTCGTGGCATGGCCAGATACTTCGATGTGCACCCCGAGGATCCGCAACCCCGGGCGATCGTCCAGATTGCCGAGATCGTGAGGTCAGGTGGGCTGATCGCCTACCCGACGGACTCTTGCTATGCGCTCGGGGCGCAGCTGGGTAACAGGGAGGCACTGGATCGCATTCGGGCGATCCGCCGGCTCGACAGCAAGCACCACTTCACCCTCGTCTGCAGCGATTTCGCGCAGCTGGGGCAGTTCGTGCAGATCGACAACGACGTGTTCCGCAGCATCAAGGCAGTGACGCCCGGCAGCTACACCTTCATCCTGCCCGCCACCAAGGAGGTGCCGCGACGGCTGCTGCACCCGAAGAAGAAGACGGTGGGGGTACGTATCCCGGACCATCGGATGGTTCAGGCGCTGCTTGCGGAGCTCGGCGAGCCGCTGCTGTCCAGTACGCTGCTGCTTCCCGATCAGGAAACTCCCCTCACGGAGGGCTGGGAGATCAAGGAGGAACTCGACTTCCAGGTCGACGCGGTGATCGATTCCGGGGACTGCGGCGCCGAACCGACCACAGTGGTCGACTTCTCGAGCGGAACCGGGGAAATCGTCCGGCGCGGAATGGGTGACCCGTCCCGGTTCGAGTAGCTGCCGTCGAGAACGAGTGCGCTTCAGATCCGGCCCCTCACACGGCGCCGCGTCCTGCAGCCTCGGGCAGTCCGCATTGACTGACGGGGCAGTGCTGGTTAGGTTTTAGATATTGGTAGGTTTCTTCCACACTACGAAAAATCTAGAAGGCGGGCACTATGCCGAATTACCTGGAGATCAACGAGCTCAGCATCGCGGAAGAGCTTTATGCCTTCGTCCGGGACGAAGCACTGCCGGGGACCGGGATCGAGGAGGGGGCATTCTGGGCTGGCGCCGCCTCGCTCATCGGCGAGTTCTCGCCGCGGGTGCGGGAACTGTTGGAAGTCCGGAATCTGATGCAGCAGCAGATCGACGAGTACCACCGCGACCGCGGCGCGGTGCCCGTGGATCCGGAAGCCTACGAAGAATTCCTCCGCTCGATCGGCTACCTGGTCGATCAGCCCGGGGACTTCACCATCACGACCGGCCGGGTCGACCCCGAGATCGCCACAGTCTCAGGACCCCAGTTGGTAGTTCCCCTGCTGAATGCACGGTTCGCTGCCAACGCGGCGAATGCCCGCTGGGGCTCGCTCTATGACGCGCTGTACGGCACCGACGCCGTGGACGACGCCGAGGGTCGCAAGCACACGGGTGGTTACAACGCGGTCCGCGGTGCCGCCGTTGTGGCACGCGGACGGCAGTTCCTCGATGAGTACACCGACCTGGCCGGCGGATCCCACGCCGACGTAACCGTCTACCGGATCGCGGACGGCGCTCTCGTCGCGGAGACGCCGGGCGGTTCACTGGGGCTCGCGGAGCCGGGGCAGCTCGTGGGTTACCGCGGAGCCGCGGACGCGCCCGAGTCCGTGCTGCTCGTCCACCACGGACTCCATGTGGAGATCCAGATCGACCGCACCCACTCCATCGGCTCGGGCGACCCGGCCGGTGTGAAGGACATCGTGCTTGAGTCCGCGACCACGACGATCATGGACCTCGAGGACTCCGTGGCGGCGGTCGACGCCGGGGACAAGGTGTCGGGCTACCGCAACTGGCTGCAGTTGATGCAGGGCACCCTCACCGCCGAAATCGCGAAGGGTGAGGGCACCTACACCCGACGGCTCAACCCTGACCGCGTCTACACGGCAACCGACGGCTCGGAGCTGACCCTGCCCGGCCGCTCACTGCTGCTCATCCGTCAGGTAGGCCACCTGATGACCAGCGACGCCGTGCTCGACCCCGCCGGCGCTCCGGTGCCCGAGGAGATCCTCGATGCCCTGTTCACCGGCCTCGGCTCGGTGCATGATCTGCGGGGCTCACACGCCGGTTCCAACTCGCGGGCCGGCTCCGTCTACATCGTCAAGCCGAAGATGCACGGACCGGGTGAGGTCGCCGTGGCCTGCGCCCTGCTTGCAGCTACCGAGCCCGTGCTGGGCCTCGATCCGCTCACGCTCAAGATCGGCATCATGGACGAAGAGCGCCGCACGTCCGCGAACCTGAAGGCGTGCATCTTTGAGGCACGGGACCGTGTGGCGTTCATCAACACCGGGTTCCTGGACCGTACCGGCGACGAGATCCACACCTCGATGCTCGCCGGCCCGATGGTCCGCAAGGCCGACATGCGTAATTCCAGCTGGATCGCGGCATACGAGGACGCGAACGTCGATATCGGGCTGGAGTGCGGCTTCAGCGGTCGGGCCCAGATCGGAAAGGGCATGTGGGCGGCCCCGGACAACATGGCCGACATGCTGACCCAGAAGGTCGCGCATCCGCTCGCCGGCGCGGACTGCGCCTGGGTGCCCTCCCCGACCGCCGCGACCCTCCACGCCACCCACTACCACCAGGTCGACGTGGACGCCCGGCAAGCCGAACTCGCCGGGAAGCGCCGGTCGACACTGCGGCAGCTTCTCACTATCCCCGTCGGTCAGCCCACCGACTGGAGCGCCGATGATCGGCGCAATGAGCTGGACAACAACATCCAGAGCACGCTGGGCTACATCGTCCGCTGGGTGAACGACGGCGTGGGGTGCTCCAAGGTCCCCGACATCCACGGCACAGCCCTGATGGAGGACCGCGCCACCTGCCGCATCAGTTCGCAGCACGTCTCGAACTGGCTCCTGCATGGTGTCGTGACCGAGGAAGAAGTGGAAGCGTCACTGCGGCGGATGGCTGCGGTCGTCGACGAGCAGAACGCCTCGGACCCCGATTACACGCCTCTGTCCCCGGCGTTCGATACCGAGGCGTTCCTCGCAGCCCGCGAGCTCGTCCTCGACGGCGCCGCCCAGCCGTCCGGCTACACCGAGCCGATCCTGCACCGGCGCCGCGCCCTGCACAAGCACACCGACACGATGACGAGGAACGCATCATGAGCCTGACATTGGCATCCGCACAATCCATCATCACCGACGCCCTTGCGGCGGGCCAGCAGCACGGCTTCAAACCGCTGACCGTCGTCGTGCTCGACGCCGGTGGCCACGTCCTCGCCGCCGCGCGCCAGGATGGCGCCTCGAACAACCGCTTCGAGATCGCCCAGGGCAAGGCGTACGGGGCATTGGCCCTCGGAATGGGTTCGCGTGCAATCATGCAGCGCGCCGAGCAGCAGGCCTACTTCATTGCAGCAGCGACCGCGACCCTGGGTGGCCGACTGATTCCGGTGCCCGGTGGCGTACTGGTCCGCGATCAGGACGGCGTGATCAGGGGTGCCGTGGGTATCAGCGGCGACAGCTCCGACAACGACGAGACCGCGGCGTCGACGGCGATCGAGGCTGCCGGTCTGACGGCTCAGGTGGACTGACGGCTCAGGTGGACTGACGTCCTCGAACGGACGGAACACGAAATTCCGAGTGGGACTTGAGCCGGAGTCCATATCCTGCACAATGGGCTCCGGTCGGAATACCCGGGATCCCTTTCAGCCCGGTTGGATAAGTTCGCGGTCGTCCGCAATCGGGACATATTCGCGATCATAGCCAATTGCGAGGCGCCGGCGAGATTGCCGAGTTTCTGGCTCTCCCATGATGATTCCACCCCTTCATCCGTCTCGTAGTCGGGTCGGCCGACAGCCGCGGGACCCTGCCGCATTCATGGGGAAGTATTTCGGAATCCACGCGTCACACCGGAGATCGAATTGTTCCGGTCGACATCCTCCCACGAGCATCGATGCGCTCGGTGAAGGAGTCAGCACTCCCAAGGTCAGCGGCCAGTCAACCCCTTTATTTGCTTCTGATGGCCGTTGAAAAACTCCTGAGAGTCGCGTGAGAAGAATCAGCAATTCCAAAGTAGGCTTAGCGCCACAATGTCTCCGGAGGTTGTACGCCGCACCTGAACGCTGTTCACTCCGCATTTCAAAAACCAAAAGGAGCATTCGCCATGCGTATCGGTTTCTCTGCTTTCCTCATCGCTGTGGGAGCAATCCTCACCTTCGCCATCAACCTGGACACAGTCAGTGTCGTCAATCTCGATATGGTCGGCTGGATTCTCATGGGCGTCGGCCTGATCGGGCTGATTGCCTCCGTGGCGATGGCCGCACCGCGCCGGCAGCACCGCATCACGGAGTCACGCTCCGTGGTCGATCCGAACACCGGCGAAGCCGTTACCCGTAACGAAACCCGCGACTCCGCTCTCTGACGCACCGGGATGAGGAGACCGGAGGTTATGCCTCCGGTCTCCTCATCGGTGATGCATTGTGGCCGAAGTGGGACCTGAGCTGTGCGTGGGCGTCAGCAACCGTGCGGTTCACCGCACGGAAAGCGATAAGAACGCCGGCGTGGTCGAGCGTCAGGCCTGGACGAGTGGGAGGCAGACGCGGAATACGGTCCTGCCGGGAACGGATTCGAGATCGATCGTCCCGCCGTGCCGCTCGACGACAATTCTTCGAGCGATATCAAGACCAAGCCCGGTCCCCTTACCGACGTCCTTCGTCGTGTAGAACGCCTCGAAGGCCCGCTTCGCCACAGGTGGTGGAAGACCCGGACCAGTGTCACCGATTTCTACCGTCACTCCGGCTCCGTCACTGAGGGTAGCTACCCTCAGGGTGCCGACGCCATCCATCGCGTCCACTGCGTTGTCGATGAGATTGGTCCACACCTGGTTCAACTCGCCCGGGTAGGCATCGATAGAGGGAAGGTTATCGCTGTACTCGCGCACTATCTCCACCCCACCGCGAAGCTTGTGCCCAAGCATGACAAGCGTGCTTTCGAGGCCTTCAACCACATCGGTGTTCTGGCGGGAGCCCCGGTCCATCTGTGAATAGGACTTCACTGCTGCGACGAGCTCGGAGACCCGCCGTGTCGACTCCCTGACTTCGGAGAGCAGCTTCTCCATGGACAGGGCAGCGGCTACCCACTCCAGCGCCGGATCCAGGGCGGGCCCATCGAACAACGACTCAGCACGGTTGCACCATTCCAGGTCCGCGCCGGCAGCGGCGAGCGTCGGGCCGATAACCCAATCCCGTTCCACGTTCCGCGCGGACAGCCAATCGGACAGGAGATCCTCCAGATCTGCTAGCGCGAGTGCATCCGGAACGGACGCCGTCGTCGTAAGTCCGGCGCGCAGGGCCTCCAACCCAGCGAACTGGGCAGGAGTGACGCCGGTGCGGGAAAGGCGACCCACGGAGGTGAGCAGCATCTGCGAGGCGTCTTCCAGGGCCTCCACCGCGCGGCTTGCCGCCGCGGCCGGGTTGTTGATCTCGTGGGCCAGGCCGGCCGAGAGCGTGCCGAGCGTCGCCAGCGCCTCTCGCTGTCGAATGGTTGATTCGACCCGGCGTACCGTCCCGTACAAGCCCTCGATGAAGTGCACGCCAAAGGGGAACCAGTCGGCGTACAGCCTTCGCAGGGCCGTGGCCGGGACCCGGAGTAGCCGTCCCTCCTCACTTCCCCGCCCGGTGGCCAGATAAACACTGCTTTCGTCCCAGGCACGGAAGCCGCCGGCCCATCGTCCAGGCACATCCATCTTCCCGACGACGGTGTCTTCACGTCCGATGTGACGAAGCGGCTGAAGGGCGCCGTCGACGAGGACCCACCAGAAGTCCGCCGGTTCGCCCTCGTCCCAAAGGGTGACGCCGGGTTCGATGAGGACCTCTGCACCCGTTTCGACGAGGTCGGAAAGTTGTTGGTCGCTGAGGCCCTTGAAGAGACTGATGCCCCGGAGCTCACTCGCGTGCATCAGACGGTTCCCAGGTAGCGGTGCACGAGATAAACAGCCATCGCGCCCTCACCCACCGCTGATGCCACACGCTTCATCGAGTCAAGCCGGACATCACCGGCGGCAAAGACACCGGGGACGCTCGTCTCCAGCGCGAATGGTCCGCGTGTCAGTGGCCACAGCATAGGATTACCGGGAATCACCAGGTCGTGACCGGTGACGATGAAACCGAACTTGTCACGAACAACCTCCTCACCCAGCCAGTCGGTTCGAGGAGACGCACCGATGAAGATGAAGAGCCAGCTGGCCGCCACCTCCTCCGTCAGCCCCGTGTCCCGGTCGGCGAGATCCAGGAACTCGAGGTGCCCATCTCCACGGGCGGCCACAACCTCGCTCCGGTAGCGGACCTCTATCACCGGTGAAGCGAGGATCCGCTGCACCAGGTACTGAGACATGGTGGTCTCGAGCGTGCCTGACCGCACGAGGAGTATCACCCGCTTCGCAAAACGCGAGAAGTTGATGGCGGCCTGGCCGGCCGAGTTGGCGGCTCCGACGATGTAGACATCCTCGCCCGCGCACTGGTCGGCCTCACTGGCGTTGGCGCCGTAGTAGATTCCCCGGCCGCTGAAAGCATCGATGCCTTCAGCCTCCAACCTCCGGTAGGAGACGCCGGTGGCGATAATGAGTGCCCGTGCCTCCAACTCTCCCGAGCCGAAGAGCACTGCCCGCGCTTGCCCTCGCGATTCGAAGCCCACGACGTCGTTCGCCAGTACCACTTCAGCGCCGAAGCGTGACACCTGTGCCATGGCACGCTGCGTCAAATCGGAGCCGCTCAGGCCCTTCGGGAAGCCGAGGTAGTTTTCGATAGCGGCGCTCTGGCCTGCCTGTCCGCCCGGCGCCTCGCGCTCGACGACCACGGTGCTGAGCCCCTCAGACGCTGCGTAAACGGCAGCGGCCATACCGGCCGGTCCACCCCCGACGATGCAGACATCGTAGAGAGGCCGCTCAGCAACGGTGCGCAAACCCAGGGCGGAGGCCAGATCAAAGGTCGAGGGGGAAGAAAGCACTGAACCATCGGGCAGGATAACCAACGGCATATCCGCAGTGCTTGCTCCCGCAAGATCCAGCAGACGCGCGGCCTCGGTGTCCCTTTCGATGTCATGCCACCGGTAGGCACATGATTGCGGGCCAGGAAGGTCTTGATCTCGTGGCTACGGTCCGACCAGCGGGCGCCGATCACCCGCACATCGGACGTGTGATCGGGATTCGCCCGACGCCAGTCATCGAGCAGGTCATCCACCACCGGATACAGCCGCTCAGCGGGCGGGTCCCAAGGTTTGAGCAGGTAGTGATCGAGACCGATGTCGTTGATCGCCTTGATGGCGACATCGGTGTCCGCGTAAGCCGTGAGAAGGAGGAGCTTCGCCCCTGGAGCATGCGGTCGCGCGCGCTCCATCAGCTCGATCCCCGTCATCTGAGGCATCCTTTGGTCCGCCGCGATCAGTGCAACCCCCTGATCGCGCAGGGCCAGCTTCGCCAGGAGTTCCATGGCTTCGGCGCCGGAGGTAGCCCGGAGAATCCTGAATTCAGACCCATATCTGTTGCGAAGGTCGCGGGCAACCGCCGCGGAAA
Source organism: Arthrobacter sp. CAN_A6 (assembly GCF_015751715.1). Lineage (NCBI taxonomy): Bacteria > Bacillati > Actinomycetota > Actinomycetes > Micrococcales > Micrococcaceae > Arthrobacter > Arthrobacter sp. CAN_A6. The sequence continues at coordinate 192,916 of NZ_JADOUV010000008.1, forward strand.
CCTGCGGATCGTCGTCGACCGTCAGAATGTTCGGCTTCGTCATGACCGGATGTCCATGGTTACAGCCATGTGGCGTGGCCCATCTGCTCGGGAGACCTAGCATGAAGCCTATCCAGAGCGAGTCAGCGAGTCTATGGGTCCGCCGATCGGGTTGGCGGACCCGAACCTGTCACGGTCGATGGGTCAACCGATCAGAAGTCCGGTGCATGCGCCGTCCTCCAGTGAGGAGTTCGCTCCTTGTCCCATTGGGGGATCATGGCGTGTGCTGCGTCGCCGCTGAGCACCAGCCGTCCGAAGGTCTAGGTCCTGAGGTTGGGAATGGGGCGCGTGGGTCGAGAACTCACGGTGGCTGCTTCGCCTATGCTGCTCGGCGAGATCCGGCAACCGGACCACGCTAATTGCGCCGGACTGTCCACAGCCGGAGAGCAAAACAGCCTTTGACTTGGGAAAACAGGTGCCCGAAGTGGGACTCGAACCCACACACCTCTCGATACTGCATTTTGAGTGCAGCGCGTCTGCCAATTCCGCCATTCGGGCCAACTGCACCGGCATGCATGAGATCTGGGACTCATAACGCCGCTCGTGCGCGAAACAACTCTACATGCCGATAGGCTGTTTCAGAGAACCGGTCGGAGCGTTTCGCTCTACCTGACCGGACGTGCCGTCACCAAGGAGCAACAGTGTCTGATCCCACCGATTCCACCGCAGCAGGTCCCGCCAAGCGGGTCATTGTCGCCGAGGATGAGACTCTCATCAGGCTCGACATCGTGGAGATCCTCCAGGGCGAGGGCTACGAGGTCGTCGCCGAGGCGGACAACGGCGAGAAGGCCGTGGCCCTCGCGAAGGAGCACAAACCCGACCTCGTGCTGATGGATGTCAAGATGCCCGTCATGGACGGCATCACGGCAGCCGAGCAGATCGTCAAGGCCCGCATTGCGCCCGTGGTCCTCCTGACGGCGTTCAGTCAGAAGGAGCTCATCGAGCGCGCCCGTGAGGCAGGCGCCATGGCGTACGTGGTGAAACCGTTCACGCCGGCGGACCTCATCCCCGCGATCGAGATCGCCATGTCACGGCATGAGGAGATCAAGGCGCTTGAAGCGGAAGTGTCGGACCTCCAGGAACAGTTCGCCACCCGCAAACTGGTCGAGCGAGCCAAGAGCCTGCTGACCACGAAGATGGGCCTCACCGAGCCGGAGGCATTCCGCTGGATCCAGAAGACGTCGATGGACCGCCGCCTGAGCATGCGCGAAGTGGCCGAGACGATCATCAATCAGGTCAACTAGCCCGGCCCCGGAACCAGCAGCAACGCAGAACGCCCGGCTGGAATACCAGCCGGGCGTTCCAGCCCATCGTGCAGGGCTCAGGAGGCCAGTGCGGGGCCCGTCGATCGCCGCAGCAGATCTACTTCTTGTTCTTGAGCGGCCAGGGACCGACGCCTTCCTTGACGAAGGAGGTGTGGCCGTCGGGCATCTGGCCGGCGTCGGTGATGTCTCCCACGCGGTGCACCTTGATGGAGTTCGTCGAGCCGGCCTGTCCGGGAGGGGAACCGGCAGCGATGACCACGAGGTCGTCCACCTCGACCATGCCCTGCTCGAACAGGACGCGGTCCACCTGGGCGGTCATTTGGTCGGTGTGCTCCACGAATTCCACGAGCTTCGGCTCGACTCCCCAGATCAGGGACATCGCATTGAGCGTGGACTGTACCGGGGTGAACGCCACCACGGGCTTCCTCGGCCGCAGACGTGAAAGCCGCCGCGCCGAGTCCCCCGACTGCGTGAACGTGCAGATGTACTTGGCGTCGAGCTGATCCGAGATCTCGACGGCGGCCCGCGTGATGGCGCCACCGCGAGTCTTGGGTTTGCTGCCGAGGGCGGGAACGCGCTCCATGCCGTGTTTCTCGGTGGATTCGATGATGTCCGCCATGATCCGGACGGTCTCCATGGGGTACTTGCCCACGCTGGTCTCGCCGGACAGCATGACTGCATCGGCGCCGTCGAGCACGGCGTTGGCGCAGTCCGAGGCCTCCGCGCGGGTGGGCCGCGGGTTCTCGATCATGGACTCGAGCACCTGCGTTGCCACGATGACCGGCTTCGCCCAACGGCGGGCCAGCTCGATGGCTCGCTTTTGGACGATCGGCACGTCCTGTAGCGGAAGTTCCACGCCGAGGTCTCCTCGGGCCACCATGATGGAGTCGAAGGCGTCGATGATCTCCTCAAGGGCTTCGACTGCCTGCGGCTTCTCGATCTTGGCGATGACAGGAACGCGGCGCCCCTCCTCGTCCATGATCTCGTGGACGCGATTGACGTCGTCGGCTCCGCGGACGAAGGACAGCGCCACCATGTCGACGCCGAGCTGGATGGCCCAGCGCAGATCCTCCTCGTCCTTCTCACTGAGCGCCGGCACGTTCACGGCCACGCCGGGCAGGTTGATGCCCTTGTTGTTGGACACCATGCCGCCGACGGTCACCTCGGTGACCACCTTGACGTCGTCGACGGCGGTCGCCCGCAGGGACACCTTGCCGTCGTCGATGAGGAGCATGTCCCCCACCTTCACATCGTGCGGCAGACCCTTGAACGTCGTCGAGCAGATGTCCTTCGTGCCCTCGACATCCTCGATGGTGATGGTGAAGACGTCGCCGGGCGCCAGGGCGTGGGGACCGTCGGCGAAACGGCCGAGCCGGATCTTGGGGCCCTGCAGGTCGGCGAAGATGCCGACGGGCTTCCCGAGCTCCTCGGACGCACGACGCACGTGCTCATAGGTCTGCTGGTGCACGGTGTAATCGCCGTGGCTCATGTTCATCCGGGCGACATCCACCCCGGCGTCGAGGACTGCGAGGGTGTTCTCATAGCTGGCGATTGCCGGCCCGAAGGTTGCAACGATTTTTGCGCGTCTCATAAACCTAGCCTAGTCGTGTTTGGTGGGGGAAATTCGGTCAACTCTAGAGAACGGCGATCGAGCGGTCGCTGGGTGCCACGGGTGCCGGTAGCTTGGTGGAGCCCATGAGCCACTGGTCGACCGCGGCCGCGCAGGCCCGTCCTTCCGCGATGGCCCAGACGATCAGCGACTGGCCCCTCCCGGCATCGCCGGCAGCGAACACTCCCGGCGTATTCGTCATGTAGTAGCCATCGCGCGCCACGTTCCCGCGCTCGTCGAATTCGGCTTCCACCTGCTCGGTGATTCCGGCCGGCTCCGCACCGGTGAAGCCGAGGGAGAGGAAGACGAGATCGGCGGGGATCTCCCTCTCCGTGCCTGCCTTCGGCACGCGTCGACCATTGACGAACTCGGTTTCAGCCACCTTGATGGCGCGCAGCGTGCCGTTGTCCCCCACGAATTCCACGGTGCTTGCGAGGTACCGGCGTTCGCCGCCCTCCTCATGCGCGCTCGCGATGTCGAACAGGGTGGGAAAGGTGGGCCAGGGCTGGTCGGGGCGCCGTTCCGACGACGGCTGCTGACCGATCGCGAGGGTGGTGACGCTCGCAGCCCGGTGCCGGTGGGCGGTGCCGAGGCAGTCCGCGCCGGTATCACCGCCGCCCAGGATGACCACGTGCTTGCCCTCGGCGGAGATCTGGTCCTCCACCGTCTCCCCTGCGACCACGCGGTTCGCCTGCACGAGGTAGTCCATCGCGAAATGGACCCCGTCGAGCTCGCGCCCGGGTATCGCGAGATCCCGGGGAACGGTGGCACCGGTGGCCACGACGACGGCGTCGTACCGTCGCTTGAGCTGGCCCCAGCTGATGTCCTTGCCCACCGCGACGCCCGCACGGAAACGCGTGCCCTCGGCCCGCATCTGGTCGAGGCGCCGCTCGAGGTGGAACTTCTCCATCTTGAAATCGGGGATGCCGTACCTCAGGAGGCCGCCGATGCGATCGTCGCGTTCGTAGACGGCCACTGTGTGGCCGGCGCGCGTCAGCTGCTGGGCGGCGGCGAGTCCGGCCGGGCCGGAGCCGACGACGGCGATCGTGCGTCCGGTGAGGCGTTCCGGCGGGTGCGGCTCGACGAAGCCGTTCTCGAAGGCCTGGTCGGCGATCGACACCTCCACCTGCTTGATGGTGACCGGCGGCTGGTTGATGCCGAGCACGCACGAGGACTCGCAGGGTGCCGGGCACAGGCGCCCGGTGAACTCCGGGAAGTTGTTGGTGGCGTGCAGCCGCTCGATGGCCTCGCGACCCTTGCCCCGGAACGTCAGATCGTTCCACTCAGGGATCAGGTTCCCCAGCGGACAACCCTGGTGGCAGAACGGGATGCCGCAGTCCATGCAGCGCCCGGCCTGGCTCTTGAGGACGCCCTGTTCCTGGGCCTCGTACACTTCCTTCCAGTCCATGATCCGCACGGGAACCGGGCGGCGCGACTGGGTCTGGCGCTCGCGCACCTTAAGAAATCCGCGTGGGTCAGCCACCGGTTACCTCCAAGATCTTGGTCCACACTTCTTCGCCGTCAGGGTCAAGGCCCTGCTCGACGGCGGTGGCACGGGCGTCGAGCACTGCCGCGTAGTCGCGTGGCAGCACCTTGGTGAATCGGAGGACGGTGTCCTCGAAGGTATCGAGGAGGCGCCCCGCAAGCTCGGACTCGGTCTCCTCGAGGTGTTGGATCAGCAGTCTCCGCACGATCTCGATGTCTTCGGCGTCGAGCGGAACCAGCAGCAGTTCACCGTTCTCCAGGCTCTGCTTGTTGACCTTGGTGGAATCCAGGTCGAGCACGAAGGCGGTTCCCCCGGACATTCCCGCACCGAAGTTCCGGCCGGTGCGGCCGAGGACCAGGGCCTGGCCGCCGGTCATGTACTCGCAACCGTGGTCCCCGATTCCCTCGGCGACGGCGGTAGCACCCGAGTTGCGCACCAGGAACCGCTCCCCCACCTGGCCCCGCAGGAACATCTCCCCGCTCGTGGCGCCGTAACCGATGACGTTGCCCGCAATCACGTTGCGCTCGGCGCGGAAGATGTTGGCCCGGTCTGGTCGGACGATGATCCGTCCGCCGGATAGTCCCTTGCCGACGTAGTCGTTCGAGTCGCCCAGGAGCCGCAGCGTCACGCCGGCGGGGAGGAAAGCCCCGAGCGACTGCCCGGCCTGCCCGGTGAGGGTGACGTCGATGGTGTCGGTTGCGAGGGTATCGAGGCCGAAGCGCTTCGTCACCTGGTGACCGAGCATTGTTCCGACGGAGCGGTCGGTGTTCACCACATCCACCGAGATTCTCACCGGCGAACGGTGCTCGAGCGCGTCGGCACTCATGCTGATCAGCTGATTGTCGAAGTGCTGGTCGAGCTCGTGGTTCTGCGGAAGCATGTTCCGCATCGGAGAGCCGGAGTTGAACTCGTTGCCGCGCAGGATCGGGTCGAGGTCGAGGCCGTCTGCCTTCCAGTGCTCGATGGCGTCCCTCGCGTCCAGCAGTTCGCTGTGCCCGATGGCTTCCTCGAGCGTCCGGAAGCCGAGTTCGGCGAGGATCTCCCGGACTTCCTCGGCGATGAATTCGAAGAAGTTCACCACGAATTCCGGTTTGCCGGTGAAGCGGCTGCGCAGTTCCGGATTCTGGGTCGCGACGCCGACGGGACAGGTGTCGAGGTGGCAGACGCGCATCATGATGCAGCCGGACACCACCAGCGGCGCCGTGGCGAACCCGAATTCCTCGCCACCGAGCAGGGCGGCGATGACGACGTCGCGCCCGGTTTTGAGCTGACCGTCCACCTGCACCACCACTCGGTCGCGCAGCCCGTTGAGCATCAGTGTCTGCTGCGTCTCGGCGAGTCCGAGCTCCCAGGGGATCCCGGCGTGCTTGAGGGAGTTGAGCGGGCTGGCTCCGGTCCCGCCGTCGTGTCCTGAGACCAGCACGACGTCGGCCTTCGCCTTGGTGACACCGGCCGCGACGGTGCCGATCCCCACCTCGGACACGAGCTTCACATGGACGCGTGCGCTCGGGTTGGACCGCTTGAGGTCATAGATGAGCTGGGCGAGGTCCTCGATGGAGTAGATGTCGTGGTGCGGCGGCGGGGAGATGAGCGCGACCCCCGGTGTGGAGTGCCGGGTGCGCGCGATCCAGGGGTAGACCTTCTGGCTCATCAGCTGGCCGCCCTCACCGGGCTTGGCACCCTGCGCCATCTTGATCTGGATGTCGTCGGCGTTCGTGAGGTACAGGCTCGTGACGCCGAAGCGTCCAGATGCCACCTGCTTGATGGCGGAGCGGCGCTCAGGGTCCAGAAGGCGGTCCGTGTCCTCACCGCCCTCGCCGGTGTTGGATTTCGCGCCGAGGCGGTTCATCGCGATGGCGAGCGTCTCGTGTGCCTCCTTGGAGATGGAGCCGTAGCTCATGGCACCCGTGGAGAAACGCTTGACGATGCTCGAGACGGGTTCCACCTCGTCGATGGTCAGCGCCGGCCGAGCGTCGCCGCGGAACCGGAGGAGGCCGCGGAGCGTCATGAGGTTCTTCGACTGGTCGTCGACGCCGCGCGTGTAGGACTTGAAGATGTCGTAGCGCCGCTCGCGGGTGGCATGCTGCAGCCGGAACACGGTTTCGGGGTTGAACAGGTGCGGGGGGCCTTCGCGGCGCCACTGGTACTCGCCGCCGTTGTCGAGGCCGCGGTGCGGATCCTCGATGCCGTCCTCGGGGTAGGCGGTCTCGTGCCGGGCGGCATTCTCCGACGCGATCACGTCGAGTCCCACCCCGCCGAGCTGGGTCTGGGTGCCGTGGAAGTATTCGTCCACCAGTTCCTGCGAGAGGCCCAGCGCTTCGAAGGTCTGGGCACCGCAGTAGGATCCCACCGTGGAGATCCCCATCTTCGACATGATCTTCAGGACGCCCTTGCCGAGGCCCTTGATGAGGTGGGCCACGGCCTTCTCCGCGCTGACACCCGTGATGTCGCCGTTGCGGACGAGTTCCTCACAGCTTTCCATCGCGAGGTACGGGTTGACGGCGGAAGCGCCGTACCCGATGAGTACCGCCACGTGGTGGACCTCGCGCACGTCGCCCGCCTCCACCACCAGGGAGGTCTTGGTGCGGTTCGCACTCTTGAGCAGGTGGTGGTGGACTGCGCTCGTCAGGAGCAGCGACGGGATGGGCGCCCATTGCGCGTTGGAGTCGCGGTCGGACAGCACCACGTACTCGACCCCCCGGTTGAGGGCGCTCGAAACCTGCTCGCATATTTCGGCAAGCCGTGCGCGCAGTGACGCGTCGCCGCCGTCGTGCCGGTACAGGCCACGGACGCGGGCGGTGAGGCGGTCGCCGTCGTCGGTCTCGAGGTTGGCGATCTTCGCCAGCTCGTCATTGTTGATGACGGGGAACTTCAGGGCGATCTGCTTCGAGCGGACCTGGCCCGTCGACAGGAGGTTGCCGTCGGGTCCGATGGTGACGCCCATGGAGGTCACGAGCTCTTCGCGGATCGAGTCCAGGGGCGGGTTGGTGACCTGCGCGAAGGACTGCACGAAGTAGTCGAAGAGCAGCCGCGGGCGCTTGGACAGGACGGCGATGGGAGTGTCCGAGCCCATGGCGCCGAGCGGCTCGGCGCCCGACTTCGCCATGGGACCGAGCAGGATCCGCAGTTCCTCCTGGGTGTAGCCGAAGGTGCGCTGGCGACGGTTGATGGAGGCCTTGGTGTGGACGACGTGTTCACGCTCGGGGAGGTCCTCGAGCTGGATCAGGTTCTCCTTGACCCACTCGCCCCACGGATTCGCCGCAGCGATATCGGCCTTGACCTCCTCATCCTCGATCAGGCGGCCTTCCTCCGTGTCGACGAGGAACATCTTGCCGGGCGAGACCCGGCCCTTGCGGACGATCTTGGAGGGCTCGACGTCGAGCACGCCCACTTCGGAGGCGAGGATCACCAGGCCGTCCTCGGTGACCCAGTACCGCGCGGGACGCAGTCCGTTGCGGTCAAGGACCGCGCCGACGAGGCGCCCGTCCGTGAAGGACACTGCGGCCGGTCCGTCCCAGGGCTCCATGAGCATCGAGTGGTACTGGTAGAACGCCCGGCGCGCCGGGTCCATGGAGGTGTGGTTCTCCCAGGCCTCAGGGATCATCATCATGATGGAGTGCGTGATCGGGCGTCCGGAGAGCGTCAGCAGCTCGGCGACCTCGTCGAACGAGGCCGAGTCGGAGGCTCCCGGAGTGCAGATCGGGAAGAGGTCCTCGGGCGAATCACCCAGGAGGGGGTTCGCCAGCTGCGACTGCCGCGCGCGCATCCAGTTCCGGTTGCCCTTGACCGTGTTGATCTCGCCGTTGTGGGCGATGGTGCGGAACGGCTGGGCGAGCGGCCAGGAGGGGAACGTGTTGGTGGAGAAACGGGAGTGGACGATTCCGAGGCGTGTCTTGAAGCGGGGGTCGGAGAGGTCCGGGTAGAACGGCTCGAGCTGTGCCGTGGTGAGCATGCCCTTGTAGACGATGGTCTTCGAGGAGAGCGAGGGGAAATACACACCGAACTTGTTCTGGGCGCGTTTGCGGACCCGGAACGCCCGCGCGTCGAGGTCGCCGGCGGCACCGGAGGGCGCCAGGAAGAGCTGCACGAAATGGGGCATGCAGGCGCGCGCCATCGCTCCCACGAGGTCGGCGACGATCGGCACGACGCGCCACCCGAGAACCGTGAGGCCCTCCGCCTCGGCAATGGCCTCGAGTCCGGCGCGGGCGGTTTCCTCCTCCTTCTGCTCGGCGGGGAGGAACGCCGTCCCCACCACATAGGAGCCGGCGGCCGGCAGATCGAAGTCGACGACGGCGCGGAAGAATTCATCCGGTACCTGGGTCAGCAGTCCCGCGCCGTCCCCGGTCCCCTCATCGGCGCCCACGGCTCCGCGGTGCTCGAGGTTCCGGAGTGCGGTGAGCGCTGCATCGACGATGTCATGGCCCGGCTCCCCTCGGAGGGTGGCGATGACGGCCAGGCCGCACGCGTCCTTCTCGTTTTCGGGGTTGTAGAGGCCCGTTGCGGCAGGCACCTTCGAGAAGCGCTCGAAGGGCGAGATCGCACCGCTTTCAGCTGAAGGATTCGGATCCGTTTCCGGTGCCGATTCCACGTCCCCCGCAGCTGCTGTCGTGCCTGCAGCCGAGGATGCGGCCTGCTGCTGTAAAGGCTTGTTCGGTGAAGCGTTCATAGAAAGAGTCCTTCCCCCATGATGGAGCGTTGGGAGGGGACAGCCTTGGCCCCGAGGCGCGCACCGGTCAGCGGCGCCTGATCTATTCGGGCAGGTATCCGGCGTTGCCGGGGCTGCCCGCCAGATGCATCGGACGCTTGTCGCTCGTCTTCAGCTGGTTGGAGAACCGTGCAGGTAGCGGCAGGAGGGTGATCCGGCGTCGGTACCGCGGTAAGCCACGACACTGTGGTCTCGCGTCCTTGAGGGCGGTAGCCCGGGACGGTGAGTGGGGGACCTAGTCCCGAGGCTCCGCTCTCGCGGGGTCCTGCGGCACAGGTGCCGCTGAGGAGCCTTTTGTTTCGGAAAGATTACCACGATCGTTTTCTCCTGACGGTTCGTGCCCCGCCGGCGGGGCGACTGTCGCCGATCCGGAATCATCGGGGGAAGCAGCAACCGTGTCCGATGCACCCTCGTCCGATTTCCCGGCCGGCGCGCGCCCCGGAAGGTAGACCGCCGTCTCATCCTTTTTGTCCTGGCGCATGGAAAGGTACACGAGGATCGCCACCGCGACGATGAAGATGAGGATGCTGGTCCACACGTTCAACCGCTGCGTCACGCCGAACAGCGTGATCATCTCGGCGTCGTCGATCCGCAGTGCTTCGATCCAGACGCGGCCAAGGGTGTAGTAGGCGGCGTACAGCCAGAACATGCGGCCGCCCCGCAGTCGGAGCCGGCGGTCGACGAGCAGCAGGATAGCCACCCCTGCCAGATTCCAGAGCGATTCGTAGAGGAAGGTGGGATGGAAGAGGGTCCCGGGATCGGCATCCGCCGGGAAGTTGGCGTTCGACGGATCGATCTCCAGTCCCCACGGAAGGTCGGTGGGTCCGCCGAAGAGTTCCTGGTTGAACCAGTTGCCCCAGCGGCCCACGGCCTGGGCCAGCAGCAGACCGGGGGCTGCGGCATCGGCGAAAGCCGCCAGCCGCACGCCGGCGCGGCGGCAACCGATCCACGCGCCGACCGCGCCGAGTGCAACGGCCCCCCAGATTCCGAGACCGCCCTGCCAGATGTAGAAGGCACGGACAGGGTCGCCATCCGGCCCGAAATAGGCGTCGGGCGACGAGAACACATGGTAGAGCCGTCCGCCGATGATGCCGAAGGGAATGGCCCAGATGGCCACGTCCCAGATGGCGTCGCCGTTGCCTCCGTAGCGGGTGAACCGTTTCTGGGTGAGGAGCAGGGCAAGGATGATGCCGAGCAGGATACAGAGGGCGTAGGCATGGATCACCAGCGGGCCGAGTTCGAAGCTTGCCCATTCCGCGGGAGGACTGGGAATCGACGCCGGAAGCGTCATGGCGATGGAGGGCAGGACGGCATTCATGCAGTTTTCTTTCCGGTACCGGTGCTGAGTTCTTTGGTCAGGGCTGCAACGGCTGGAACTCCTCCGTCGCGCAGCGCTGCAACGAGGGCCGTTCCGACGATCACGCCATCGGCATATTCCGCGATCTCGGCAACCTGCCCGGCGGTGGAGACACCGAGGCCGACACAGGCACGTTCCGCGCCTGCTGCGCGGGCGGCGTCGACGACGGCACGCGCCGCTGCGCCCACCGAGGAGCGTGCACCGGTGACCCCCATGACGGACACGGCGTAAACAAATCCGCGGCTGGCGGAGACGGTGCGCTGCATGCGTTCCGGTGAGGTCGAGGGCGCCACGAGGAACACGCGGTCGAGACCGAACTCATCCGAGACCTCCAGCCATTCGGCTGCCTCATCCGGGATGAGGTCAGGGGTGATGAGGCCTGCACCTCCGGCCGCAGCGAGCCTGCCGGCGAACTCACGCACGCCCATGCGCATGACGGGGTTCCAGTAGGTCATGACGAGTACCGCCGCGTCGGTTTCGCGGGTGATTCCCTCGACGACGTCGAAGATCTGGGAAACGGCAAAGCCCTTGTTCAGCGCCTCCACAGTTGCGTCCTGGATGACGCGGCCGTCCATGACCGGATCCGAGTACGGAATGCCGATCTCGATGAGGTCCACCCCGTTGCGCGCCATGGCGATGCCGGCGTCGATGGTGGTTTGGACGTCGGGGAAACCGGCGGGCAGGTAACCGATCAGGGCCGCGCGGCCCTCACTTCCGGCCCGATCGATCGCTGCGGCCGCTTTCGAATAGCCGGGTCCGGCCTGGCCGGTTTCGGTTCGGCTGGTCTTCATAGCTGTTCACCCTCCTGGGCGATTTCCTGCTCGGCGCTGTCGTCGGGCAGCAGGTCGAAGTACTCAGCCGCCGTCGCGACGTCCTTGTCACCACGTCCCGACAGGCTGACCACGACGATCCTGTCCGAGGGCACCTCGCCCGGGGCGAGGTCGGCTGTCAGCCGCTGGCCGACCTTCATGGCCCCCGCCAGCGCATGAGCCGTCTCGATCGCAGGAATGATCCCCTCGGTGCGGCACAGCAGCTGAAAGGCTTCCATGGCCTCGGCGTCGGTGATGGGCTCGTAGTGCGCGCGGCCGATGTCCGAGAGGTAGGCGTGTTCCGGCCCGACCCCGGGGTAGTCGAGGCCCGCGGAGATGGAGTGCGACTCCATTGTCTGGCCGTCCTCGTCCTGCATCAGGTAGGAACGCGCGCCGTGCAGGACGCCGGGCCGGCCGAGCGTGATGGTGGCCGCGTGGCGGCCCGATTCGACGCCGTCGCCGCCGGCCTCGAAGCCGTAAAGCTGGACGGAACGGTCGTCGAGGAAGCCGTGGAAGATCCCGATCGCGTTGGAGCCGCCGCCCACGCAGGCCACCACGGCGTCGGGCAGCCTGCCCGCCTGCTCGAGGATCTGCTCGCGGGACTCCTCGCCGATGACCTCATGGAAGTACCGGACCATCGAGGGGAACGGGTGTGCCCCCGCGGCGGTGCCGAGGAGGTAGTGGGTGGTGTCGACGTTTGCCACCCAGTCGCGCAGCGCATCATTGATGGCATCCTTCAGCGTCTGCGAGCCATTGGTCACCGGCACCACCTCGGCACCGAGGAGCTGCATGCGTGCCACGTTCAGTGCCTGGCGCCGACAATCCTCGGCACCCATGTACACCACGCATTCAAGACCCAGCAGAGCAGCCGCCGTGGCGCTCGCGACGCCGTGCTGACCTGCTCCCGTTTCGGCGATGACGCGGGTCTTGCCCATGCGCTTGGCGAGGAGCGCCTGGCCGAGCACGTTGTTGATCTTGTGGGAACCGGTGTGGTTGAGGTCTTCTCGCTTGAGGAAGATCCGCGCGCCGCCGGCATGCTCCGCGAAGCGTTTCGCTTCGGTGAGCAGGGAGGGCCGCCCGGCGTAGTTGCGGTTGAGGTCCGCGACCTGCGCGGTGAACTCCGGGTCCGCCTTCGCCTTATCGAACGTCTCCTGGAGTTCATCCAGCGCGGCGATCAGCGATTCAGGCATCCACCGGCCGCCGTAGGCTCCGAAGTAGGGACCGGGTGCATGCCGGAGTGTCTCGTCGTGCGTGAGGAACGCATCGGCGGGGGTGCTGCCGGCGTCGCCGTTTCCGGCCTGCTTGTCCTGGTCCTGGTGCGTGGTGTCGGTCATGACGCAAACATTCCTGTCTGGGGTGTGATCGGTGGCGGTCCGGCGGTATGGAACTCGGGTTCACTCCTCGAAGAGCGTCAGTGCTGGTGCACGCCGCGCCAGGCGCGCCTGCCGGCGGCACGAAAGGCGCCGATGGTGGACTCCGGGTCGTCGTGCCGCACGAGCGCTTCTCCGACCAGGACGGCGTTGGCGCCCAGTGCGGCGAACTGCTCGACGTCGGCGACGTCCCGTACGCCTGATTCGGCGATTGCCACGGAGCCCTCGGGGATCCGTCCGGCGAGCTCCGCGAAGACCGAACGGTCGATGTCGAGGGTCTTGAGGTTGCGGACGTTGACGCCGATCAGCCGTGCGTGGACCGCAGCTGCCCGGTCCACTTCTTCGGCGGTGTGGGTTTCGACCAGCGCGTTCATGCCGAGTTCGTGGGTCAGTCCGAGGAAGTGCTCGAGCTGGGCGTCGCCGAGGGCGGCGACGATGAGCAGCACGAGATCAGCCCCATGGGCCCGGGCTTCCCAGATCTGGTAATCAGTGACGGTGAAGTCCTTGCGCAGCACCGGAATGTCCACCCGCGCGCGGACGGCGTCGAGATCGGCGAGGGATCCCCTGAACCGCCGCTGCTCGGTGAGGACGCTGACCACTGCGGCCCCGCCGGACTCGTAGCGCGCCGCAAGTGCCGCCGGGTCGGTGATGCTCGCGAGGCTGCCCTTGGACGGGCTGCTCCGCTTGACCTCTGCAATGACCTCGAGCCCGCCGGGTCCGTTGCCCTTGAGGGCGGAGTAGGCGTCGAGCGCCGCGGGCCGGGCCAGCGCGTTCGACCGGAGCCGGGGAAGCGGAAGTGCGGACTCCCTGGCGGCGAGATCCTCACGGACGCCGACGATGATGTCGTCGAGGACACTCACCTAGTGCTCTTTTTTGAGCTTCGAGCCGCCCACGCCGTACCCGATCCGGCGGAGGACGAATCCAACGAGCAGGCCGATGAACATGATGCCGATTCCGAGCCAGAACAGCAGGGTGCCGAGGCCGTGATTGCCCTCGGTGCTCGCCAGGATGTAGGCGAAGGAGGAGATCGCCGCACCGACGAGCATGATCAGCACGCAGGTCCATGCCGCTGGGCTGTTGCCGTGGCCGATCGTCTCATCGCCCATCTGCGCGTGGCTCGTGGGGGAGTTCCGATTCGTCGCTTCGCTGGTTTCAGCTGCCATGGTGTTTCTCCTTCATCCGTGTCTGCCTATATTCTGCCACTGTTGGCGGCCTCCCACTGAACTGCGGGAAGCGCTGTCGACCCTGCGCGGGTCCTCACTACGCCTAGCGCGTGGGGTCCTCGCCGTGCGTCAGCCGGTCCCAGCTGTCGATCTCCCCGGCATGCGCCGTCCCCGGCGCCGGGGCTGCACCCTGCGGATTCTTCTCGTACCGCCTGGTCTTGCCCCAGGACCGTCCGGCGATGATCAGCCAGACTGCTGCGGCGGAGAGGAGAAGGCCGGCTCCCGCAGCAACCCAGGGCAGTGCGGTGGTGGTGACGGTAGCACCCGCTCCCCCGCTGATTCCGATCGCCTCGCCGATCGACGGCGCAGCGGCCGCTGTGGGATCGCCAGTCACCTGGAGGCTGACGAAGGCGATCCCGACACCGGCCACCAGGAGGATGACCGCCACCACCCAGCGAGCGATGCGTCCCGCGATGGACACCGCGAACGCCCCGGCGAGGGATACGAGTGCGAAAGCGGTGACAGGGGTTGCGGCGTCACTGCCTGCGACGTTGAGGTCGGGTGTCTGCACGGCATCCTGTGGCAGGCTGACCGTGAGCCAGGTCTGGGTCGTGGTGCCGAACGCGAGGAGGGCCATCAGCACGATCGCCATCACGACGGTTCCGCGGCGCTTGAGCCGCACCGCCCGCTCTGCGCCCGGCTCAGCGGCCATGGGAGGTCTCCCCCGGAACCAGGAGCGGGGCGGCCGGGCGAAGGCCCGACGCCGTCAACGCCGCCCGGAGTGGCGCGGCCGCCTTGTTGACGGTCTCGAGCGCTTCGGATTCCAGGACCGAGTCGGCGACGATTCCTCCGCCGGCCTGTACATAGGCAGTACCGTCCCGCAGCAGGGCGGAGCGGATGGCGATCGCCATGTCCATGTCGCCCGCGAAGTCGAGGTAGCCCACCACGCCGCCGTAGATGCCGCGCCGGTGCGGTTCAAGCTCATCGATCAGCCGGAGCGCCCGGGGTTTGGGCGCTCCGGATAGGGTGCCGGCAGGGAAGGTGGCGGCAAGGACGTCGTAGGCGGATCTGCGCGGGGACAAACGCCCGACGACGGTGGAGACAAGGTGCATGATGTGGCTGAACCGCTCCACCTCCATGAACTGCGTGACGTCGACGCTTCCCGGAACGCACACTTTCGAGAGATCATTGCGGGCCAGATCCACGAGCATGAGGTGCTCGGCCTTTTCCTTCTCGTCGGCCCGCAGCTCGTCGGCGAGTGCCCGGTCCTCGTCGGTGGTCCTGCCGCGCGGTCGTGAACCTGCGATGGGGTGCGTGATGACCTCGTCCCCCGTGACGGTCACCAGCGCCTCGGGCGAGGAACCCACGATCGAGTAGGCCCGGCCGTCGGCGTCCTCGAGGCTGAAGAGATACATGTAGGGGCTGGGGTTCGTGGTCCGTAGAACGCGGTACACGTCGAGCGCCGATGCCTCGCAGTCGAGCTCGAACCGCCGCGAGATCACCACCTGGAAGACGTCGCCGTCTACGATCGCCTGCTTGCCGCGCTCGATCGCCGCAAGGTATTTCGACCGGTCCCAGCTCTCCCGGACGCCACCCAGCAGTTCATCGACGCTGCGCGCGCCGGGGTCCATCACCGACACGGGAAGGTCCGCCGGCTCCGCGAGTCTGGCGAGCAGCGCGTCCACACGGGCCACGGCGTCGTGCCATGCCTCGTCGACGCGGTCATCCGAGCCGTCGAAGTTGATCGCGTTCGCGACGAGGGTGAGAGAGCCTTCGGAGTTGTCGTGGATGGCCATGTCCGCAACGAGGCACATCGCCAGCTCGGGAAGGTGCAGATCGTCCTCGGGCGGGCTGGTGAGCCGCTCCCAATGGCGCACCGCTTCCCAGCCCACGAACCCGACCAGCCCGGAGGTGAAGGGTGGCAAGCTGTCGAACCGTTCGGTCCGGAGCGCCTCGACGGTGAGCCGTACCGCTTCGACGGGGTCGCCCGAGACGGGGACGCCGGACGGTGGCTTGCCGAGCCAGTGCGCTTCGCCGCTGCGCGTGGTCAGGGTGGCGCGTGAAGTCACGCCGATGAACGAATAGCGCGACCACACGCCGCCCACGGCCGCCGATTCCATGAGGAACGTGCCGGGTTGGCCGTCCGCCAGTTTGCGGTAGATCCCGATCGGCGTATGCGCATCGGCCAGGACCTTGAGGTGGACGGGGACGACCCGATGGGTCCGAGCGAGTTCGCGGAACTCCTCGAGGGTGGGACTGAGCGTTCCCAGGTGCTGCATCGCCTCAGTTCCCTTCGGTGGGTTCGATGGTGCCGGCGGAGCTGGGCGTCATGGTTCCTGCGGAGCTGGTCCCGATCACCGCTTCGATGTCGCGCCCGTCGAAGCAGGTGCGGGTGCCGGTATGGCAGGCCGCCCCTTCCTGGTCCACGGTGACCAGGAGCGCGTCGCCGTCGCAGTCGAGCGCGACGCCCCTGACCCACTGCCGGTGACCTGAGGTGTCCCCCTTGCGCCAGTATTCGCCGCGGGACCGGGAGTAGAACGTGACCCGGCCGGTGGTCAGGGTGCGCCTCAGCGCTTCGTCGTCCATCCACCCGACCATGAGCACCTCGCGGGAGTCGTGCTGCTGGACGACCGCGGCCACGAGGCCTGCGTCGTTGCGTTTGAGCGCTGCGCTGACGCCGGGATCGAGTTCGGGTCCCCCTGCCGGATCCCGCGCCGAATTGTGCCCGGCGGCCGGACCGGACTCGGCGCCGGTGGCCGGTTCCAGAGGTGTGGCGAGTGTGGTTCGGGGGGAAGCGTTGAGGGAAGGCATCATTTCCAATTCTAGTGCTCACGCGATACACCCGTGCACCGCCCACATACTCGGCGTTCATGCTACTTTCAGCTGTGATGCGCTATGTGATTCCGTCCCGCGATGTCCTTGCCGAAACGCTGCTGGCTGCCGGCCCTTCCGCCCCGACGCTGTGCGAGGGGTGGGAAACCAAGGAGCTCGCGGCACATCTCTATCTGCGTGAGCACCGACCTGCGGCGAGCCTCGGCATCGTCCTGAAGCCATTCGCCGGCGCGACTGAAAAAGCCACGCGGAAAACTGCGGCGAAGGCGTCCACCCCCGAGGGCTACCGCCGGCTGGTAAGAAAGTTCCGCGCGGGACCGCCGCCTTTTTCCCCCCTGCGGATCGAGTCGGTGGACAGGAGTGCGAACCTCATAGAATACCTCGTCCACACGGAGGATGTCCGGCGCGCCGGGACGAGGTGGGCACCGAGGGCCCTCGACCAGGAGTACTCGGACGCACTGTGGGGTGAACTGATCAAACGCGCGGCGCTCCTGTACCGGGGAGTCGACCTGGGGATCGTGCTGGTGCGGCCCGACGGGCCGAGGCATGTGGCCAAGCGCGCACACGTGTCCGTGGCCATCGTGGGAGAGCCGGCCGAACTGCTCATGCATGCGCACGGCCGGCGCGCCCACTCACTCGTCACCTTCGAGGGCCAGCCCGACGCCGTCGCACTCCTCGACAGCGCCGATATCGGGCCCTAGCGGCCCCAGGCCGCACCCCGGGGGGCGGCGCGGTGTTCAGCGGACCGGGAAGCCCGCGTCCCGGATTGCCGCCTTGACCTGCGCGATGGCGTCCACGGGTCCGAAGTGGAAGACCGATGCCGCGAGCACCGCATCCGCGCCGGCCGCGACGGCCGGGGGAAAGTGCTCGGGCGCTCCCGCTCCGCCTGAGGCGATCAGGGGAACCGTGACGGCTGCCCGGACAGCGCGGATGAGCTCGAGGTCGAACCCGTTCTTCGTCCCGTCGGCATCGATCGAGTTGAGGAGGATCTCGCCCACTCCGCGGTCGGCGGCCTCACGGGCCCACTCGATGGCGTCGATCCCGGTGCCCTTGCGGCCGCCGTAGGTAGTCACTTCGAAGCCGGACCGCGTGGGGGCATCCCGGGTGCGCCGCGCGTCGAGCGAGAGAACCAGCACCTGGGCGCCGAAGTGCGCGGCGATCTCGTCGATGATCGCGGGTCGTGAGACCGCCGCCGTGTTGATGGACGCCTTGTCGGCGCCGAAGCGCAGCAGGCGGTCGACGTCGGAGATCTCCCGCACGCCGCCGCCCACGGTGAGGGGGATGAAGACCTCCTCGGCGGTGCGGGCCACCACCTCGAGGGTCGTCGCCCGGTTACCGGAGGACGCGGTGACGTCGAGGAACGTCAGCTCGTCGGCGCCCGCGCGGTCGTAGCGGTGGGCGAGCTCCACCGGATCGCCGGCATCGCGGAGGTCCTCGAAGTTCACCCCCTTGACCACCCGGCCCGCATCGACGTCCAGGCACGGAATCACCCTTACTGCAACACTCATGGAACCGCTCCTAGATCCTGCAGGCGTGGATGGTGCTCACGAGGATGGCCCGTGCACCCAGCTCATACAACTCGTCCATCACCCGGTTGGTCTCGCTGCGCCGGACCATCGAGCGCACCGCCACCCACTCGGAGTCCCTCAGGGGCGAGACCGTGGGGGATTCGAGGCCGGGGGTCAGCGCAGCTGCGTCGTCGACCAGGTCCTTGCGGATGTCGTAGTCCATCAGCACGTACTGTCGCGCAACGAGCACGCCCTGGAGCCGGCGGGTCAGGACGTCCAGGCCCGCGGGCGGCTCCGCACCGGCCCGGCCGATCAGGACGGCTTCACTGCGGAGGATGGGCTCACCGAAGATCTCCATGCCCGCGGCCTTCAGCGTGCTTCCGGTCTCGACGACGTCAGCGATGGCGTCAGCCACCCCGAGCCGTACCGAGGATTCGACGGCGCCGTCGAGCCGGACCACCGCGGCGCGGATGCCGCGCTCCCCGAGGTAGTCGTTGAGGAGGCCCTCGTAACTGGTGGCGAGCCGCTTGCCCTCCAGCTCGGTCGCCGCCGAGAAATGGCCGACGGGCCCAGCGAACCGGAAGGTCGACGCTCCGAAACCGAGCTGGAGGAGCTCCTCGGCCTGCACCTGGGCGTCGAGGAACAGGTCGCGGCCGGTGATGCCGACGTCGAGCGTTCCCGAGCCCACGTACACCGCGATGTCGCGCGGTCGCAGGAAGAAGAACTCGATGTCGTTCTCGGCATCCACCATCACCAGCTCACGGGTGTCACGGCGTTGCCGGTAACCCGCTTCGGCGAGCATGGCGGAGGCTGCCTCGGAAAGGGCGCCCTTGTTGGGGACTGCTACACGGAGCATGGGGAAACTTTCGGTGGGATTGAACTTCGCTGGGATCGAACTTCGCTGGAACTGAACACGGGAGGGCAACGGCCGCATCGCGGAGGAATCCGCTCGGGATGCGGCTAGAGATGCTTGTAGACGTCCTGGAGCGAAAGTCCCTTGGCGAGCATCAGCACCTGCAGGTGGTACAGGAGCTGGGAGATCTCCTCCGCCGTCTCGTCGTTCGATTCGTATTCGGCGGCCATCCACACCTCAGCTGCTTCCTCGACCACCTTCTTGCCGATCCCGTGCACGCCGGAATCGAGTTCGGCCACCGTACGGGAGCCCGAAGGGCGCGTAGCTGCCTTATCGCTCAGTTCCTCGAAGAGGGAATCAAAGGTCTTCACAGTGCCAACGTTACTGGTTCCCTGCGGTTCCTCCCGCCCCGCGTCCTGCGGTGTGACGTACTTCTCCGTGCCGGGACCCATCATCTGGACGGCCATTTCCGGAGGATTGCGGCCGTGGCCAGCGCCGCGCTGACGGCCTCGTGCCCCTTGTCCTCGCTCGAGCCGGGCAGTCCGGCGCGGTCAAGGGCCTGCTGCTCGTTGTCACAGGTGAGGACGCCGAAACCGACCGGCACTCCCGTGCGCACACTGACGTCGGTGAGGCCAGACGTCGCCGCCTGGCAGACGTAGTCGAAGTGCGGCGTCCCGCCGCGGATCACGACGCCGAGTGCGACGACGGCGTCGAAGTGCGCTGCGAGACGCGCGGCGGCGACCGGCAGCTCGAAGCTTCCGGGGACCCTCACCTCGGTGGTCTCGACGCCCGCCTCGACTGCAGCCCGGCGCGCGCCGTCGAGCAGCCCGTCCATGATCTCGGTGTGCCAGCTTGCGGCAATCACGGCAAGCCGCAGCGGCTTGCCCTCCCCTGCCGCGTCCTGGTTGATTCCGCTGATGTCGATGACGGGTGCGCCGTGGCCGCTCATGGAGTGCTCCTGGTGGTTGATGGTCGGAGGTCGGAAAGGTGAAGGATGAGGTCCTCGATCGAGATCAGCGCCAGCGCGTGCTCGTCCGCGAACTGCCGCAGCGCCGGCAACCGCATCATGGTTCCGTCGTCGTGCACGAGCTCGGCGATCACTGCCGCCGGCTCCATCCCGGCGAGCCGGCACAGCTCGACGCCGGCCTCGGTGTGCCCCGGCCGCTCGAGGACGCCGCCCGCCGCGGCGCGGAGCGGAAACATGTGCCCGGGCCTCGTGAGGTCTGTCGGTGAGCTGTCCGGGGAGGCGAGGATCCGTGCAGTGAGTGCCCGGTCCGCCGCGCTGATTCCGGTGCTGACGCCGGTCGCTGCGTCACAGGAGACCGTGTACGCAGTGCCCTTCGAATCCTCGTTGACCGCCGTCATCGGCGGCAACCGGAGGCGGTCGGCGGCGGCGCCTTCGAGCGGAACGCACAGCACCCCCGAGGTATGACGGACCGTCCAGCCGACCAGGGCGGGCGTTGCGGACTGGGCGGCGAAGATGATGTCCCCCTCGTTCTCCCGGTCCGCGTCATCCACGACGACGACGGCCCGCCCCGCGGCGATGGCCTCGACGGCGAGCTGCACCGGGTCGAGAACGACGGCCTGCACCCCTGTGCCCGCAGCTGCGGAGGTGGTGGCCGGTACGGCAGCTGCCGAGCCCACCGTCGTCGGTCCTTCAGCGTGTGCGGCGATCATGCGTGCACCGCCGAGCCGCCAGCGGTGCCGGACGAAGTGTCGGCGCCCATGCTGCGCCCACCGGCGGCTCCGCTTACCGCGGCGAACCCCAGGAGACGCTCCGCGTACTTCGCGAGCACATCCATCTCGAGATTGACCTGCCCGCCGATGGCCTTGCTGCCCAGACCGGTGGCTTCGAGGGTCGTGGGAATCAGCCCTACCTCGAACCAGGCCTCATCGGCCGGCGGCGGGCTCACCGCCGTCACGGTCAGCGAGACGCCGTCGATGGCGATGGATCCCTTCTCCGCTGCATACCGGGCGAGGTCGAGCGGCAGGGAGAAACGCAGTCGGTGCCACGCACCGAGGTCCTCCCGCTCCACCAGCGTGCCCAGTCCGTCCACGTGGCCCTGCACCACGTGCCCGTCGAGCCGCCCACCGGCCTGGACGCACCGCTCGAGGTTCACCGCTGCGCCAGGTAGCAGCGTGCCGGTGGTGGTTCGCCGCAGGGTCTCCCCCATGACGTCCACCGCGACCCGTCCGCCGTCGAGCTTGACCGCCGTCAGGCACACTCCGTTGACGGCGATCGACCCGCCGGGCGTGAGGTCGGCACCGCTGACCGGGGCGTCGAACACCAGCACGGCGCTCTCCTGGTCCGCGGCAACGTCGAGGGACACGACGCTTCCCTGTTCGGACACTATTCCTGTGAACATGGTGGCTCCTGGTCTCGTGGCGCTGACGGCGTCGGCGGGGTTTGCGTTGCTGGCTGGGTGGATACGGCAGGTGGTTCGGGTGCGTCGGCGGTGTCGTCGGGACGGAGGTGAAGCCGAAGATCGGCTCCCAGTTGCTGAACGGCGGCGCCACCGTCCGGGTCGAGCCGCCACCGGCTTGCTGCAGCAAGGGTGGAGATTCCCAGGGGCGGGATCAGGGGCTTGCCGTCGCCGAGGATGATCGGCGCCACGTAGCTGAAGATCTCATCCACCACCCCTGCCCGAAGGAAGGCACCTGCGATGGTGGGGCCGCCCTCCACCATCAGGTGCCGGACGCCGGCCTGCATCAGCTGATCGAGGGCGGCAGCGACGTCCCGCGTGGCCAGATGGAGGAAGCCAGGTCCCCGGACGGCGGCATCAGCCGCCGGTTGCCGTAGCCCCATCACCACCCGCAGGGGTTGGCGATCACTGCCTTCCGTGCGGGCCGTGAGTCGCGGATCGTCCGCGAGCACGGTGCCGGTACCCACCAGGACGGCGTCGGCCCGCGCCCGAATCGTGTGGCCGTCGGACCGTGCTTCAGGCCCGGTGATCCACTGGCTGGTACCGTCCGGTGCCGCCACCCTGCCGTCGAGCGTTCCGGCGGTCTTGAGGGTGACGAACGGCCTGCCTTCGGCCATCGACCGGACCCACCGCGAATTCAGGCCGGCTGCGGTTTCCGCCAGCTTTCCGCCGACGCATTCGACACCGCGGGACCTGAGCCAGGCGGCTCCTCCCGCGGCCTCGGCGTTGGTATCCGTCGCGGCGTAGACCACACGGCGGATACCTGCTGCGGAAACCGCTTCGCAGCAGGGGCCGGTGCGCCCGGTGTGGCTGCAGGGTTCGAGGGTGACGACTATTGTTCCGCCGTCGACGTCATGGCCCCGGCTCCGTGCGTCCGTCAGGGCGACAGGCTCGGCGTGGGGCGTTCCTGCGCCGTTGTGCGCGCCCTCGCCGATCACGCTGCCGGACCGGTCCAGAACCACGGCCCCAACGAGCGGATTTGCGCCACGCACCCCGCTCGCGGCCAGTTCCAGCGCACGCAGCATTGCGCCGTGTTCGGAGATCTCACGCTCGGAGGATGAGATCATGCCTGCCCCTCGGGTTCCTGCAGAACTTCCATGTCGCTTCCTTTGCCGTTGAGCGGCTTCGGGGTGACGACAGCAGGAAGGGCCGTCCGGCGCCCGGCACAGGGCCGGGATCCGGGCTGCGATTCGCATCCCCTCGGGGATGCACGCGGCACGGAGGCCCTGCTGTTCGTGCTTCTCCCATCCAGACTTTAACTGTCGGTCCCGGAATTCCACCGGCTCAACCGATGGCTGCTGCGCGGAATGCGCGGCGGCCGTCGGGTCGCGGACTATAACCGCCGGTTCGGAATTACACCGACCCCGGAGCACGTACTTGGAAAGAGTATTTCATACTGCCCGAGGGCAGCGTCATAATTCTTCCGCAGGCGATCGGCAGGCAAGGATGAATCATCCGGTGGCGCGTCGTCGGCCTGGAGGGCCGACGAACGGCGCTCCGTGGATGGTGTGCGCCGCCGGTCAGGACGCGGACGTGTCTACGGCTACTGCCTCCTTGGGTGCGTCCTTGGGTGCGGGATCCTTCGGTGCCGCCTCCCTGGGCCTCGCATCCACTCCCGCTTCCTTGCGCTGCTGCGCAGTGATCGGCGCAGGAGCGGCGGTGAGCGGATCATAGCCGCCGCCGGACTTGGGGAACGCGATGACATCGCGGATGGAGTCGGTTCCTGCGAGCAGTGCGACGACGCGGTCCCAGCCGAGGGCAATTCCGCCGTGCGGGGGCGCGCCGTACTTGAAGCCTTCGAGGAGGAAGCCGAATTTCTCCTGCGCTTCCGCCTGTCCGAGGCCCATGACGGCGAACACCCGCTCCTGGACGTCCCGCTGGTGGATCCGGATGGAGCCTCCGCCCAGCTCGTTACCGTTGCAGACGATGTCGTAGGCGAACGCAATCGCGCTTTCCGGATCCTTGTCGAAGGTGTCCATGTACTCGGGCTTGGGTGAGGTGAACGCGTGGTGCACGGCGGTCCAGGCTCCCCCGCCCACGGCGACGTCGCCTGCGGCGACCGCTGCGGCTGCGGGTTCGAACATCGGCGCGTCGACAACCCACACGAAGGCCCAGTCACCGTCTTTGATCAGTCCGGTCCTCCGCCCGATCTCTCCGCGGGCTGCACCGAGGATTGCACGCGAAGGGGTTCTCTCACCGGCGGCGAAGAAGATGCAGTCACCGGGCTGGGCGCCGACAGCGGCGGCGATGCCCTCGCGTTCGGCGTCGTTCAGGTTCTTCGCCACCGGGCCGCGGAGGCTGCCGTCGTCGTCGATCAGGACGTAGGCGAGGCCCTTCGAGCCGCGCTGCTTTGCCCATTCCTGCCACGCATCGAGCTGGCGGCGCGGCTGGGACGCTCCACCCGGCATGACGACGGCACCAATGTAACCCGCGGCTACGCCGGCCTTGAAGACACCGAATCCGGTGTCCTTGAAAAATTCGGTGAGCTCCGTGAGCTCCAGTCCGAAGCGGAGATCCGGCTTGTCGGAGCCGTAGTTCGCCATGGCATCCGCGTAGGTCATGCGGCGGATGGGCAGGGGAATCTCGACGTCGATGAGCTTCCAGAGGGCGGCGACCAGCTGCTCGCCGAGCGCGATGATGTCGTCCTCCTCGACGAAGCTCGCCTCGATGTCGAGTTGCGTGAATTCAGGCTGGCGGTCCGCGCGGAAGTCCTCGTCGCGGTAGCAGCGCGCCAGCTGGTAGTACTTCTCGAACCCGCCCACCTGCAGCAGCTGCTTGAAGAGTTGCGGAGACTGCGGCAGCGCATACCAGGAACCCGGAGCCAGGCGCGCAGGAACCAGGAAATCCCGCGCTCCTTCGGGCGTGGAGCGGGTCAGCGTGGGCGTTTCGATCTCGACGAACCCGTCGCGGTGCAGGAGCTCGCGGGCCACGCGGCTGGCCTCGGACCTCAGCCGGAGGTTGGCCTGCGGTGCGGGGCGCCGGAGGTCGAGGTAGCGGTGCTTCAGGCGGGCTTCCTCCCCCACCTCGACGTGCTCGTCGATCTGGAACGGGAGGGGATCGGCAGTGTTGAGGATGATGACGTTCTCGGCGATCACCTCGACGCTGCCCGAGGCGAGTGCGGCGTTCTCGTTGCCCTCGGGGCGCTGCTGCACGGTTCCGGTGATCTGCAGGACGTACTCGTTGCGCAAGCCGTGGAAGACCTCTTCCTCGCGCACTACCACCTGGGCGATGCCCGAAGCGTCACGCAGGTCGAGGAAGGCAACGCCGCCATGATCACGACGCCGGGCAACCCATCCGGCCAGGGTTACTGTCTGTCCAATGTGCCCGGACCCCAAAGATCCGAGTTCATGCGTGCGCAGCACGGCATTCCTTCCCACAAAACGTGTCGCAGATAAGTGTTCACCTGCATAGTGTTAGATCGAGCCTGTCCGAGTTTACCGGTGATCATCCGGTGGCCGATCCAGGCGAAGAACCAGGCGAAGAACCAAGCGACGATCCGATGCTGAGCCAGGGAGAACTGAATGACCGACACTCCCCGACTGCGGCGGGCGATGGGCGGTTTCGATGCGACCACCGTCGGCGTCGGCTCCATGATTGGCGCCGGGGTTTTCGTGGTTCTTGCCCCTGCCGCTGCAGCGGCAGGCAGTTGGCTCCCCCTCGCCGTCGTCGTCGCCGGCTTCATCGCGTACTGCAACGCAGCCGCAACAGCAACACTCGCTACCGTGTATCCCTCCAGCGGCGGAACCTACGTCTACGGACGGCGGCAGCTGGGCCCGTGGGCGGGTTTCCTCGCGGGCTGGAGTTTTGTCACGGGGAAGCTGGCGTCGTGTGCCGCGATGGCCCTGACGTTCGGCCTGTACGCAGCGCCCGGCTTCGAGACTGCCGCTGCCATCGCCGCCGTGGTGGCCCTGACGAGCGTGAACCTCCTCGGTGTCACGCGGACCGCCCTTCTGACCCGTGCCATCGTGTCTGTGGTGGTGCCGGTGATCGCGTTCGTAGTGGTGGTCGCGTTCGCCTCTCCCGCACCAGGTGAGCCGTGGATGCCGGCTCCCAACGGTCCGGTAGGGGTGCTGCAGGCCGCCGCGCTGCTGTTCTTCGCCTTCGCCGGGTATGCGCGGATCGCCACCATGGGCGAGGAGGTGCGGAACCCGGGGCGGAACATTCCCGCGGCGATCCTCGGTGCCCTCGGGTTCACGCTGGTGCTCTACCTGCTACTGGCCGTCGCCCTTCTCTCCGCCCTCGGCCCCGGCCCCCTGGCCGACTCTCCGGCGCCGCTGCGCGATGTCTTCGACGCAGTGGCGGATCCCACCCGTCCATCGGCTGCCGACGGCGGTGCCATCCCCCGCACTGCAGTGACGGTCGCCGCCGCACTGGCGAGCCTCGGGGCGCTTCTCGCGCTGATCGCCGGGGTGGGCCGCACCACCCTGGCCATGGCGCGGGAGGGCGACCTGCCGCGGGTTCTGTCCCGTATCTCCGCGCGGTTCGGGGTCCCCTGGGCTGCTGACGTGCTCAGCGCCGTCGTGGTGGTGATCCTCCTGCTCACCACGGATGTGCTCACCGTGGTGGGCTTCTCGAGCTTCGGCGTGCTGCTCTACTACGCCATCGCGAATGCCGCGGCCCTCACCCTCCCCGAGCGTCAGTGGTACGCGCCGCGGTTCCTGAACGTCGTGGGAGCCGGAGGCTGCCTGGTCCTGGCGTTCACCCTTCCCCCGGTGTCGGTGCTCTCGATGCTCGCAGTGCTGGCGGCCGGGGTGCTGTGGCGGATGGTCGTGCTGCGGGTGCGGCGACGACCGTAGCTTGATGCGCTACCGCGCGGGCTCGGGGTTCCGCCCGACGACGGGACGGAGGTCGGCGGCAGGCGGCATCCACGAAGCCGGATCTGCTGCCACCTGCTCGCCGGATCGGATGTCCTTCACCTCATGGGTGCCATCGGCACCGGTGAACCAGACGAAGGGGATGCCCCGGCGGTCAGCGAACTTGATCTGCTTCCCGAACTTCTCCGCGCTTGCCGCCACCTCCACCGGAATGCCCCGGGTGCGCAGTGCCGAGGCAACGTCCTGCGCCTGCGACCACGCGCCGTCGTCGGCCAGTGCCACCAGGACCGCGGTGGGTACAGCGCGGCTCGCCGAGGCGAAGCCCTGGCTGAGCATGCGGGAGACGATCCTGGTGACCCCGATGGAGAGGCCGACGCCGGGGAAGGTCCGGTTACCCTTCGAGGCGAGACTGTCATAGCGGCCCCCGGAGCAGATGGACCCGAGGCTCTCGTGGCCGTTCAGCACTGTCTCATAGACGGTTCCGGTGTAGTAATCGAGCCCGCGCGCAATGCTGAGGTCCGCCACCACTCGGCCGGGCGCGCGGCGGGATGCCTCGCCGATGACCTGCTCAAGCTCCGTCAGGCCTTCCTCCAGGAGGTCGTTGGTGATCCCGAGGGCCCGCACACGCTCTACGAAGGAGGTGTCGGCGGTGCGTATCCCAGCGAGAGCCAGGGCCGCCTCGATCTGCGCATCGGAGGCGCCCAGCTCGACCCGCAGGAGCTGGCCCACCTTCTCGGCGCCGATCTTTTCGAGCTTGTCGATGCTGCGGAGCACCCCTGCCGAATCCTCGAGGCCGATCCCGCGGTAAAAACCCTCGGCGAGCTTGCGGTTGTTGACGCGCAGCGTGAAGTCCGGGAGGGGCAGGGCGCCGAGCGCCTCCACCACCACGAGGGCAAGTTCGACGTCGTACCGGAACGGTAGGGAACCGTCGCCCACGACGTCGATGTCGGCCTGCGTAAATTCTCGCGCCCGGCCCTCCTGTGGCCGCTCGCCGCGCCAGCACTTCTGGATCTGGTACCTGCGGAACGGAAAGGCGAGGTGGCCCGCGTTCTCGACCACGTAGCGCGCGAACGGCACAGTGAGGTCGTAGTGCAGGGCGAGGCCCCCTTCGGAGGGTGATGCTTCCTCGGCCTGGAGACGCGAGACGGCGTACACCTCCTTGTCGATGTCACCCTTCCGCAGCAGCTGCTCCACGGTCTCGACAGCCCTCGTCTCGATGCTCGAGAAGCCGTGAAGCTCGAAGACGCCACGAAGCGTGTCCAGCACGTGCAGTTCCACCAACCGTTCCTCGGGAAGCCATTCCGGGAAGCCGGACAATGAAGCCTTACGTGCCATGAATGGTCTCCTGTCGAGGAACTGGGGTGCGCGGCATTCATTTTAGGGTCTGAAACCCTGCGGGCGAAACGGAAGACCGGCGGGAAGACCATCATGGGTAAAGTAGCCTCAGGGCTGGAGTACCTGGAACCATCGCCAACGGCGGTGGAAAGGGGTGCATCGCCGCCGGGGGTTTCGATGGACTCCGGAACGATAGACTCATCAGCCCTGAAACAATGGCCGCGGCACGGTTCGCGCCCATCCGACGAGCGAAAGACTTTTAGCGGTGACAGACAGTCAGCAATCCGACGAAATGACCACTGGCAGCACCTCCACAGAAGAGGAGACGCCGGCTCAGCCGGAAGCGTCAGCGGTTGAAGAATCAGCAACGGAAGCGACGGAGACAGCGCTGGACGGCCAGGCCGGGCAGACGCATGAGGTCCCCGAAGTAGAAGCAGCCCAGACGGAAGCGCCCGAAGCAGCTCCGGAGACCGAGGCACCCGAGGCGGCTTCCGTGGTCGAAGCAGCCGAGGTAGGGGCACCCGAAGCAGCTCCCGTGGTCGAAGCAGCCGAGGTAGGGGCACCCGAAGCAGCTCCCGAGGTCGAAGCAGCCTCCGCGGTGCCGAACTCTTCGGTGGCTCCCACGCCGCCGGCCGATGTCGAACCTGCGTCAGGCGCCGACGATCCAGCCCCCCCTACCCCCGCTCCGGCTCCGCGGCCGGCGTCCTCCCGCCCGCCGCTTCACACTGCGATGACCCCGCGCCCGTCCCGGAAGTCGAAGCGGCCGATCGCCGTACCGCCGGCGCACAGCACACCCCTCGAGGAAGCAGCCAAGTTCGCCCGCGTCGAGGATGACGGCCACGTCTACCTGCTGATCAACGACGAGGAACACCCGGTAGGCCAGTACCCCGACGCCACGCGGGAGGAGGCGCTCGCCTACTTCGTGCGCAAGTACGACGACGTCGCGAGTCAGGTGATCCTGCTCGAGCAGCGGGTGCAGGCCAAGGCGCCCTCCTCCGATATGCAGAAGACCGCCAAGCACCTCCGCGCGCAGGTCGGCGAGCGGAAGATGGTCGGCGATGTGGTGGGGCTGGTCGCCCGCATCGACACGTTGGTGGAAGCTATCACCCAGCTCGAGAAGACCGAGCGTGCCGCTCAGGACGAGGTGAAGGCGAAGGAGCTCGCTGCGCGTGAGGCCCTGGTGTCAGAGGCTGAAGAGCTTGCGGGCCGGGACCCGGGAACGGTGCAGTGGAAAGTCAGCAGCACCCGGATGAACGAACTGTTCGAACTGTGGAAGGCTGCGCAGAAGAACGGGCCCCGGCTCGGCCGCGGGACCGAAGACGCCCTGTGGAAGAGGTTCCGCTCGGCACGCACTGTCTTCGACCGTCACCGCCGCGCCTACTTCTCCCAGCTGGACAGTGACAACGCCGAAGCTAAGCATGCCAAGGAAGCACTGATCGCGAAGGCTGAGCAGCTCTCCACCTCCACGGACTGGGGCCACACTGCGGCCGAGTACCGCCGGCTCATGGACGAGTGGAAGGCGTCCAAGCGCGCCAGCCGCAAGGACGACGATGCCCTCTGGGCACGTTTCCGCGCAGCCCAGGACCGCTTCTTCGAGGCGCGTAAAACAGCGAACGAAGCGGTGGACGAAGAGTACGGGTCCAACCTCACGACGAAGGAAGCTCTCCTGAAGGAGGCCAAGCTGCTGGTACCTGTTCGGGACGTCGCCGCAGCGAAGAAGGCCCTGCAATCCATCCGCGACCGGTGGGAGGACGCAGGGAAGGTTCCCCGCGCCGACATGGGACGGATCGAGGCCGGCCTGCGGCAGGTCGAGGATGCCGTGAAGTCTGCTGACGACGCCCACTGGCAGAAAACCAATCCGGAGACCAAGGCCCGCACCAACAGCGCCCTGAGCCAGCTCGAGGCAACGATCGCGACCCTTCAGGAAGACCTTGCGGCAGCGGAACGGGCCGGCGACACCAAGCGGATCACCACGGCCAAGGAAGCCCTTGCTGCCCGTGAGCAATGGCTCACGATGCTGCAGCGCTCGGCCCAGGACTTCTCCTAGGGCTTCAGCGCCGCGTCGTCGTCGAGGCCTCCGCTCCCGGTTGTCCACATGCCGGGGGCGGAGGCTTTTCCTTTGGCTACGTGTTGGTGATGCTGGAGCAATGCCTCCCCTGGACAGCCTCGCTTCAGCGTCCCCGCCTATGCTTCCGCTGCCCGGAGCGTCCTCCAAGGTGGAGATCACCTCCACCGGCGGCGCGCTTTTTCACGCGGGGGAAGTTTTCAGCTCCGAGGAGTTGCAGGCGATGAGGCTGGATGGACTGGTGCGCCGAATCTATGGAAGTTCGTACCTGAGGACCGATCTCCCGGAGGACGCAACAGTTCGGGCCCAGTGTGCTGCACGCTCGGTGCCGCGGAGCCTGCGGCCCCGCGTGGCTCTCGGCCGGCAGTGTGCTGCGTGGATCTATGGCTGTGCTCCCCCTCCCCTGCTGCTGAATCTGGTGACCGATCACCGACGCCGGACTACTTCCTTGCCCCTCTTCAGCAATGCCGCCATGCACCAGGTGGCGTTGGGGCCGTTCGACGTCAACCTGGTCGCTGGTATCCCCGTCACCACGCCGCTGCGCACCGCCCTCGACATCGCAATCCACGGGGAGGACACCAGTGCGGTGGACATTCTTTGCGCGATCGCCTCGAGCGACTCGCTCGACTGCAGGTTGCGCCTCGTCGAGGCCGCCGTCTCCACCACGAGGCGGGTCCCGGGACGAACAAGGGCTCTTGCGCGCCTCCGGCAAGCTCAGGCATTGACGTCCGCAGGTTGGTGAACTGCTCGACGCACTCTCGCTACTGAACAACAGCCTGAGAGGTGGGATTGGTAGGTAAGACAGTTCGGGGCTCATAGAGTGGCCAGCTTTGACTATGTCAACATTTAATTGCCCCATGTACAGGACGCCGATGATGACCGGAACGTAGAACAGGTCTGCTGCTCCATCTGCCCGGGCGGATTTCTACGGCATGAGTGCGCGATATGAGTGTGAGTCAGTGATGGGTTGGCATCGTGTGCTCGTTGTGCAGTGTGGGTTGTCGTATGTGGAGTGGGGGCCGCTTTTGTGGTTGGTTACGGATTTTCTGGGGAGGACTGTCGGGAACCGAGGATGGCGTGGTTTTCGAGCTCATTGCGCAAGGCGGGCGCCACTTTGGTTTGGAACTGCGGCGTCATGTGGACAAGGTCCCGCATCACGGGAGTGTTCCCGATGAAGCTTGGGCACCAATTTTCAGTGCAGAACCAGAGTTCCGGGCTCAGGTAGAAAGCACCGAGTTCTGCGGCGAGTTCTTCTTCGGCGGCAGCGAAGGTGTGCCACTGGGTGTCGATCTGTCCGGCGCAGAAGGATGGATTGGCGATCTTCGAGTAGCACTCTTGGATGTCTGTGGTGAGGGGTGGTGGTGAGAGGAATACGACGGAGCCCACGGAATCGCTGAAGCGAGACACGATTTCTTGTGTGCTGTCTTTCCACTCCTCCGGGGTCATTGGCTCGTCTCGACCCGTGGGGACTCGCGGCTCATACGTGTTGGAGATGATCACGACCTCTGGTCGGAGTCTGGTGATAGCCTCTACAGCCTGCGCTTTCCGCCCTTCGCACGCTGCCACGAGTTTCGGGGCAGGATTCTTCACGAGGATGTCGGTGAAGGTACAGCCGGACGAGGCGAGGCTGGTGACCGACCAGCCATCTGCGGATCTGAACACGTGTCGCACTGTCGACGCCCAGGACATGGCGATCGAGTCGCCGACAACCACTGCGCGCCGGGTGGCATTAGGGTCACCCCACGTGCACTCGCTGATATCGAAGCGTCCGGTACCGCCGCAGGCGCTAATCTCTCCGGGAGCCAGCGGGCCTTTCATCGCCTCGTCCATACTGGGTTCTAGCTGCGGCCAGTCCTCCTTTTCGAGCGCACTGCGGATCTGCTCCTGCAATATGGCCGTCTCATTCGACACGCCGGGCGCGTCTGTGCCGCTCAGCTCGATGGCCCGGGCGTGCTCTGGCACGAGGGGGACCGCTATTGTCACCAGGACGGCCGTGACGCTGGCAGCTATGGCGGCCCGCTGGAAGCCGGCCCCCCGCGCCGCTTTTCGGGCTGCCTTCCTGTCCGGCGTCGTCGTCGTTCCCTCGGCCCCTACTCTTCGCCCGGAGAGCCAGGAGGACCTGCGGACGGGGTCCTCGATGAGGTGGTAGGAGAACACCGCGAGGAGGAACATCGCTGCAGCGCAGCCCAGGTAGAACAAGGGACCCCGGTCGAGGAACACGGCGCCGCCAATGATGATCACCGGGAAGTGCCAGAGGTACAGCGAGTAGGAGATGTTGCCGAGGTAACCGCTCACGGGATTGGTGAGGGGCAGCAGGAACGGGTGTCTTTCCGTACCGGTGCCGGCCAGGATCACGAGGACCGCACCGAGGACAGGGAGAAGTGCCCACGGTGCCGGGAAACCCGAGGAAGAGTCGACGACGAACAGCCCGGCCACCATCAGTCCGATGCCCAGCCAAGCCAGCAGCGGACGTACCCTCGCAGCGAGTCGGCTGCACAGCGGTGCGGCGCAGGCCAGAGCCGCACCGGCGCCGAGTTCCCAGGCGCGGGAGAACGTGGAGAAGTAGGCCTGGGTAGGTGACGTCTGCGTTTCCCAGAAAGCCCAGGCGAAGGATGCCGCGGAGATCAGTCCGATCATTAGTCCGGCGCAGAGCCGGGCCCGCGCGCGGCCACCGTTCGGGTGCTTCGCCACCAGTGCCAGCACCAGGAGCATGACGGCTGGCCACACGAAGTAGAACTGCTCCTCAACGGACAGGGACCAGAAGTGCTGCAGGGGAGAGACCGGTACGTTCGCCCGGAAGTAGTCGGTGCCACCGGCTGCGAAGCGCCAGTTGGCGCCGAACAGCGCCGCTACCGCGCCATCCTGCGCCGTCTCAAGGAAGCGGGAGGGCCTGAAGATCGCGAAGGCCCCGAGGAGGGTGGCCACGATCGCGGCGAGCGACGCCGGAATAATGCGTTTGATACGCCGCCGGTAGAAGTCACCGAAGGAGATGCGCCCGGCCTTCTCGTACTCCCGGAGAAGAAGCCCCGTAATGAGGAAGCCCGAGATGACGAAGAAGATGTCCACGCCGATGAAGCCGCCGCTCGGCCACCCAATCAGATGATCCAGCACCACCACCACGACCGCCAGGGCACGCAGGCCCTGAATGTCCGGCCGGACGCGCGTCCTCTCGGACGCTGCCTCTCGACAGGACCCCGCGCGAGCAGGACCGGAGGGGGACGCGGTGTGCATGGAAGCCTTCGGATAGCGTGCAGACGGGCCCCCTCAACGATTCTACGACACGCTGGCGTAAGGGCTCTGTGGCAACTAACAGCGGAACGGACTGTCCCACTGCCCGGTGCTCGTCCAGTCCGCGGTCCACTGAGTGCAATTCGTCGAACTGCCAAGGCTTAGCTTTTCACGTTGTGTAGACGGCAACAGATCGTCCAGATCCGCATCCGACAATTGCCGTGACTATAAGACGACAGGAAACGTCCCAGACTCATAGGAGTACAGGGGACACATGCCCGCTGGTCCATCCTCACTGTGTATCTCACCCCGGGACGCCACTACCCATCCGGCCGTTCCGCGCACGACCGTCCATAAAACACCTGGAAGTAACCGCGCGCAGGACGGCACGCCGTATTCCGTGGCTCGTGTCCGAGACCGATGTGCCGCGACTCTCTTCGGCGGACCATTGCGGAGTCTGTATCCGTCCTGGCTCCGCCAGCTGAATATCGCCCTGCACGAGCGACCGGTCGATTAGGGATCCTTCTTACGGGCAGTGGGCGTGCAGTCCGCACCGCGGAGACGACGGCATGGATCCGCAGGGCGGTTGCGTCCTCCCGATCCGTTGCCGACGACGTATGGGTGACTCGGCGCAGACCCAGCCCGTCAAGGGTGGATCGAGGCTAAGCAAGTGCCGCTGGGAGCGCCCGTGCCAGGTCGGAACATCACTGGAGGGGACGCGGCGCCTCAACCCGGGTCACTTTCGCACCCGATGCCCGAGTGTCGTCACTCGGGATGCTGGCTGTGGTCTTCGACGTCTGGTTTCGCCCGCAGGACGTCGGCGATTTCTTCCTCCGGACGCGGCGCGATGGTCTCGTTAACCGCGAGCTCTGGGACGGTCGGCTCATCCGGGCCGGGAATGTGCTCCTGAGAGGAGTGCTCGTTGTGGGGAGACACGGGGGATTCCTTCGGTCGGCAACATCCACAGCGTATACCGATTTAGCTGCAGCCGAGCCACGCATCCTCTGCTGCGCACAGGGCGGGCTCGGCGCAACCAGGTTCGTTCGATACGCCAAATAGCGGTGCGAAAGGACGGCCACATAGCCCTGCGATCCACAGAATTTCACTGGAAATGGCGGGTTTTTTTCAAGGAAGTGGCGGGGTGTCGACGCTGCGGCCTGCGGGAGTGCCCGTAGGGGAATCCTCAGCGGATGGTCAGAGTCTGGGTTATCCAAGCTGCTCCAACTGCGCTAGCGGTATGGACGATCGGATGAGGTGACTGAGGCTTTTTGGTTCTGCAGGTTAGGAGTCTGTGGGGGTGGCTTCGCGTTGTCTAGCCGTGTCGCTGGTCGCGGTCCAGCTGGCGAGGAGTTTCAGGGCGTCGACGGTGTGGGAGCCGGGAGGGGCGCTGTAGGCGATGAGTTGAAGGCCGCGGTCAGCGGAGAGGTCCATGGCTTCGAAGTGGAGGTCGAGGTCTCCGACGATCGGGTGGGTGATGAGTTTGATACCGGTGCGGTGTTCGCGGACGTCGTGGGATGCCCAGAGTGTTCGGAAGGGTTCGCTGCGGGTGGAGAGTTCGCCGATGAGGTCACTGAGGATCCGGTCGTGGGAAGAGCGGCCTGCTTCGGCGCGGAGGAGCGCAACGGTGGCGTAAGCGGCGTCGTCCCAGTCCCGGTAGAAGGCGTCGGCGCGGGAATCGAGGAAGACGAAACGGCCGAAGTTGGCCGGTCGCTGGGGCTGAACGTAGAGCTCGGAGAACACGCCGTAGCCGAGCTTGTTGGTGGCAAGGATGTCGAGGCGGCCGTTCTGGATGAACACGGGCACGTCGGTCATGGTGTCGATGAGTTGCTGAAGGCCGGGGCGGATCTGCTGGGGGCGGGTGACACCGCGGCGGCGCCGGGGGTGCTCGCCTTCGTTGGCGGTTCGCACGAGGTCGTACAGGTGGGTGCGTTCAGCGTCGTCGAGTTGTAGCGCGCGGCTGATGCCCTCGAGCACGGCCTCGGAGACGCCTTTGGCGTTGCCTCGCTCGAGTCTGACGTAGTACTCGACACTCATCCCGGCGACGAGGGCAACTTCCTCGCGGCGCAGACCTGGCACTCGGCGGCGTCCACCGAAGTCGGGCATGCCGACTTGTTCGGGGGTGAGCCTGGCGCGTCTGCTGGTCAGGAACTCGCGGATGTCGTTCGGGGTGTCCATGTCTTCGAATGTACGCCTGCAGCTCGCCCTTAGGGGGTCCCCAGTGTTAACCGGATAGGTAGTGACTGCCTCACGCGTCGCGGAAGTCGCTGACTGGATTTATCACCCCATCAGGGCCGGCGCGACTGCCGGCTCGCACGACAGTAAGGCAGATCATGGCTGACAGTAACGTTTGGTTCATCACCGGTGCGGGTCGGGGCCTTGGCATCGACATCGCCCAGTCCGCTCTCTCCGCCGGCCACAAGGTCGTCGCCACCGGCCGCAACGCCGACAAGGTGCTCGCCGCGATCGGTGAGCACGAGAACCTGCTCGCCGTGTCGCTCGACATCACAGACCCCGCCGCTGCGCAGACCGCAGCCCAGGCAGCCGTCGACCGGTTCGGTCGCATCGATGTGCTCGTCAACAACGCCGGCAACTTCTACGCCGGCTACTTCGAGAACATCAGCGACGAGCAGCTGCGTAAGCAAATGGAAACCAACTTCTTCGGTCCGCTGAACGTCACGCGCAGCGTCCTGCCGGTCATGCGCAAGCAGCGCTCCGGCCAGGTCATCACGATCACCTCCGCCGCCGGCCTTCTCGGCCAGGAGTTCTGCGCCGCCTACGCACCGTCGAAGTTCGCCCTCGAGGGCTGGATGGAATCGCTCCGCTACGACGTCGAGCCCTACGGCATCAAGACCATGGCAGTAGAGCCCGGGTTCTTCCGCACCGAGCTGCTCGTCGAGGGCTCCTCCACCATCTGGCCCGAACTGGTCATCGAGGACTACTCCGAGCGCACCGCGCAAACCATCGCGGTGTGGTCGAGCATGAACGGCCAGCAGGGCGGCGACCCGAAGAAACTCGGCCAGGCACTGGTCACCCTGTCCGACTCCGAGGAGCTGCCGCTGCGCTTCCTCGCGGGAGCCGATGTCATGGGCGGCGTCGAGCAGAACCTCGCCGTCATCCAGGGGCAGATCGACGCCCACCGCGAGCTGTCGGCCTCCCTCAACTACGAGAGCTGATCCAACCCGAACTGACCCGCACCATCCCGCCGCGCTGACCCGCGGCACCAGATCACCAGATCACCAGCAAAGGACACACACCTCATGGCTTTGAAGTTGACCGGAACCGTCGCGATCGTCACCGGCGCCAGCAGCGGGATCGGCGAGGCGACCGCGAAGGAACTCGCCACTCACGGCGCGACCGTCGCCGTCGTCGCCCGCCGCAAGGACCGCCTCGACACCCTCGTGACCGAGATCGAGACCGTCGGCGGCGCCGCTTTCGCCGTCGCTGCGGACATCACCGACCGCGCCCAGGCCGAGCAGGCCATTCAGAGCGTCGTCGAGCGGTTCGGCCGCCTCGACATCCTGATCAACAACGCCGGGCTCATGCTGCTCGGACACGTCGTGGACACCGACGTGGAGGAGTGGGAGCAGATGATCGCCGTGAATCAGAACGGCCTGCTCTACATGACCAAAGCCGCCCTGCCTCACCTGCTCACGTCCGCCAAGGACGACCTGCGCGGCGTCGCGGACATCGTCAACATTTCCTCGATCGCCGGACGCCAGGCGTGGGCTAACTTCGCCGCGTACAACATGACCAAGTTCGGGGTGAACGGCTTCACCGAAGCACTCCGACAGGAAGTCACCAAGCTGCAGGTCCGCGTCGGAGTGCTCGAGCCCGGAGCGGTCGCCACAGAGCTCGTCTCGCAGAACAGCCAGAAGGTCCAGGACGACTTGGCCGCCTCGGACGGCGCGGCGATCCCCGTGCCGCTGCAGCCGGTAGATATTGCCGAGAGCATCGCGTTCATGGTGACCCGTCCAGCCCGATCCTCCATGGCCGAGCTGTGGGCCATGCCCACCTCCCAGGCCTAGAACACCCGACACCAGAAACCCCCGAGACCAGAACGGACACCATCACATGAAGTACCGCACCCTCACCGGAACCGGCATCAGCGTCTCCAACCTCGCCCTGGGCACGATGGGCTTTGGCACCGAAACCAAGGAAGCTGAAGCGTTCGCGATCCTCGACCGGTTCGTCGAAGCTGACGGCAACCTCCTGGATTCCTCCAACGTCTACGGCGCCGGCGCCTCCGAGGAGCTGCTCGGCCGCTGGTTCGCCAGCCGCCCCGCTGATGTCACCAACCGGGTCGTCCTCGCTACGAAGGGCCGCTATGGCACCGGGCTGGACACCAATGAGAACGGGTCCTCCCGCCGCAACCTCTCCCGCGCTGTCGACGCGTCGCTGGCCCGTCTCGGCCGCGAGAACATCGACCTGTATCAGCTGCACGGCTGGGACCCGCTGACCCCGATCGAGGAGACCCTCGGGTTCCTCGACGACGCCGTGCACGCCGGCAAGATCACCTACATTGGCCTGTCGAACTTCACCGGTTGGCAGCTGCAGCTCGCCGTGTCCACCGCGAAGGCCATGGGCCTGCAACTGCCGGTGACATTGCAGCCGCAGTACAGCCTTATCGATCGGGAGATCGAGTTCGAGATCATCCCCGCTGCCCTCTACAACAACATCGGACTGCTCCCCTGGTCTCCGCTGGCCGCCGGATTCCTCAGCGGCAAGTACCACAAGGGCGAAGCGTGGGCAGAAGGCACGCGCGCCGGCGCGGGCAACCCCATGAACGAGCACATCTTCGGCGCGTTCGCCGCCAAGAACCAGAACTGGGACACCCTCGAGACTGTCCGTTCGGTCGCGAAGAATCTCGGAGCAACCCCCGCCCAGGTCGCCTACAGCTGGATCGGCAACCGTCCCGGTGTCGTCGCACCGATCATCGGCGCCCGCACCCTCGAGCAACTCGAAGAGAACCTAGTTACGGCCGACCTCGACCTCGGCGATGAAGCGACCGCGCAGCTGGAAATGGTCAGCGCCCCGACCCCGAACGACTACCCCTACGGGCCGTTCGGCGTGCGGATGCGTCGACGCTACGTCGAATCCAGCAACCAGCCCATCCTCGAACTTTTCTAAAACCCTCCCCTCTGATGCGGACCAAGGCGTGGCAGGCATCCGCCCCGCCACGACTTGGTCTCCTCACCCATTTGGAAAGCAGAACAACCATGTCCACCTTCAGCCCCGACGTCCTCAGCGCGATCGCGAAGAACGAGGATCTCTTCGTCTCTCCGTTCCGCGAGGACGGCACCACCTACTGCACTCCCACCCAGACCTGGGCGCTTATCGTCGGCGACACGGTCTACGTCCGCGCCGCCAACGGCCAGGATTCGCGCTGGTACCAAGCGGCAATTACTCAAAAAGCCGGCCGTATCCGCGTCAACGGCCAGTACTACGAGGCACATTTCGCAGCGGCCGGTACCACGGACGAGGCCGCGATCGACGCCGCCTACGAGGCCAAATACCCCGGCAGCTCCGCCGTACCGATCATGCAGGGCGCCGCACCTAAATCGGCCTCCGTCCGCATCACACCCAGCGAATGATCTAGGGCCTTAATTACGTAACACGCCTGCTGCTTGCGAGCTGATGCGCGGCCACCATCAGACCCGCCATCGAACCTGTCGTCATCGTCGGCAGACGCCCGCACCTCTGGCAGGCACCGGGACGCCCGCTACCCGTTGGACCATCCTCACCACCACCGCACCTCTCACCAAAGAATCGGAAAAAGCCCAATGACAAAGACCATGGAACTTGAGGCGACACCTGTCGTCACCACCCGGTTCCCTTGGGCCCCGATACTGATCCTTGGATTCGCCTGGTTCCTCGGTGTCGCCATCGAACTCAGCCCCGCCGGACTACTCAGCGACATCGCCGCCGACCTCGACGTCACCGCCGCCGGCGCGGGCACCCTGACCACGTTCTACGCTCTCGGCAACGCGATCCTCGTTCTGCCGCTGACCGCGATCGCGATCCGCTTCTCCCGCCGCACGGCACTGAACGTGGTCATGATCGTGTTCGTGATCAGCAACCTGGTCGTCGCGGCGGCACCGAACCTGTTCGCCGCTGATGCCGGACGGTTTCTCGGCGGCGCCTGCTACGCCCTAATCTGCACCCTCTTTCCCGCCGTCGCTATCCGTATCGCCGGACCCCAGCACGCGGGTAAGGCGATCACTGTCATCTTCGCCGCCACCAGCCTGGGCACCGCCCTCGGCGCCCCCATCGCATCTCTGGCGGGCAACGCGTTCGGCTGGCGGATCACGTTCCTGGCGGCTGCCGTACTGGCCCTCATCGCGGGAATCTTGATGTCATTCATCGTCCCGGCCGTACACGTAAAAGTGCAGAAAAGCCTCACACTGATGGAAACCGCTCGGCTTCCGGGCGTGCTGCGTGTCGCGATCGGCTGGGCACTGGTGATGCTCGCCCACTTCGTCATCCTCACCTACATCGACGCCTACCTCGAGAACCTCGGCGTCCCCACCTACATCACCAGCGTCACCTTGTTCCTCATCGGCATCGGCGGTCTCGTCGGTACCATCCTCATCAGCCGCGTGTCGAACAAGTCCGTGTTCGCCGCCCTCATCGCAGCGCCGGTCACCGTCGCTGTGGGTCTCGCGTTTCTTTTCCTGAGCAACGGAAACCTCGTCGTCGTGCTAATCGCTGTCGCTCTGTGGGGAACTGGCATAGCCGCGGCCGTGGTCGCCTACCAGCAGAGCATTCTTCTCACCGGGCGCCGCGCACCGGAGATGGCGACCAGCATCGGCGTCCTTCTCGCGCAAGCCGGTTTCGCCACCGGCTCCACCGTCGGCGGCATCACCCTTGACTTCCTCGGCGTCGCGGCCATCCCCTTGGTCGCCCTGGTCTTCGTCGCGGGATCGATCATCATCGCCACGACCCTCCGTCCGATCATCCACGCCGCACAACAGTAAGAAGTCGTGCAGCGGACTACCAGTGACGGACCACCCGCAGGCACGACGCGGACAAAGCCCCACCCCATTCAGCAGTTCGACAGGTGAGCACATTCGGCTGCGCCCCGGAACGATCCTGCCCCGGCGAGCTATCAGAACCCCCGAGATTGTTCTCGCCGCTCCCCACTCACCCGCTACTCTCACCCGGCCCTGAGGCCGAACCACCCAATTAGGACGGATAACAAACGATGACCGACACCACTCCCCGCCGAGGAATCAACCGCCGCGAGTTCGGCGCCGCAGTACTTGGCGCGGGCCTTGTTGCCGTGCCCGTACTCGGCGTCACCACCGCCACGCGCGCCGCCTCACCCGCTGCTCCTGCTGCTCCTGCTGCTCCTGTTTCAGCGAACCCGACGTCAATGCGTACACGTAATCTGGGCGCCCTGAGTGTTTCCGAGATGGGCGCCGGGGCGATGGCGATCAGCGCCAACTACGGCCCGGCCGCCCCCATCGACCAAGGCATCGCAGCACTGCGCGCCGCCCACGAACGCGGCGTCACCTTCTTCGATACGGCCGAGGTCTACGGTCCCTACACCAGCGAAGAACTCGTAGGCCAGGCGGTACGCCCCTTCCGCGACGAAGTCACCATCGCCAGCAAGTTCGGGTTCGACGTCGCCGGAACCGGCGCGCCGCTCAGCCGCCCCGACCACATCCGGACCGTCATCGAGCAGTCCCTGCAACGTCTGCAAACCGACCGCATCGATCTCTACTACCAGCACCGCGTCGACCCCAACGTCCCCATCGAGGAGGTCGCGGGCACAATCAAAGAGCTCGTCAATGAGGGCAAAGTCCTGCATTTCGGCCTCTCCGAAGCAAGCGCCGCAACCATCCGCCGCGCCCACGCCGTCCACCCCGTGGCCGCCGTACAAAGCGAGTACTCCATTTGGACCCGCGATGTTGAATCAAACGGTGTCCTGGATGCATGCGAGGACCTTGGTATCGGTTTCGTTCCGTGGTCACCTGTCGGCGCCGGGTTCCTCACCGGCAAAATTAACCCCGCCACCCGCTTTGACCCCGCGGACGACATCCGATCCGGTTTCCCGCGCTTCACTGCCGGAAACCTGACTGCGAACATGCCTTTCGTCGAGGTTCTCAATCGCGTTGCCGACCAGAAGAACGCGACCGCTTCCCAGATCGCCCTCGCTTGGCTGCTGGCACAAAAGCCATGGATCGTCCCGATCCCCGGAACCCGCAACACCAGCCACCTCGCCGAGAACTTCGGCGCCCTCGACATCGAACTTACCGCCACCGACCTCAGCAGCATGAACGAGCAGCTCGCCTTGCTCACTGTCGTCGGAGAACGCATGGACGCAGTCAACATGTCCATCATCGACCGCACCGTATAAAGCCCCTTGCCGTAACACCCTCGCGCCTTAACACCCCACGCGCGTATCCACCACGAAAACGAAAGACCACGACACATGAGAAAGACACTTGCCCTCATCCTTGGCGCCACCACGGCCCTCATACTTGCCGGATGCTCTTCCGGCACTGCATCAGAACCCTCCGCCACACCGACCGCAACTTCTGCGGCACCCAATACCACCGAAGTTCCTACCGACAGCAGCGCAACCCCATCAGCTGGCAGCACGGCCATCACGATCACCATTGACGACACCACCATCACGGCCACTCTCAACGAGTCAGCCGCCGCACAGGATCTCGTCGCTGCCCTTCCAATGACGATCCCCTCAGTGCGGAACATCGACATTGAATACTTCGGCGCCACCGCCGCACCACTGACCGAAACCGGTCCGTTCTACGAAGACGTCCAGCCAGGCGACGTCGTCTACTACGCACCTAAAGATGAAGTAGCCCTGATCTTTGAGCTCACCAGCTCCCCAGGACAGCTCACCAAGATCGGCGACATCACCTCCGACCTGAGCATCTTCGACGGACTGCCCGACGACGCCGACATCCTCTACGAACTCGGCTGACCCCGCGCCCAGCCTCGAACTCTGCCCATAAGACGGTCTCTGACCGCTCATGCTTCAGCTCCGCCTGACGAAGGTCGACGCTGCAGCCAGCAGTGCTGGTCTACCCCGCTCGGTGAAAAGGCCCGCACAGGTACCCCAGAAGTACATCAAGCTGCTGCCCGAAGTCGATCCAATCGAACAGCTGGAGAAGTGCATGAACGACCGTCCATTGAACGGCTAGCAACCCGGGCGCTCAGAACGGTGCCTCGTGTCTCATGAACCGTGTCCGCGACCTACGTACTGTCATGTACATCGGTGGCACACAGGGGACTGCCCACGGTTTGGTTGACTCGTGGGGTTGATAGTTTTTAGGCGGCTAGCGCCATGTTGTTGATTGTCTCAAATTCGATCGGGGTCAGTTTTCCGAGGGCTT